>JAFRXR010000108.1 GCA_017443395.1 Ruminococcus sp. | reverse complement strand
GTACTCACGGTATCGTTCACCGCATACTCGCTGAGGTCATCGACGAGATGGGCATAGAGGGCGACACTATCGGCGTATGCCCGGTAGGCTGCTCCGTAATGGCATATGATTACTTCAACTGCGATATGATCGAGGCTGCTCACGGACGTGCTCCGGCTGTAGCTACCGGCGTTAAGCGCACAAACCCCGATAAGTTCGTATTTACATATCAGGGCGACGGCGACCTCGCTGCTATCGGTACTGCGGAGACTGTTCACTCTGCTACCAGAGGCGAGAACATCGTTGTTATCTTCATCAACAACACTATCTACGGCATGACCGGCGGACAGATGGCTCCTACCACCCTCCCGGGTCAGGTAACTCAGACCACTCCCTTCGGACGCAGCCCTGAGCTCGCAGGCTACCCCGTAAAGGTATGCGAGATGCTCTCTCAGCTCACAGGTACAGCCTACGCTGAGCGCGTTGCAGTGGATTCCGTTCCGCATATCCGCGACGCAAAGAAGGCTATCCGCAAGGCCTTCGAGAACCAGAAGGCTGGCAAGGGCTTCTCTATCGTAGAGGTGCTCTCCACTTGTCCGACAAACTGGGGTCTTGCGCCGGCAGAGGCTATCAAGAGACTTCAGGACGAGATGATCCCCTACTATCCGCTCGGCGTATACAAGGACGTCGAGGAAGGCGTATTTGCTAATACAGAAGGAGGCGAGAAGTAATGACAACTGAGATACTTCTTGCGGGCTTCGGCGGACAGGGCGTTCTCTTCGCCGGAAAGATACTCGCTTACTGCGGACTCATGGACTCCAAGGAGCTCTCATGGCTCCCGTCCTACGGTCCTGAGATGAGAGGCGGCACGGCTAACTGCTCGGTATGTATCTCCGACCAGCCTATCGGCTCCCCGCTCGTACTCACTCCCGATATCCTCATCGCTATGAACCAGCCCTCGTTCGACAAGTTCGTATCCGAGGTGCGTCCCGGCGGAAAGGTATTCTACGACAGCACTCTCATTGAGGCTGAGCAGACACGCACGGACATCAGCTACTTCCCGATAGAGTCCTCCAAGCTCGCTGACGACAACGAGCTCAAGGGCGGCTCCAACATCATACTCCTCGGCAAGGTCATCAAGGAGACCTCTCTGTTCTCCCTCGAGACCATGAAGAAGGGTATCGAGAAGGTAGTTCCCGCTTCTAAGGCACACCTCATCGGCAACAACTTCAAGGCTATCGAGATCGGTATGAATAACTGATCTGTGGGTCTCCCCGGAAGGGGGGACCTTTTCTTTTTATTCTTATTGCATTTGGATCAGAATTGTGATATAATCAACTCAGGACGCAAAGTCCGCACCAAATATAGGGAGGAATCAATATGCAATACACTATCATCGGACAGACAGTCCCCGCAGTGGAGTTCGAGCTCAATGCCGGAGAATCCATGTACACCCAGTCGGGCGGAATGATATGGCAGAGCGAGGGCATAAAGATGTCCACGAATGCACGCGGCGGCGTCGCACGCAGCCTCGGCAGACTCTTCACCGGCGAGTCCATCTTCATGGCTAATTATACTGCTGAGCGTCAGGGCGCGAAGATAGCCTTCGGCTCGACGGTCCCCGGCACAGTAGTCCCCGTAGACATCAGCAGGAGCGAGATAATAGCCCAGAAGGGCGCATTTCTCTGTGCGGAGCAGAGCGTAGATATCAAGGTAGCGTTCACGAAGAAGATCTCGGCGGGCTTCTTCGGCGGTGAGGGCTTTATCCTCCAGAGACTGTTCGGCTCGGGCATGGCATTCCTTGAGGTGGACGGCGATATGGTCGAGCGCACACTTGCTCCCGGCGAGGTCATCAAGGTCGATACAGGCAACGTTGTTGCGTTCGATACGAGCGTGAGCTACGAGATTGAGACGGTAAAGGGTCTCGGCAACATCTTCTTCGGCGGTGAGGGACTCTTCCTCACACGTCTCACAGGTCCCGGAAGGATAATCCTCCAGACCCAGAATTTCAACGACTTTGCCGGACGTATCATCGCGAGAGTTCCCAAGGGCTGATAGAATGAACGTCAGGGAAGAGCTTTTAAAGCAGCTTGCACAGGCAGAGGGCGGCTTCGTTTCCGGAGCCGCCCTTGCTGAACGTCTCGGAGTGAGCCGCAATGCCGTGTGGAAGGCAGTGAAGGCACTGACAGCCGACGGCTACGATATAGCCTCCTCAGCCGCGGGCTACCGCCTTTCGGAGAGCACGAACAAGCTCTCCGCGGAGATGATAGCTCCTCACCTCCGGACGGAAAGTCTGGGACGCGTGCTCACAGTGCTCGACGCGGTCGATTCTACGAATAATGCCGCAAAGAAGCTCGCCTCCGCGGGTGCAGCACACGGCACGACAGTCACAGCGGAGCGTCAGACCGGCGGCAAGGGACGTCTCGGGCGCACCTTTGTCTCACCGGCAGGCACGGGCGTATACATGAGCGTGATAGTCCGCCCGGACTTCGGTCTGGACGTCGCGTCGATGATAACATCTGCGGCAGCGGTCGCGGCGGCAAGGGCAGTCGAGAAGCTGAGCGGTGCGGACGTGCAGATAAAGTGGGTCAACGACCTCTACATGAACGGCAGGAAGATCTGCGGCATACTGACCGAGGCGTCACTCGGCATGGAGATGAGCTCGCTGGACTACGCGGTCATCGGTATCGGGGTGAACGTGAGGAGCGTGCGGTCAGATTTTGATAGTGAACTGCAAAGCGTGGCGACCTCTATTGAGGACGAGACCGGTCTGAAGCTCGACCGCAGCGCACTCTGCGCGGAGATACTGAACGAGCTCGAGGTGTGTCTGGGGCAGGTCGCTGACAGGAGCTTTCTGCCGGAATACCGCCGCAGGGAGCTCCTCACGGGTCACGAGATAACCGCTTCGGTCGGCGGACAGACGATGTCCGGGCTCGCGACGGGAGTGGACGACAATGCTAATCTGATAGTACAGCTCCCGGACGGCACAGAGCGTCACCTCAGCTCCGGCGAGGCGAGCCTGTGCAGGGTGAAAAAATAAAAAAGCGACCGCAAGGTCGCTTTTGGCATTGTAGGAGACGCCGCCTTCGGCGTCTCACATCGGTCGCCCCCTATTTTTTCTCAAACATCAGGACGGGATACCCCTCGTAATACGGCTTGACTATCTCGGGGTGAGCGTCGGCGTAGCGGAATATCTCCTCCGCGAGCCCGTTTTTGAGAAACCCCACCAGCTCCGACAGCGGGCGCCGGTACAGCTCCTCGCATATCGACGCGATAGTGACAGCCCGCCTGCCGCCGACCTCCATGATACGGTACGGCCAGATACGGCAGTCGAAGGGCTTGTCGTCGCCGAGCATACAGCCGGTCGAAGTCAGCGCTGGACACGAGAACAGCCCTTCGCTGTCAAATTCGCGGACGCGGAGCATATACCCGCCGTCCCGCGCGATGAACTCAGTCTCCGGACGCGCGGCAAGGATACGCTCGCGCAGCTCCGGAGTGAACACCGGCGTCTCCCAGACGTCATAGCGGTCGAAGACGCAGCACAGCCTGCACTGCGCGCACGAATCAGGGGAGAGAAGTCCCTTCAGCATAAAAACACCTCGCATATATGAAAAGACCCGTCGTCTCCGGCGGGCTTTCTGTTCTTTATTCAATGGTAACGGAGACCTTGAGATCCTTCTTGGCAGCGCCGGCACGCATGATGGTGCGCAGTGCCTTAGCTATCCTGCCCTGCTTTCCGATGACTCTTCCCATATCGTCGGGAGCAACGGAAAGGTGGAACACGATCACGCCCTCAGCGTCGGGCTCGTCTTCTGTTATCTTAATGGCGGTCTTGTCCTCGACGAGACCGGCAGCGATTGCATAAAGCAGATCCTTCATAGTAATACCTCCTGAGCTCTCCGGAGCAGAGGCAGAGACTTATCGTCCCTCCTCTTCCGCAGAAGCGTTATCAGAGCACGCCCTCTTTCTTGAGGATAGCCTTAACAGTGTCTGTAGGCTGAGCTCCCTTAGCGATCCAGTCCTTAGCCTTGTCAGCATCAACCTTAACTACGGACGGCTCCTTTGTGGGATCGTAGAAACCGATCTCCTCAACGAATCTGCCGTCTCTGGGGTATCTGGAATCAGCAACGACTATACGATAGAAAGGCGCCTTCTTAGCACCCATTCTTCTGAGTCTGATCTTTACTGCCATTGTGTATTCACCTCCGTATCAGAAATTATATATCAAGCGGCGGGAGACCGCATTGATGAGCATTTTCCGCAGACGCTCTCAGACGTCCGCTGCTGTTACATGGGGAGATTTCCTCCGCCCTTGCCGGTGAACTTGTCGAAGTTCATTCCCGCGAGCTGCTTGCGCGCCTTGCGGAGCGACATCTTGTTGTTCTTGCCGGTAAATTTCTTCATGACGTCCTGCATCTGGTCGAACTGCTTGAGCAGGCGGTTGACGTCCTCGACCTTCGTACCCGAGCCCTTGGCGATACGCCTTTTGCGGGAGGGGTTGATGATAGAGGGCTTGGCGCGCTCCGCCTTGGTCATCGAGGTTATCATCGCCTCGACCCTCACGAGCTGGTGCTCGTCGATGTCGGCGTCCTTGATCTTGTCGCCGCCGGGGAGCATACCGAGAATGTTCTTCATCGAGCCGAGACGCTTTATCTGCTTCATCTGGTCGAGGAGGTCGTCCATATCGAACTTGTTCTCCTTGAACTTCTTGGCGAGCTTTTCGGCGTCCTTCTGGGACATGACGTTCTCTGCCTTCTCTATGAGGGTGAGCACGTCGCCCATGCCGAGGATACGGGAAGCCATTCTCTCAGGGTGGAACTGCTCGAAGTCATCGAGCTTTTCGCCCATGCCGACGAACTTTATCGGCTTACCTGTAACAGAGAGTACGGACAGTGCCGCACCGCCTCTTGTATCTGAATCGAGCTTTGACATCAGCACGCTCGTGATACCCACAGCGTCGTCGAATGCCTGGGCTACGTTTACAGCGTCCTGACCGGTCATAGCGTCCACGACGAGCATTATCTCATCGGGCTGGGTCTCCGCCTTGATGTTCACGAGCTCCTCCATGAGAGCCTCGTCAACGTGGAGACGTCCGGCGGTATCAATGATGAGTACGTCGTGACCGTAGTCCTTGGCGTACTTGAGTGCTTCCTTCGCGATGATGACGGGGTCAGTCTGACCCATCTCGAACACCTTCACGTCAGCCTTCTGACCGACTACCTGTAACTGGTTGATAGCGGCAGGACGGTAGATATCGCAGGCTGCGAGGAGCGGACGGTGT
>JAFRXR010000107.1 GCA_017443395.1 Ruminococcus sp. | reverse complement strand
TTTGTAATGACCTCCTTTTGATTTTTCTTGCAGTTGGTAGCCGCAAGTTTATTATAATCAAAAGGAGTTTTTCTTTCAAGCCCTATAGCTTTAAGCTCTTTTGAACCCCCAGTCAAACTGGGGGTTTTCTAATTACAAAAATCTCCGAGGATAACCTCCTCGGAGATACAATACAAATTAACTGCGTTAAGAACACCATGCAGAGGAAAGGTTTTCTCCTAACCGGAGCCCGTCCCCTCTGTCAGCTCCGCTGACATCTCCCCATTTTATGGGGAGTCACCCCAGACCCCCTTTCCAAAGTCTTTCATTATTAAATTTTCCCTCAGGGGTATACCACAAGAAACCCTTGCAAAATTCAGCTTTATTGGTGTGGTATACCCCTGAGGGAAAATTTGGTACCGAAAGTTTTCGAGAGGGAGTTTGAGGGAGAACCCTTTTTCAAAAGGGTCTCCCTCAATGGATCCGCGTAATGCTGCTATGTGAACGTCACACTTACCAGTCCGGCTGGGTCAGGTGAGCTCGCTCATCGGGTCGATATAATTCCCGCTGTGCTTCATCTCGATATGCAGGTGCGGAGCAAGCGCACTCTCGATGTCTGCTGTCGTTCCCACTACGCCGATGACGTCGCCGCTCACCAGCATATCCCCCTCCTGCACGGAAAGGTCGTCTGCAAGTCCGCAATACCGCGTCATATAGCCGTTGTGGTGGTTGAGGATAACTGTCACTCCCCACAGCGGGTCGTTCTCGACCTTGATTACCTCGCCGTTCGAGACCGCGAACACCTCCGCTCCGACCTCGGCGGCGATGTCTGTTCCGTTGTGGGTCTGCCACGAGCCGGTCGTCTCATTCTTCACGAGCTCCCCGCCGCTGTACGGCGCAAGGATATTGCTCATGTCAGCAAGCGGCGGCTTGACGTTCTCCAGCTTTATCCCCGCATTTACCTCTTCCGCGGGCTGCTCAGCCTCAGCTTGATCGGCGGGCGGGTCGTCCACGATTATCTCCGCTGCGGGGACTGTCACTGCCGCACGGGTCGTCACGATACGGTAGGTCACCGCCGCGGGAGCCTTGGTCTGGGGGACTGTGGTCTGCTTTGGGACGTCGGTCACCTTGCGGTCTACTGCGGTGTCCTGTTCAGCTACGCTCGTTTCTGCGATGAGACTCTTGTCAGTCAGCTTCTCGCCCTGATCGTATGCGAAAAAGCAAGCTGCTGCGATCATCACCGCACTTATGCCGAGTGCGGAATAAAAGCCCTTTGAGCTCTTTCCTGCACTGTTGTCTGCGAATAGATTTTTCTTCACGCATAACACCTCCGCTTATATTCTGGACAGAATTTGCAGAATTATGCGTTTCAGTAAGCAAAACAAAAGACCCTTCCGGTGGGAAGGGCCTTGTCTTCATATTCAGCCGACCTGCGACTGCATACCGCCGCGGACATAGAAGTTGTCCTGTATTATGAGTGCGCAGCCGCCGAGGAAGTTGTTCTTGCCGTCGAGCTTGCTCAGCACTACTCTGTCGGCTATCTCCTCGCTGACGAGACGTATCATCTCGCGCTTTACATAGTCGAACTGCTTCTCGTTGAGCTTGAAGTTGTGAAGGACTATCTTCTTCGCAAAGTGGCTTATCGCAAGGTTGTTGATGAGCACGGTGTACTTCGTGATGATGTCGTCAACGACCGTCTTTACGGGCTCCTCGCCTCTCATCAGTGCCATGAACACGCTGTCAACGTCTATCTTGTTCTTGTCGCCCTCGGTGAGCTCGTAGAGCACGGGGGTCTTGTCCTTGGAGTAGATATCGTAGAACGCATTCAGCATAGCCGTGCGGGAGAGCTCAGCCTTGACGGAGCCGTTCGGGTAGCCCTCATAAGCCTTTCCGCCAGGGTTGACGATATATCTCTCTATCATAGAGGTGTAGGAGATGTAGTCGTTGGAGAGCTCGTTCTTATTGATGATCGCGAGGTTGACCTGATTGCCGTTGTGTATGAAAGCCTGATTGGTCTGGTAGCCGTTGGACGAGCGGAACTCGTTGCTCGCGAGCGCCATGAGTCCGATAGCGTTGCCGCAGTGTATCTCGTAGTCAAGTCCGCTCGAGAGCTTGTCGATGAAGCTTGAGAAATCGAGCACGCCGTCCTTATAGAATATCTTCAGCTTGCCCCACATGGACGGTACTACTCCCACGCCGAGACCGAGTATCTTATCCTTGGTGAGACAGCTGTTCTCGACCATTTCGTTGCTCGTGCGGATTATGTAGTTGATGATGTCCTTGCTGGTGGTCCTGTCGTCTATCACCATGCTCGACTTATCAAGCACCTCGGAGTTGAGGTTGGTGAGTCCGACACTGACTTCCTTTTCATCGACCGTCGCGCCGAGTGCAAAGCGGCTGTTGACGTTGATGTCGATGAGTATTTTTCTTCTGCCCTTCTGGAGCTTCTCGGTATTGACAGGAGCCTCGCCTATCTCTACGAGCACGCCCTCCTCGATCATTTCATTTGTGATGATAGTGACAGCAGCCCTTGTTATCTCGAGCGCACTTGCAACGTCTACACGGGATATCGGGCCGGACTCTCTGATGACGCGAAGTATCTGCATTCTATTCCGTCTCTTGAGGTCGAGCTTACTGATTCCTCTTTTTTCCATTTTCAGCACTCCTATCTGACCGTACCGCAGCGGCAGCCCTGCCTTTGAGCTGATATGCGGACGCGTCGGGATAATAACTATAGTCGGTTTGATCATAGTCTGCAATTAGTTTTCTAAGGTATTATCATTATAACACATTTTTACTCAAATTAAAAGAGTTTCCGCAAAATTTTATTAAAATCAGCACTTTTTACAAACTTAGCGTGATAAATTTGTTAAACATTCTGTAAGGCGTACTATCAGGGGAAGTGTCGCGACGGAGAGGACCGTCCCCGCGGCGAATATCTCAGAGGCGTAAAGGGCGTTGCGTCCATAGCGTATGCTTTGCAGCGTACACATCGCAGCAGGCGGCGCTGCGGACGCTACTGCGACCGTCACGATCACCTTTTCGTTCACCGGCAGGAAGGCTATGCTAAGCACCACCGCCGCCGGCAGGATAAGAAGTCTCAGTGCGCAGATGAGGTACACCCGCGCGTTCCTCAGCAGCTTCGGAATATCGGTGTTCGCTATGCTCACGCCCGAGACTATCATTGCGAGCGGGGTGTTAAGCTCCTTTATGTAGCCGACCGCGCGCGCGGGGACGTCCGGGAGGCGTATTTGCAGAAAAAAGCAGATCAGTCCCAGAGCTATCGAGATGATAGTCGGCGAGTAAAATACCTTCACGACCTGCTTCACGCTCCGCTCTCCGGAGATGAGTATGATGCCGTGCGTCCATGCGAGCAGATTGAATACGGTGATGAATGCCGTAAGATAGAACACGCCCTCCATTCCGAAGAGCGCGTCTGCGAGCGGTATGCCCATGAATCCGCAGTTCGAGTAGACCGCCGAGAAGCGTTCGATCTCGGTCTCGCGGTCCTCCCTCCTCCGCACGAATATGTACGCGAGGGCGAGAGTCACCGCGAATGATGCTCCCGACAGGGCAAAGGTGAACAGCAGGTCACGCGCGAGCTCCGGGCGGTAGTCGGTCTGGTACGACATGAAGATCACCGCCGGGTTCACGACCTGAAGCACGAGCTTAGACAGGTCGCGGTTGGAGCTCTCGCTGATGAGCTTTGTTTTATTGCACAGCACGCCGACCGCGATCAGCATGAGCATTATCACGGTCTGGCGCAGGATAGTTACTGACATAGGTCACCCCTAAAACAGCCGCGCCAGTCTGAGTATCACCCATACGACGCAGGAAATGACGTACAGCGCAAGCGCTGTGAAGGCTCCTGCTGACAGCAGTGAGGCCTCGGCTGCCCGACCGAGCGCGGCATTGATCTTCCGGCGCTTCGTCAGGACGAGCAGTGCTGTGAACAGCACAAAGCCGGCACAGCTCAGGACAGCTCCCGCGCGGAAACCCTTCGGTATGAACCTCAGCACGACCTCGTTCTCGCCGGGCTTGAGTTCGAGCGCCATGAACGCTCCGAGGACACGGTGCAGCTCAGCGGGCTCGCCGTTTATCTCGGCGTCATAGCCGTCGAGCATGAGCATGGGGATATACAGCCACTCGCCGCGCTTCGCAGTGACGTCCATGGTGACCTTGTTCCTGTAGGTCGTTATCGGAGCGGTCTTAGCCGACTTTATCGCGGCAGCCGCGGGGAGGACGTCTATCGAGCATACCCCGAAGCTCGTGAGCTCTACAGGCTCGTTCACCCCGATGACGATGTCCACGGTCTGGCTGTGGAACGTGCCGAGGTACAGCATACCGCTGAACAGCGAATCCGGGTAGCTGTCCCGGCAGGCGCCGCCTGACACGGTGACGGACAGCGTATCGAAGTACTTCTCCTTCACGAGCGTGGAGTAGTCTCCGAAGGCGTCGAAATACAGCTCCTCGGCGTTCCGGACGTCGATGGAGTAGCGTATCTCGCTGCACTCCGCGCCCTCGTCCGGGACGATGTGGATCTTGCCGTCGCTTTCGGTGATAGTCACGCCGACGAGCGAGGTAGGCTCGATCTTTTTCACTGTGCCGCTGACGCCGAACAGCCTCGACGCGAGAAATTCCGCAGAATCCGCACGCTCATAGCTGCTGTAGTCCGCGAGCTCCTCGGGAGGAGTGGTGCAGACGAGGGCGCCGCCGAGAGCAAGGTCGTTGCGGTAGACCTCAAGGTCCTCGCCCTGATGGACGAGCGTGGAGAACATTCCCACATCGGTGTATCTGCCGACGATGTAGCGGTTCATGAGGAAGGCGTCGGAGTAGACCGTGCCGCCGCAGCTCGAGGCGTCCATCCAGTAGGAGCTGTAGCCGAGCCGCTTGGAGGCGTAGAGGAAGTCCTGATCGGTGAGGGAGGTATAGTGTCCGAGGGAGGCATAGCCGAAGCCCTCGACCATGTTCGAGTAATAGAACCGGCGGGCGACCTTCACGCGGAAGTAGTCATCGTCGTCGGGGATATTCGTAAGCGAATCCGATGCATAGGAGAACCTGTCCCGCGAATCCGGTATCCCGTCGAAGTAGACAGAGAATCCGAGGAGGCTCTCGCATATCAGGGCGAAGCTCATGACGAAGGCGGTGAACCTGAGGTTCAGCTTGCCCGAGATATAGCCGTAGATGAGTAGGAAGTAGAGCGCCGACGCCGCAAGTCCTATGCCTATCAGGCGCAGACCGTCGGGAATGTCAGTCCAGAGGGTGTGCGAGTAGGAATCGAGCTTGTCGCGGTGGCAGACGCCGACCGCAGTCAGTGCGCCCAGCACGAAGATCATCGCGAGAGCTCCCCCATAGAACGGGTTGATGCCGTCGTCAGCGATGTCAGCGGGGGCGGTCTGCAAAAGCTCCGCGCAGAGCGACATGAGCATGATAATCACGATGAAGCCGTAGCGGAGCGGGTATGCCTGATAGCTGCCCGTGTGCCACAGCTTGTTGGCGGGCCCGATGAAGACAGCAGCTACCAGCAGTACCGACATCACCGCGAAAAATGCGGGTCTGCCGCGCATGAGGCGCTTGTGCAGGACTATCGCCGCGACCGCTGACGCAAGGAGGATACCCGTGCAGGAGAGCAGTGCGGATTTGTCGATGATATTGTCGTCGGCGGCACCGGTGATGAAGATGTGGAGCGACGACGAGCTGCGTCCCGACGAGGAGAACTGTATGAATGCCGGTATCCACACGGCTGCGCTCATCAGCGCTGCACAGATGTCCCCGAGGATCAGCTTCACGGCGACCTCGCCGCGCCTGTCCTTGTCACAGCAGAACAGCAGCAGTGCCGCTCCCGCGAGGAGCAGATAAAGTACTATCATGAAGCTGATGTAGAAGTTCAGCAGCATGGCGAGCGCAAGGCAGACGGAGTACATACCCCACTTGCCCTCGCCGGAGAGCCTGAACAGCGCGATGAGAAGTATCGGGAAGAGTATCATCATGTCCAGCCACATATTGTTCTGGTAGTACATCATGACGTAGCCGCTCATGGCGTACATCATGCTCATCAGCACGCCGAACGGCGCACGGAGCTTCGGGAATGCCTTCACGAACCACAGCTCTGCGGAGGCGGCGCACAGTGATGCCTTGATGATCGTCAGAACATTTATGAACATGAGCATATCCTCATTGTCAACCGCGAGTGTCAGCAATGACAGCGGCGAGGATACAAAAAATAAAAAGACGCCGTAGAGATCCATGCCTCCCCCGCCGCGTCCGAGGAACAGCGATCCCCCTTCGGAGAAAACGCCTTTCAGCTCCATGACGAGCGGCAGGTACTGCTGCTCGAGGTCGCACCACACAAAGGAGCGCCCTCCGAGCGGGTAGAAGCCGTAAAAGGCGCAGTACAGCAGATATGCCGCCGCGGTCAGGAGCGCCGCAGCTATGGGGAGGACAATGGTACTATGGCGAAATGTATTGCGTCCGGAGTTTTTCATTCGATGATCCCGCTGAATGCAAGCACGATGTACGCCGTTGCTCCCGCAAACGCGAGAAGCAGCACGAGCAGTGCGATGATACCGGCGGGGTTGGTCTTTTTCTTCGGTGACGGCTGAGCCTCAGCGACCGGCTGGGGCTGGGTGGGCTGCGGTATCTCAGCGGCGGGCTGAGCTTCAAAGGCGGCTGCTCCGAAGGGAGACAGCTCCGCTGCTGCGCACTCGGGACAGAGGTCGCCTGTCTCAGTGGGCTTGCCGCAATTCCTGCATTCCGGCATGATAACACCTCCTGTAAGGTCTGATTCTATGGTATTATTGTAACATATTTTTCCGGGATTGTCAACAAAAGAAAAGTCCGGAGATAACTCCGGACTTAATGTGCATATCGGTGAAGAATTACTTCTTCTTCTTAGAATCCTTCTCAGCCTCTTCGAGAGCCTCAGCGATATCAGCAGCCTCATCGAGATCCTCAGCTGTTGTATCGTCGAGAACCTTCCAGCCGTCGCCCTTTACCTTGACAACGCAAGCTGTGTACTTCTCAGTCTCCTTGTCGCCGTCCTCGTCCTTGTACTCTACCTTGTACTTGATCTGATAGCCCTTGGTAACCTTGAAATCGAAATCCTCGGAATCAAGATCGAACATCTCAGCCATCGAGTTGAATCCATACTCAGCGCCCTTGAGCTGGGACTTCTTGAGCTTCTTCACGCCGGAAACTTCCTTGAACTTAATGCTCTTGTAATCCTCGAGCATATCCTCTGTCATGTCGTTAGCGTCCTCGATCTTCTCCTTGTACTCGTCCTTATTGTCGCTCTTGTACTCCTTGATGATCTTGTCAGGAACTGTGAGGGAAATGACCTTCTCAGCGCCGTTCTTGTTGTAGGAAGCCTTGACGTACTTCTTGAGAGCGCTCTTAGCCTGAGACTTCGCGGAGAAAAGTGTGAAAAGAAGAATGATGACAACTACTGCTGCTACTGCTGCGATGATGATGGGGAGGAGCTTCTTTACGCCGTTAGCCGGAGCTGCTGCCTCGTCACCGCCGAAAGCAGGATCATATCCGCCGCTTACTGCTGCTGCAGCGTTATCGCCCTGAGCTGCTGCCTGAGCGCCTGCGCAGGTGCAGGTAGTGCCGTCGGGAATCTCATTACCACAGAATTTACAAAATGCCATAATGTTGACCTCCAATATGAATAAATTTCTTTTGTTATTTTATCACACTCGTATCACATTGTCAAGCACGGGTGAGCTTTTTTCCGCATAGAACCGGTTTTTTCGGCGTACTGCACAAAAATGCGGCGGTTGTTGCCTTTTTTTCAAGGATTAATACCCGAATCGTGCTATTTTTCGGCAGTTATCAAGCCCTTACGGGTCAGGAGGGAGACCGTCAGGCAGACCGCTGCCGGAATGAATGTCAAGGGCAGCATGAGACATATCTCCCCCGCCGAAAGCGCTCTCACGGAGGCGTCCGGCTCGATGAGATTGTACACTTGCAGGAAGGGCGCGTTTATCAGCTTGTGCCATTTGTAGAAGTCGAATTTTCCGCTGTTTTTCGAGATAAGCAGCACTGTCCAGCTCGCAAGCGCAGGTACCGACGAGAGCAGTCCCGCGGCTGCGGAGGCTCCCCTGCGGGGCGGCTGACCGGTGATGCGCTCCTGCTTCATGGCGTCCTGCGTCCCGCGTATAGCTGTATTCGCGAGCAGCACGCAGAGTATCCCCACTGTGCATACCGCACATACCGTCCTCATGAGAGGGTTCGACGTGCCGCCGAGGGTGATGTTGATGAACAGGCAGAATATTTCAGCCGCGATAAGGCTGATGAGTACTTTTGATATTTTCATTCCAAGCTCCAGAGTGTATATTTTGCCCCGCTCCGGGGATAATATCCCGCGGAGGTGAGGTTTTTTGAACGACGATGATATGAAGATCTACGTCCCCTCAGCTTCTCCGCGCGCGGAAAAGCCCGAGGACGCCGCCGCGGAGGTCAGGATCTACCCGTCCTCCTGAGCGCTCTGCCCGCAAGCGTGAAGCAGATGAAGAATATCACGTTCACGATAACGATGCTCGCTCCGGGGGCTGTGTTCAGTACGAGAGCCGCGAACATACCGATCAGGAAGCTCGCTACGGATACCGCTCCCGATGTGAGCACTACCCCGCGGAAGCTCCTGCACACACGCATGGCGGTCAGCGTCGGGATAACGATGAGGCTCGAGATAAGCAGTGCGCCCATCATCATCATGCCGAGGACTACTGTTACTGCGGTCAGTACAGCGAATATCATGTTGTATGCGCCCGCATTCACGCCGGTAGCGCGGGCGAAGCTCTCGTCGAAGGTGACGGAGAATATGCGGTTGTAGAGCAGTATGAACGTGAGTATCACGATGACGGACAGTATCACGCTCAGCACGACGTCGCCTGTGCTCATCGCGAGAATGCTTCCGAACATATAGTGGCTGACGTCGTTGGTCAGTCCTGCCTTCGAGGAGACGAGGATACCTATCGAAAGGGCGGTCGTCGAGAAGAGCGCGATCGCTGAGTCGCCGCTGAGACGGCTGTTCTCGCTCAGGCGGAGCAGTATGAACGCTGCTATCACTACCACCGGCAGTGCGACTTTAAGCGGGGCGAGGTTCATCACTGCCGCGACGGACAGCGCTCCGTAGCCAATGTGGGAAAGTCCGTCGCCTATCATCGAATAGCGCTTCAGCACGAGCGTCACTCCGAGCAGCGACGAGCATATCGTCACCGCGATGCCGCCGATCAGTGCCGGAAGAAGTATCGCCGCGAAAAATTCCGGCGTGAACATAAGTCTGATATTTTCGCTCATTTCTTTTCTCCTAACAATTTGCTGCCGAGGTGCGAGTTCGCGTACTCCTTCGGGGTGCCGAAAAAGCTGTGGCTGCACGAGCACAGGCAGAGTATCCGGCTCGCGCTGTCGAGGGACTTCACGACGTCGTGCGAGACCATGATGACGGTCATCTTGTCCTTGTGGTTGAGCTCGTCGATGAGGTCGTACATCTCCGCGGAAGCCTGCGGGTCAAGTCCGGTGACGGGCTCGTCGAGGAGGAGGAGCTTTTTCGCTGCGCACATAGCACGCGCAAGGAACATCCTCTGCTGCTGTCCGCCGGAAAGGTCGCGGCAGCTGCGCTCTGCGAGGTCCGCGATACCGAGACGCTCCATCGCCTCGCGGGCGGTCTTTTTCTCCTTGGACGAATAGAACGGGCGCAGTCCCCTTCTGCCGAGGCAGCCGCTGATGACTACCTCCCCAACTGTCGCAGGAAAGCCCTTCTGGAGGTCGGTGTGCTGCGGCAGATAGCCGATGTCCGTGGGCTTCAAGCCGTCTCCCATGACTATCTCGCCCTTGTCGGCGGGCTTGATGCCGAGCAGACACTTTATCAGCGTGCTCTTGCCTGAGCCGTTCTCGCCGAGAATGCACAGATAGTCGCCTTCGTTTATCTTGAATGACAGCCCTTCGATGACGTTTACGCCGTCATAGCTCGCTGTCAGGTTTTTGCATTCGAGTATGGTCTTCAATTTAGCGCCTCCCTCATATTGTTGAGATCTGTCTTCATAAGGTCGATGTAGGTAACTCCGCTCTCGAAGTCAGCCTTGGTGACGTTGTGGCAGGAATAAAGCGGGAGCATTTCCGCGCCCGTGGCGGAGCACAGCTTCTCCGCGAGCTTTTTCGTCGAGAATTCGAGGTAAAAGACGGTGTCGATGCCGTGCTCGAGGATCTCGTTTATCAGGAAAGCCATTGTGTACACGCCGGGCTCAGACTCCGAGCTGCACCCGCTGAATGCCGCGTAGTAGCGCAGTCCGTAGTCGTGGGCGAGATAGCGGAACGGGAACCTGTCCCCTACTATAATAGTATCCTTCGGCGAGCTCTGCACCATTTCCGTAAACTCGCGGTCGAGCTGCTCAAGCTGGGCGGTGTAGCCGGCGGCGTTCGCGCGGTAGAGCTCGGCTGACCCTGGTGTGCGTCCGCACATAGCCTCGGCGACGCCGTTCACGCAGAGGATCGCGTTGCGCGGGGACGTCCAGATGTGCTCGTCGAACTCTGCGTCCTCCTCGGCGGCAGCGAGGGCGTCGTCGTGGATATGGTCAAAGGCCTCGTCATCGTCATCGCCGTCGTGGTGGTCGTGGTGGTGATGTCCGTCCGGGGAGGCGCCCTCGACCTCCTCCTCCGCGAGCGGCTGGACGTAGTCGAACAGGCATATCACAGTCATGTCGGAGGTGTCGAGGGAATCGAGTATCCTATCGACCCAGACCTCGCCCTCTCCGCCGATGTAGACAAAGACGTCGCACTGCTGTATCTTAGCGATGTCGAGCGGAGTCGGCTCGTAGGAGTGCGCCTCAGCGCCCGGGCTCAGCAGCATGGTGATGTCCGCGGAGTCTCCCGCGACCGCTCTCGCGAAGTCGTACGGCGGGAAGCTCGTGGTGACTATGCTCAGTCTGCTGCCTTTTTCATATGGCTCGCAGCCGCAGAGCGCTCCGCACGCGAGCACCGCGCACAGGAAAATGCACAGCACCCTCTTCATCGCGATCCTCCCGCGCAATCAGCGCAAACGCCGTAGAATACGGTCTGGGCGGGGTCTACTGTGAAGCCGTGGTGCTCGAGGATATGCTCGTTCAGACCCGATAAATGGTCGCAGTTGAGGTGTATGAGCGTCCCGCAGCGCAGGCATTTGAGGTGAAAGTGCTCGCGGCAGGTGCCGTCGCCGATGTACTGGTAGCACGCGCCGGTCTTGCCGTCGAAGGAGTACTTGCGCACCTCGCCGCTTTCGACGAGCTTGTCGAGCTGGCGGTAGATAGTCGCTGTGCCGACCGGCGAGCCCTCAGCTGCAAGGAAGCTGCTTATCTCCTGCACGCTGGTGTGGCGGTCCTTGTTGCCGACGAGGTAGTCGAGGAGCTTCTCCTTTTGTCGTGTATTGTAGCCGGAATCCCGTTTCATATTCGCCCTCCGATTTGAAAATGGTTTTCATTTTCATATTTTAGCACGTTTCCGCGGATTTGTCAAGGGGGATTTTTCCCGCGCTTGACATCTCCCGCCGCGCGTGCTATAATAATGTGGTCATTACAGAAAAATGGAGGTAAATATGAAAAGGTTCCTTACTATAGCGCTCGCGTGCCTCGCCATGCTCTGCGCGTTATGCTCCTGCGGGGAGAAGTCCGGCTCGGACGACCAGAGCTATGTCCTCACCAAGGCTGACACCTACCAGGAGACGCTCGACAATCTGATAAAATCTATGAATGAGGCTGACGGGGCTCAGTACATCTCGCTCCAGTACCCAGACGCGCTCGTCGGTATCATGCAGCGCGACGGCAAGTTCAGTACGACTGCCTCCAGCGCGGATTCATTCCTCGAGGGTCTCAGGAACGAGTACATCGCCGAGCTTGGTGACGACGTTCAGGCGTCCATAAAGGGAGAGGTGTCCTCCGCTGAGCTCACCGAGGAGCAGAAGACCGCTGCCTCGGACTACTTCAAGTACCTCGCTCAGGAACGGGGCTACGACCTCAAGAAGCTCGAGATCACAGAGGCTTACGAGGTGTCGCTCACTATACAGTACGTCGGCTCGAAGGGCTCAGCGGAGTCGCCGGAGACGTGGTGCGCTGTGAACGTCGGCAACGGCGGCTGGAAGATAATCGTACTCAGCGCTGCTCAGCTCGTTGACCCCACACTCATCACTTCAAAATAAAAAATCGCGGCTTGTCCGGAAAATTCGCAAAACTACTTGACAAGTTGGTTTTTATATGTTATAATGTTTGTACCTCGTTATGGGGTACTATTTTTTTGCCCCTGCCATTTGTCCGCCGCGGCTCTATTTTTCGCCGGACATTCCCGCAGCGAGGGAGGCAAACGACCTACCTCCGCACGACGGAGGAAGTACTAAATCAGGAGGTGCCGATATGAGAGTAAAGGTGACTTTAGCTTGTACCGAGTGCAAGCAGCGCAACTATGTTTCCAAGAAGAACAAGAAGAACGACCCTGACAGAATCGAAATGATGAAGCATTGCAAGTTCTGCAGAAAGCACACTCTTCACAGAGAAACAAAGTGATCGGAAGGAGTATTACTGATGGCTAAGGATAATACTTCGGAAAAGAAGTCCGAGAAAAAACAGCCGGGCAAGCTCGGCAAGTGGTTCAAGGATCTCAAAACAGAGTTCAAGAAGGTAGTATGGCCGACCAGAAAGACAGTTGTTAACAATACCTCCGTAGTTCTCGGAGTTATCGCTCTTTCAGCCGTTCTCGTGGGTCTGCTCGATGAGGGCTTCCTCGCCCTTCTCCGTCTCATCTACCGCTGAGCCAATGGAAGTCTAAGGAGGAACTGTTATGTCAGAAGCAGGTAAGTGGTATGTTATCCACACCTATTCAGGCTACGAGAACAAGGTAGCTCAGAATATCGAAAAGGTCGTGGAAAACCGTAAGCTGCATGACCTTATACAGGAGGTTAGAGTTCCTACAGAAAAGGTGACCGAGATCACCGACGGCAAGACCAAGGAGATAGAGCGCAAGACCTATCCCGGCTACGTTCTTGTCAAAATGATAGTTACTGACGATTCATGGTATGTCGTAAGAAATACCAGAGGCTGCACAGGCTTCGTCGGTCCCGCGTCTGAGCCCACTCCCCTTACCGATAAGGAGGTAGAATCCCTCTTCGGTATCGACGTATCTTCCGTCGAGGTCAATTTCAAGGTCGGAGACAAGGTGCAGATCTCAGGTACCGCTATGGACGGCTTCGTCGGCGAGGTTCAGAGCATCAATCTCGAGGACCGCAGCGTAGACCTTCTCGTCTCGATGTTCGGTCGTGAGACCCCCACTACGCTCCCTATCAATCAGGTAGTGAAGGTGGAGGACTGACGGTTTTCCGTCAACATAGGTCAAAAGAAGTCCGCAGAGACTTCAGTGGGAGAGGTAAAATAATTCTTGCCTCGCCATTTACCACATTTATGGAGGTGCGAATACATGGCACAGAAAGTAGTTGGCTACATTAAGCTTCAGATCGCAGCAGGAAAGGCTACTCCTGCACCGCCTGTTGGTCC
>JAFRXR010000106.1 GCA_017443395.1 Ruminococcus sp. | reverse complement strand
CCGACCAGTTCACGACCCTCACCGAGAACTTCACCAAGAGCTATGCCTATATCGCGAGCGGGCTGCTCGGGGCGGAGTACAGCGCGGTGTGCTACAGCGGGCACGGTATCATCTCCGGCTACACCGAGGGCGAACGCACAGATATGCTCGTCCCGCCGTTCTACAGGAACACTGGCAGCCTCCCCGGGCTGGACGTCCCGTGGGACTTCGCCTCCCGCAGGTACGACGCGGTCGTCATCAATCTCGGCACCAACGACGCTTCGTTCATAGATCAGGACTTCGATGCCCGCGCTGACGAGTTCGCGGAGAGGTATGCTGAGTTCCTGAAAACTGTCCGCGAGTGCAACCCTGATTCGTACATCGTCTGCACGCTCGGCGTCATGGACTGCCTTGCGGAGTATCCACTCATCGAGCGTGCGGTGGAGAGCTTCCGCGCCTCGACCGGCGACACGAGGATAACGTGCTTCAGTCTCACCCCGCAGGACCCCGCGGATGGCTTCGGCGCGAACTGGCACCCCTCGGAGGTAACTCAGCGCAAGACTGCACGTCAGCTGGCGGACAGGCTCCGTGAGGTGCCCGGACTGACGCGGTGAGCCCGCGCGATCGTGAAAAACGTTTTCATGCTGCACTTTAGCAGCCTGACATAAAAGGATAAACAAAGGAGGATCTGCATGGGAAAGGATCTTAATCAGAAAAAGGGCGGCATGAGACTGCTCACCATGCTCATGGTGTTCGTCATTGCCGTAACTGCGGTCATCAACTGCGTGTGCGTCTACAACGTCTTCGGCGGGACGCCCGAGGACTATATGCGCGCCGACGGCGTCACCTCGGAGCAGGAGAGCGCTGTCAAGCAGCGCCGCGCCGAACAGGAGCAGGAGCAGTCCAGACGTGAGTCCGGACAGATATCTTATTCATCGGGAGGAATGTCGGCGGGCTCGATGAGCTCACTCGCGGTAAACGACGCCGATGACGCTGTTCAGGCGCTGTCCACGGTCGGGCTCAGCTCCGCGGACTTCTCCTACGACCGCACTGTCTCCAACGACTACTTCGATGTCTACGACATGAAGCAGCTCTACAACGGCATCGAGGTCTACGGCAGCGGCGTGAAGGTCACTGCCGACAAGGACGGCAATCTGCTCTTCGTGAGCGGTCAGAAAACTCCCCTCGATGACTTCGACACCTACTCGGAGTACGGCGAGCTCGACTGCCGCGAGGCTCTCTGGGACTACCTCAACGACGAGTACGAGCTCACGGACGAGGAGATCGGCAACTACGGTCTTGTCCGCATAGATGCGCTCGGACGCAAGATCGTTTTCATCGAGGACGAGCCTCTTGTTGCTTATGTCTACAATGTCATGACCACAATAGAGGACGTCATGCTGTGCAACAGGATATTCATTGACTCGAACAGCCTTGATGTGCTCCAGGACGTTCCGATAGCTATGGACAGCATGATAACCGCCGAGTATGAAGGTCAGACCGGAAAGCGCATGATAGACCTCTATAAGGATTCAGACGACAAGTATATCCTCAAGGATACTGACCGCAACATCGCGATCTATTACTATGTCGAGGGAATTGACTTCGACGACGATGCCTTCGCGATCAGCTTCAACCCCAAGAAGGCGGAGCCCGCAAAGGAAGCCGTTGACGCTCTTGCGACCGTGCAGACGATATACGACACCTACAACGAGCTTTTCAACAGGAAGGGTCTGAATATCTCCCCGCCCCGTGCTCTCAATGACCTCATCAATGTCATGATAGCGGCACCGGCAGACTGGCTCGGCGACAACGCCGCTATGTACCAGAACTATATGTACATAGGCGTTTCTACGACCGGCGGCCCCACTATGGCTGCGCATACGGATTTCCTCGCACATGAGTACACCCACGGTATCATAGATTTCAGCTCGACCCTTCATGTCCCCGGCGTGAGCGGTCCGCAGCAGGGCGCTATCAATGAGGGTATCGCGGATATCATGGCTGAGGTGATAGAGGATCAGTCCGATAACGGCGACCTCGACGATTCCAACGACTGGAAGTTCGTCGATAACTACTACAACGGAAAGCCCGCAAGAGATCACGCAAACGTTGATAACTGTGCAGAATCGGGTCAGCACAGGACCTCCTACAGGGATTATAATATCGACGGCAATATTGAGGACCACAATGGCTCCACTATCATCTCGCACGCAGCCTGCCTCATGAACAACGGTATCGACGGCAAGCGCGAGAGCCTTTCAATGGGCGAGATAGGCGACCTCTTCTACTACACTATCCCGCAGCTCGATTCGAGCACGGGCTTCCAGACGCTGCGCTATGACCTCGAGAATCAGGCGCTCCTCATGAACGCCGACTACCATAACGACGAGTACACACACTCCGATTCACAGCTCTCCGACAAGCAGGTGGAGACGGTCATGGACGCCCTCGATGCGGCTCAGATACCGCGTGCTATCTATGATACCGACTTCGACCTCTACCGCTCCATAACTCCCGGCTGTGAGCTCACGGTATACGACTACAACAACAGCGTCATCAGCGACTACGATCTCTCCATCGAGCGTCTCAGCGACGGCGAGGAGATATTCAGCGAGCACATTACCAAGAAGAACTACAAGCTCACCGGTATCCAGCCCGGCATCTACAAATTCATCTTCAGCGACCCCGAGAACCCCAACAGCAAGGTCACTGTCAAGGCTTGGGTCAACGACAACGACCTCTACAGCGCTGACGACAAGGACCGCTACAGCGAGAAGACCAACATCTTCACCAACTTCAATTCCCCGCAGCGCGAGGTCGTGCTCGTGCTCGACAACTCGGGCAGTATGTCCGGCACTCCGCTCGATGAGACGAAGGCTTCCGCAAAGAAGTTCATCGACTACGTTTTCAGCGAGAACCCCTCGATCAGCATTTCCGTCGTTACCTACTCCGACTCCGCCTATACAGAGGTCAGCCAGAGCAGCGACAAGGACGAGATACTCGACGTCATCGACGGTATGTACGCGAGCGGCGGCACCAATATGCACGACGCTATCGACACCGCATGGGATATACTCAAGGAGTCCTCATGCGACAAGCGGCTCATGATCGTCATGAGCGACGGCTACCCCTGCGTGGGTCCCACGGAGGGCTACAGCGACTACTTCACTCCCGTCGTGAACATCGCCTCCGACGTCAAGGACGACGGCATACTCATCTACTCGCTCGGCTTCTTCCATAATCTCTACGGCTCGGAGCTCCAGCAGTGCGAGGAGCTCATGGAGTCTATCGCTTCCGAGGGCTACGGCTACAACGTCTCCGACGTTTCTGAGCTCGGCTTCGCGTTCGACGAAATGGCAGACAATGTCAGCGGCAGCTACTCGATACTCGTGCGCATAGCCTGCCCGGTAGAGGTAACTGTCAGCTACAACGGCGAGGTGCTCAGCTCCTCCGAGAACAACCTCAACACAAAGACCTCCTTCGGTACTCTCTCCTTCGAGGGCGACGACGACGAGATCAAGGTGCTCAAGCTCTCCGACGACGCGAACTACGAGGTCTTCATCAACGGTACGGGCAAGGGTACTATGGACTACTCCATAAGCTTTGCCGACGAGAACGGCGAATATTCGGACGTCCGCACGTTCAAGAAGGTGCCGATCAATGACGAGACGCTCATCTCCACCCACACCGGCAAGTCCGGACACACTACCCTCAGCGTCGATAAGGACGGCGACGGAAAGGTGGACGCTACTTATTCCGCCGGCAGGAACCGCAAGGGAAGGGTGCAGAAGTCGAATATCTGGCTCATCGTGGCTGTTGCCTCGGGAGCGATCCTGCTGGTGCTCCTTGCGGCTGAGATAGTGCTCATCATCAAGCGCGCGAAGCGCAACAAGGTCTGCCACAGCTGCGGACAGGCTGTCAGCAGGGAGACCGTTTACTGCCGCACCTGCGGAGCTCAGGTCAAGCGCGTGCCGCTGCTCCTCCCCGACCGCACAGGCAGGAAGAAGCAGACCCCGACGGTCATCGTTGCGAAGCTCGTAGTCATGGGCATATGCATACTCACTACAGTCGGCGTCGTTGCGGTATACCGCTCGGCTGCGACCAATGTTTTCCAGAGTATCCGCAATCAGGATCTGATGATGGCTGAGAACGTCTACGAGGAGCACGTTGCGGACTCGGGTCTGCCGGCTAAGTACCTCGACTTCGCGACCTCGCATTACCTGAAGAAGGTCGAGAAGGAGCGTGCGAAGGGCAGATTCGGCGACGACACTGCTGACATCATATACCAGACCGTTTCCGGAATGGACATGGGTGAGGCTTCCGAGACCGCCGAGAACTACCTCGAGAATCTCGATACCTCCGACAAGGCTTGATAAAAAAAGTACGGCTTGCGCCGTACTTTTTTTATCCGATATCAAATTTTTCCGCGATCTGATCGAAGAGCTGCCGAGCAGCCTCCTCACTGGTCGCCTTGTCGTAAATGACGAGGTTGCAGGCGTCGTTGAACATATCTATCATGGAGCTGTTCTCGATGATCGGGTCGAGGAGCGAGATCCTCTGGTTCGCCTCCATGACGAGCGATGCGTCGTACTGTATCCCCGACAGCATATCCGCTTCCTCGAGGTAGCCTCTCGCGGACGTGCTCAGCGGGATACCCTTCTCGATACCCTGCAGCACCGCCATATCCTGACTGTTCAGCAGGAAATCGAGGAGCATTGCAGCCTCCTGCGGGTGCTCGGTGTTGCGGCTTATCGCGTACATCGTGGCGGGCTTGGTGTACCAGCCCTCGCCGGAGCGGTCCGCGGTGACAGCGGTCTGCGGCACGGGGACGATCTCATAGCCTGCGGCGATAGCGTCCTTGCAGTAGCTCGAGGCGTCGCTGACCCACGCTACCGCGCCCGCGCTCAGTCCCTTTGTGATGTCGCTGACCTGGAGCTCATTCGGCGGGATCACCTTTTCATCGACCATTCTGTCGTACATATCGAGCATCACCTCGAAGTCGTCGGCGGTGAAATTGATATGCCCGTTCGTGATGAACTCCTTCCCGCAGACCTGTTCGGTATAGGTGATGAGGTACATCCAAATGGACTTGGTCTTGCCGCTCATGGGGTAGATGCCGTCGCGGCTCATGACCTTGGCGGCGTCGAAGAGGTCGTCCCACGTCTGCGGCAGACTGAGCCCGTACTGGTCGTAGATAGTCTTGTTGATGTAGACCGTCTGGGCGTTCATGGCGATAGGGATAGCGTTGAGCCTGCCGTTCATCTTGCCGTAGGCAAGCATTGACTGATCGAAGGCGGAGAGGTCGATGTAGTCGGAGAGGGTGCTGATGTCGTAGTAGCCGAGTCCGTCGGGGGAGTACTGCGAGAGCCAGCCGTAGTTGATCTGCATTACGTCCGCCTCGGTGTTGGATATCATCTGAACGCGGCTGCGGGACTCATATCCCGACCACTCGGAGTAGCTGCAATTGACCTTGATATCGGGGTGCAGTTCCTCGAAGCGCTCGACTGCCGCTATGGTGTATTCGTGTCTGACGTCATTTCCCCACCACGACAGCGATATCTCAGTGGGAATGGTCTTGGACTGTATGACTGAGCGCTTGCCGCAGCCTGATGAGAGCGTTACCGCGGACGCACAGACGAGCGCCGCGAGACATTTCAGTGCTGATCTCATTCTGCGCTCACCTCCTTGTCAGCCTCGGAAGGATTATAGAAGGAATAGGTGTCCTTGCCGCTGTTCTTGGCGAAATACAACGCCTTGTCCGAAGCGGAGTACATCTCCTCAAAGGTGGAGCCGTCCTTCGGGAACATAGCCACTCCGATGCTTCCGGAGATCTTGTATCTGCCGTCGTCGCCGGTATAGTTCGACCGGAACGCCTCGCAGATATCCTCACATTTCTGCTTGACGTAGTCCTCGTAGGGAGCGTCATTGCCGGGGGTGGAGTTCATGAACACGCAGAACTCGTCGCCGCCTATGCGTCCGAGGAAGTCCTCAGACGAGAACACCGCGCGGAGGATACTGCCTATCTTGGCGAGCACCTGATCTCCGTATGCGTGACCGAGGGTGTCGTTGACGCCCTTGAAGTTGTCGAGGTCTATCAGCAGGAGCGCGTGGTTCTCAGTTGACAGCGAATCACCGAGCTTTTCGGTGACTGTCTCCTCGAAGGACTTCTTGTTGAGGATACCCGTGAGGAGGTCGAGGTTCGCTCTGGTGTTGAGCGAGGTCATGACGTACTGCACGGGAGCAGTCAGGCGTATGCTGAGCTCCACGGCTATGAGCACGGAGAGGAGCGCCGCGATGAAGGCGACAATGTAGATGTAGACCTGCATCTCGTTCTTTTCGCGGAGGAGCTCTGCGGTGGGGATAGAGGTAATGATGAACCACTCATCGCCGCAGGGGCTCACCGATACGAGGTATTTGCTGTCCATGACGGTCGCGGAGCTGACGTCCGAGACGCGGGACCTGATGTCCGCGTTGAGCGCCGAGCCGATCTCCGAGCGGTCGGAGGAATAGATGACATTGCGGTCGCGGTCGGTGAGGCGTATCTCGGTGCCGGCGAGGGTCTCGGGGTTATCGAAGACGCTGTTGAGCTCCGAGGCGTAGAACGATATGACGAGCACGGCGTTGTCGTTCATTCTCTTGACATAGTATATGCGGCTGAAATTGCCGTTATAGCCGGCGCACCAGCCGTCGTTGGTACGCTTGCGGGCAGCCATTGCGGCGAGGTCGCGGTAGATGTTGTCGCCGAAGAGGGAGGTGGTGCCGTTGGAGACCTTCCCGACGGTGTGGTTGTTGCGGTAGACGATGCCGTAATCGACGAAGTTCTCCATGATACAGAGGCTGTAGAGCTTGTCCGAGATGAGCTTCTCGGTGGTGACGGCGTCGTACTCGTCGTTGGAGGGGTCTGTGGCGTCGTAGGTGTAGCATTCCTCGGCAGCGAAGGCAAGGGTGCCGATAGTCTCCATGCGGGAGAGGTAGCTGTCCATATTGAGCTTCATCTGCATATTCAGCGACGAGCCCATGGTGCTGACCTTGCTCTTGAGCACGGAGTCGGTCTTGCGCACGGCGAGCAGGGAGACGATGAATATCGCCGTGATGACTATGACGGCATAGCCTGTTATCATTGAAAGCTTCAGCCTTCTCAGGCTGGAGGCTGACTTTCTGTCGTTCTTATCCATAGCTGACTCCTGTATGTAAAAATTTTATTGATATCCGCGGGTGCAGGGTCACTTATATACATATTTTATCATCTTTTCTGCAAAAATTCAACAATATTTTATGAACAAAAGCAGATTTTTCTCATTGGAGGGCGTCTGATGTCTCACGGAGAGTGCGTCTGCACTTGACAATTGACCGGGGAGGCTGTATAATGGGTAAGGAAGGTGATTGTGATGGAAAGATCAAGGCTCGTCTCTCTGATACTGATGATGATATCCTGCATGGCGGTCATGATGCTCGTGAGGGCGTGCATGAACAACGCTCAGGAGGCTAATAACCGCAATAAGACCGCCGGCACGCCGGGTGACGGTCCGCATATCGTCGAGGATACGGTCCCCGCGGGTCTAGTATCGGGCGCAGAGGACTTCGCCGGCAGCGGCGTTGAAATGGAGTCTGAGGAGCCGTCGGAGTACATCGAGTACGTCACAGACCTCATCGGGCAGGTCATCGAGACTATCCCGCACACTGTCGCTCCCGCTGAGACTGAGCCCGAGGAGACGACCGAGGACACACGCAGTATCCTCGAAAAATACAACGACGAACAGGCTTCGATAGCTGCTGAGAACGCCACCGCAGAGGAACAGACCGGTGCGGTGTTCGGCGGACGCGACCCGCAGCTCACTACGGAGATCGTGCTTGTCATAGGCTGAGACCCGAGCTCTCGGGATCAAATATACGGAGGTTTAACAATGGTTGTAATCGAAATGGAAAACGGCAAAAAGATCAAGCTGGAGCTTTATCCCGACATCGCTCCGATATCGTGCGAGAACTTCGAGAAGCTCGTGAGGAGCGGCTTCTACGACGGGCTCATCTTCCACAGAGTTATCCCGGGCTTCATGATACAGGGCGGCTGTCCGAACGGCACCGGCACAGGCGGTCCCGGCTGGCAGATCAAGGGTGAGTTCGCGCAGAACGGCGTGAAGAATGACCTGAAGCACACACGCGGGGTGCTGTCTATGGCGCGCTCGATGATGCCTGATTCGGCGGGCTCGCAGTTCTTCATCATGCACGAGGACGCTCCTCACCTCGACGGCAACTACGCTGCATTCGGCAAGGTGATCGAGGGCATGGAAGTGGTTGACGAGATAGCAGAGTGCGTTACAGACTACAACGACAAGCCAACAACTCCACAGGTAATG
>JAFRXR010000019.1 GCA_017443395.1 Ruminococcus sp. | reverse complement strand
TGTCTGAGCTCACATTTTATGCCGGAGCGTTTTATCATGCAGAGCGTGTCCTGCCGCCTCTGCCGCCGTTCATGCCGCCCTGCATACCGCCCATGCCGCCCTGCATGCCGCCGCCCATCATGCTCTGGGGTATCTCGGAGACCTCTGTGCCGTTTATGATGATAGTGCCGCCGTTGAATTCAGCAGTCGTGTCATAGTCGAAGGATGACATCTGTGCTGTGATATTGATCGTACCGCCGTTCACACAGATCGAGCCGTTCGAGTCGATAGCGTCTGTGTCGCCCTGACCTACTTCAACGTCTAAATTTCCGCCGTTTATCACGATAGCAGTCTCGTATGCGTTCGTGCCAGCGGAGGCGTTTATGCCGTCGTCGGAGGCGTATATGCTGATGTCGCCGTCATTGATGAGGATATATGTCGCCTCGAGTCCCTCGGAGGCAGTGATGTCGAACGTGCCGCCGTCGATCTCGAGCACTGCGCACGCCTGTATGCCGTCGCTGCCGCCGCTGATGACAAATGTGCCGCCGGATATCGTGATAGTGCCCTCAGCCTCGTCGTTCTCGCAGTGGAAGCCGTCCTTGTTCGTCGCGATATTGAATGTTCCGTCGCTCACCGAGATAGAATCGTTCGCCTCGAAGGCGTCGAGCTGGCACTGGACATTGTATGTTCCGCCGGTGATCTTCATGTCGTCCTTGCAGGTGACGCCGTTGCCGTAATTTGAGGTCACATTCAGTATGCCAGTGCCGTTGAGCACGAGATCGTCCTTGGAGAAGATGACCGCGTCGGTGTTGGTGTCGCCGTCGGAGGTGAAGACGCCGGTGACGGTGAGCGTGTTCTCACTGTCGGTGGTCGTGATGAACACCTTGTCCGCCGATACGACGTAGACAGCGGGGAAGTCGCTGTTCGTGATGCTCACGCCGTCGAGCACGAGCTGTACCTTGGCGCTGTCGTCTGCCTCGACCCTTATGGTGCAGTCCTCAGCCGTACCGCTGATGACGTAAACGCCCTCGGAGGTGATATTTATAGTCTCGCCGTCGGAAACAGTGATGTACTGCGCATCGCTCGTGTCGGGTGTCTGCTCAAGGTCGCGCTCGGTGTAGCTGACCTCCTCTGCGGCGGAGGTGTTTGAAAGCTGCGAAGCTGAAACGCTCTCTGTATCCTGAGAGACCACGGAAGCCGAGCTCTTTGTCTCGGAAGCTGCTGTGTTCTCAGTGTTTGTATTGCCGGAGCAGCCTGTTACTGCCGCTGCGAACATTGCTGCCATAAATGAATACATATAGATCTTTTTCATAGTGATTCTCCTTTTCAAACATCGGTGTGTGTTTGTTTCTATGGTTGTATTATACCGCCGCTGTTTGAGAGGAAAATGGAGTAAAAGTGGAATGTTGTGCGAGAAATGTGGAATCCTACCCACGCTTTGTGATGAACGTGTGAAATATGTCTGTGAATATGAACAAATTGTAAAAAATACGTATCATGCCTTGACTTGCGGGGCAAACTGTGTTATATTAAATGTGCAGAATAGATTTGACACAATCGAATTTTAAACAATCAAATCAAGGAGGAACGCTTATGAGTATCTACGACATCACGGTCAAAAATGCAGAAAACAAGGACATATCGCTCGAAACTTACCGCGGAAAGGTCATCATCGTGGTGAATACAGGTACCGGCTGCGGCTTCACTCCGCAGTACGAGCCCCTTGAAAAAATGTACGAGAAGTACCACGAAAAGGGTCTGGAGATCATTGACGTGCCCTGCAATCAGTTCGCAGGACAGGCTCCCGGAACAGACGAGGAGATCCACGAGTTCTGTACGCTGAAGTACAACACGCAGTTCCCGCAGATGAAAAAGTCCGATGTGAACGGAGAGAACGAGATAGAGCTCTTCCGCTACCTCAAATCACAGAAGGGCTTCGAGGGCTTCGGCAAGGGCGTCCGTGCGCTCGCTATGGCTGCGATGTGCAAGGCTAAGGACAAGGACTACAAGAGCAGCCCCGATATAAAGTGGAATTTCACGAAGTTCGTCATCGACCGCGAGGGAAATGTCGTTGCACGCTTTGAGCCGACGCACGACATGGCAGACCTCGAGGCGCTCGTCGAAAAGCTGATAGGATAGGTGATAGCATGGAGCGGTATGACATCGCTATAATCGGGACGGGCCCCGCAGGGATATCGGCGGCACTGACCGCTAAGCTGCGCAGCCGCAGTCTGGTGCTTCTCGGCAGTACAGAGCTCTCCCAGAAGCTCACCAAAGCCCACAGGATAGACAATTACCCCGGCTTGCCGCAGATCTCAGGCGAGGACTTCGCCCGCAGGCTCCGCGAACAGCTCTCCGATATGGAGATACCCGTCACGGAAAAGCAGGTGAGTACGGTCTACGCAATGGGTGACTATTTCGTGCTGCAAGCCGGCGAGGACATGATAGAGTCAAGGACGGTCATCGTCGCGAGCGGCGTCATGCAGGGAAAGCTCCTCCCCGGCGAGGAAAAATACCTCGGGCGCGGAGTGAGCTACTGTGCGACCTGCGATGCAAGGCTCTATCAGGGAAAGACAGTCGCGGTCATCGGCAGCAGTGCAGAAGCCCCGCGGGAAGCTGAGTTCCTTGCGGAGATAGTGGAAAAGGTGCTGTATTTTCCGGTGCTGGGTGAGCTCCCGCAGGAGCGAAGCAATATCACCGTCCTGCACGAAAAGCCAGCTGAGATACTCGGCGACAGGTCAGTGACAGCGCTCAGGACAGACCTCGGCGACCACGAGGTTTCCTGTGTGTTCGTACTGCGGGACGCCGTCATGCCGGACAAGCTGGTGCCCGGTGTTGAGACCGACGGTCCGCATATCCGCGTCGGCATGGACATGGAGACCAGCATCCCGGGACTGTTCGCGTGCGGCGACATCGCCGGCAAACCATATCAATACGTCAAGGCTGCCGGACAGGGCAATGTTGCGGCTCTGTCGGCTGTCCGCTATCTGCTGGGAGCAGCGGGGAATAACATCAAGGAGGAAGCATAATGGTAAACGAGATCATCAATAACGATTTTGAGGCAGTAAAAAACGCAGCAACGGCTGTGGTGGATTTCAACGCGACATGGTGCGGTCCGTGCAGGATGCTCGCGCCGGTCATCGAGGAGCTCTCGGAGGAGCTCGAGGACGTTGAGTTCTTCGCCTGCGATGTTGACGACAACGGTGCTCTTGCACAGGCTTTCGGCATTCAGAGCATTCCTGCAGTGGGACTTTTCAAGAACGGCAGGCTGGTGGAGATGTCTGTCGGCTTCAAGCCCAAGTCGGCGATTAAGCAGTTCATCACCTCCCGTGCGTGAGGCTATGGACGAGCGCTACGAGCCCCTGCGTCTCTGCAATCAGCTGTGCTTTCCGCTGTATGCGGCGTCGCGGGAGATAGTCAGCAGGTACAAGCCCGTGCTCGATGAGCTGGAGCTGACCTACACACAGTACATCGCCATGCTCGTGCTCTGGGAGCAGGGGACGGTCAGCGTCAAAGAGCTCGGCAGGGCTCTGTACCTCGATTCGGGGACGCTCACTCCCGTGCTGAAAAAGCTCGAGCAGAAGGGCTTGCTCGACCGCAGACGCGATACGTCGGACGAGCGCGTCCTGAACGTTACTGTTACCGAAGCCGGGCTCGCGCTCCGCGAAAGGGCACTCAGCGTGCCTGAGCGTGTAGCCTGTACGCTGGAAATAACGGAGGACGAGGCGGTCTGCCTCTACAGGATACTGAACAAGCTGCTTCGCGGCGGGGAAGAGTGATCCCCGCCAGCGAAGCAGATAGGGGAGATGCCAAGCGGTATCTCCCTTGCTTTTAGTTCAGCCGCAGAGCTTGGCGGGAAAAACTGTCCGCGGCGTTGACTTTTCCGCGGGGTTATTGTATAATGAGCATGGATACTCATTCTCAGAAGGTGTATCATGGGACACAAGGACATCAGCACAGTGCCCGGGCAGGACAAGTGCCTCGCTGTGACTGGTATATTCTGCGTTTGAAAAGGAGATGCTTGCATGAAAAGGTTTTTGATCGTAGTGGATATGCAGAAGGACTTCGTTGACGGTGCGCTCGGCAGCAGTGAAGCCTGCGCGATAGTTCCGGCTGCGGCAGAGAAGATAAGGAGCTTCGCCGGAGAGATATTCGTCACCTTCGACACTCACTTCGATAACTATATGGAGACCGCAGAGGGCAGGAAGCTCCCTGTCCCGCACTGTATCAAGGATTCCGACGGCTGGCAGCTCAGCGACGATATCGCCGACGCGCTCTCCGGAAGGAACTTTACCGCCGTCGAGAAGTACACCTTCGGCTCAGTGAAGCTCCCCGAGCTGATAAGGAAGTCAGCCGGCAGCGACGATATCAGCATTGAGCTCATAGGTCTCTGCACGGACATCTGCGTGGTGAGCAACGCGCTGCTTCTGAAGGCGAGCTTCCCCGAGGCTGAGATAGCAGTCGATGAGAAGTGCTGTGCGGGCGTCACTCCCGCGAAGCACGAGGCAGCGCTCGAGACTATGAGAAGCTGCCAGATAGACATTATCTGAGGAGGAAATGATATGAAACTCGACCCCATTGTGGTATCGCTCCTCGATACCGACCTTTACAAATTCAACATGGATCAGGTCATCTTCCATAAGCACACCGATCTCTGCGGGCAGTACTTCTTCAAGTGCCGCAATAAGGGGATAGTTTTCACGCCGGAAATGGTGCAGGAGATAAATGATCAGATAGATCATCTCTGCACGCTCACATTCAAGAATGAGGAGCTCGACTACCTCCGCAGCATTCGCTTCATCAAGAACGACTATGTGGAATTCCTGCGGCTCTGGCACCCGATAAGGGACTACGTCACGGCTGAGCTCGACGGGGACGGTGAGCTGCAGATAGTCGTGGACGGACCGCTGTTCTCAGCCATGCAGTTCGAGATATATCTGCTGGAGATAGTCAACGAGGTGTACTTCCGTATGCAGTTTGACTACGAC
>JAFRXR010000105.1 GCA_017443395.1 Ruminococcus sp. | reverse complement strand
GTACTTGGAGAGATCCTCCTTGATGAAGAAGCGGTACATGGTAGGCGGCGCGCAGAATGAAGTAACGTTGTACTTCTTGAACATGGGGAGGATATCATCTGCGTGGAAGCGGTCGAAGTCATAGACGAACACCGCTGCCTCGCACATCCACTGACCGTAGAGCTTGCCCCAGAGAGCCTTGCCCCAGCCTGTGTCGGAGATAGTGAAGTGCAGACCGTTGGGGTCAGCGTTCTGCCAGTAGCGCGCAGTGACGTAGTGTCCGAGCGGGTACTGGTAGCTGTGGAGAACGAGCTTGGGGTTGCCGGTCGTGCCCGAGCTGAAGAAGATGAGCATGGGGTCAGTTCCGCAGGGAGTATCTGCGGTGCGCTCAAAGTGAGTGCTGTAGGCGGGGAGCTCCTCGTTGAAATCGTGCCAGCCCTCACGCTGACCGTTGACAATGATCTTTGTCCTGAGCGACGGAGAAGCGGCGCAGGCGAGATCTACCTCAGACGCCACATCGCCGTCAGCGGTGCAGACGATCGCGGATACCTCAGCGGAATTGAAGCGGTACTCGAAATCGTGCTTCTTGAGCATATTCGACGCCGGGATAACAAGTGCGCCGATACGGTGCAGAGCTACGATCGAGAACCAGAACTGGTAGTGGCGCTTGAGGACGAGCATGACGCGGTCGCCCTTCTTTATGCCGAGCGACTTGAAGTAATTCGCGGTCTGGCAGGAGTACTTCTTGATGTCCTTGAACGTGAAGCGGCGCTCGTTGTGGTCAGCATCGACGTAGATCATTGCGGTCTTGTCGGGACATTTCTCAGCCATAGCGTCAACGATGTCGTATGCGAAGTTGAACTTATCCTTGTTCTCGAAGTGGACGGCGCTGAGCACACCCTCATCGTTGGTCTCGCACTTGACGAACTTTTCGGAGATCGGGTGGAGGAGACCAGCCTTGTCAACATTGGTCAGGTGGTGCTCAGCTACGTGCTCGCGGTACTCGGACATACCCGTCGTGCCGCGGGGAGCCATTACGAATGCGTAGATCTCGCAGTCCTCGCCGCCGAGCGCGACCTCGTCGTGCGGCATGGAGCTGTCATAGTAGATAGAGTCGCCCTCGTGGAGTATCTCAGTGTGGGAGCCGACTGTCATGCGCAGTGTGCCCTTGAGGACAATGTCCATTTCCTGACCTGCGTGGCTGGACATATGCAGCGGCTTGGAAAGCGCGTCCTCGGAGTAGGGGATAACGACGTGGAACGGCTCCACGGTCTTGTTCTTGAAGCGCGATGCAAGGCGGTTGTAGACGAAGCCCTGTCTGCGGACGATCGGTACGCCCTCGCCCTTTCTTGTGACTGTATATCCGCTCAGCTCAGGGCTGCTGCCCTCCATGAGCTCGGTTATCTCGACGCTGAACCTGTTCGCGCACTTGTAGATGAAGGTAAAGCTGAAGTCCTTCTCGCCGGCTTCGAGCTTCAGGTAATCCTCGAGGGAGTTACCGGTGAGTGCAGCCATCTCCTCGGCTGAAATGCCGAGATCCTCGCGCAGGCGCATAATTCTCTCCGCGACCTCTCTGATCTTAACTTCGGCGTTCTGCGATCTCGTCATATCGCTCATAATTATCTCTCCTTTTTAAAAATAAAAATAAAAAAGCCCGTCTCAAAGAAAATCTTTGAGACGAGCATTAATGACAAATACCCGCGGTACCACTCAAATTGTGCCGCTATTGCGTAACACCACTTCAGACTCCAGCAAGCCCTATTCATTAACGCAGACTCACGGGAACGCTTACTGACAGCTTTCAGCATTCCGGCTCAGAAGGGATACATCGCATTGCATATCACCGGCTCACACCTTCCGCCGGCTCTCTGATGACATTGGCAAAACTCTGCTTGTCTTCCTCACAGCTTATGTTGAGATTATACCACACGAAAATGCATTTGTCAAGTACTTTTTTTATTTTTTTCAGAATGAGATGTGCAGCGGCTCCGCACGGCTGATTGACTTTTCATGCGGGGTGTGATATACTTTATCTATGTGCCGGAGGTGCTGAACGTCCCCGGCAGCGCAACATATAAAGAGGTAATGATAAATGAGAAAAACTAAGATAATCTGTACGATAGGGCCGGCGAGCGAGCAGGAGGATACCCTCCGCGAGATGTGCGCCGCGGGAATGAACGTCGCAAGGCTGAACTTCTCCCACGGCACCCACGAGCAGCACCAGACCAAGATAGATCTTATAAAGAAGGTCCGCGACGAGCTCTCGCTCCCGATCGCGATAATGCTCGACACCAAGGGTCCTGAGTACAGGATAAAGACGTTCCGTGACCACAAGATATTCCTCAACGACGGCGACACATTCTCGTTCACGTCCGACGAATGCGAGGGCGATAACGAGCGCGTGTCGGTCAGCTACAAGAACCTTGCGAACGAGGTCGCGGTGGGGGACATAATACTCGTGAACAACGGACTGCTCTCGTTCAGGGTCAAGAGCATCAGCGGGAACACGGTCTGCTGCGACGTTATCGTCGGCGGAGAGATGTCCGACCGCAAGAGCATGAACTTCCCGAACCACGTATTGCAGGGCGACTATCTCAGCGAGCAGGACAAGGAGGATCTCCTCTTCGGAATAAAGAACGGTATCGACTTCGTGGCGGCTTCGTTCGTTTCCACAAGGGAGGACGTTGCTGCACTGCGGGAATTCCTGAACGCGAACGGCGGCGAGGACATCGACATAATCGCGAAGATCGAGAATCGCTCCGGCGTTGACCATATCGACGAGATATGCGAGATCGCAGACGGCATAATGGTAGCGCGCGGCGACCTCGGTGTGGAGATACCCTTTGTGGAGGTGCCGTCCATACAGAAATACCTCATCAGGAAGTGCAGGCTGCTTGGCAAGCGTGTCATCACCGCGACCGAGATGCTTGAGTCCATGATAGAGAAGCCCCGCCCGACCAGAGCCGAGATCTCGGACGTTGCGAATGCCGTGTACGACGGCTCGTCTGCGATAATGCTCTCGGGTGAGACCGCATCCGGAAAGTACCCGGTCGCAGCGGTAAGGAACATGGCTGAGATAGCTGAGAGCACCGAGCTCGCGATCGACTACCGCAAGCTGTTCGCGACCACTGAGTACTCTATCAAGAACAATATCGACGCCGTCTCACACGCGACCTGCGCAATGGCTATCGACACCAAGGCGAAGGGAATCGTCATCAGCTCGCTCTCGGGAGTGACGGTGCGCATGGTGAGCCGCTTCAGACCTCCTGTGGACATAATCGGCATGACTACCTCGATGAAGGCGTGGCGCAAGCTCAATCTCAGCTGGGGAGTTACTCCCGTGCTGAGCGAGGAGTTCAACTCCGTCGATGTCGTGTTCTACCATGCAATGCAGAAGGCGAAGCAGATTTTCGGTCTGACCGGAGGGGACAACGTTATCCTCACCGGCGGGCAGACCAACGGCAGATCCGGCAACACGAATACGATACGCCTTGAGACTATCGTATGACCCTGCCTCACAATTAAAAGTACAAATACCCGCTGTGCGTGAAGTGCAGCGGGCTTTTTTAGCTGGATAGTATGGACGCAGCAGCGCCGGTAGGCACATGAAGGGGTCGGTTTTCGGTTATAGTCTCAGTCTATTACCGGGAATAGAAAAATAGGTATTGACAATTACAGTAAACCGATGTATAATATAGGCATACTAAGACGTGAGGAGAGATACAAATGTCACAACAAAATACACTGTACCGTCTCCGTTCGATAATCAGAGGGACGGACCGAATGCGATGTCATGAACGATGACACCCGGACACAAACCAGGTACCTAAACTATAATAAATATGATTTTTCAGGAGGAAACCACAATGGCTAACAATAAATTACATTTCGAGACACTTCAGCTCCACGTAGGACAGGAGCAGGCAGACCCCGCTACGGACGCAAGAGCAGTACCGATCTACGCGACTACATCTTACGTTTTCCACGACTCACAGCACGCAGCTGACCGCTTCGGTCTCAGGGACGCCGGCAATATCTACGGCAGGCTCACAAACACCACACAGGACGTCTTCGAGAAGCGTATCGCAGCACTTGAGGGAGGAGTTGCAGCCCTTGCTACAGCTTCGGGCGCAGCAGCTATCACATACACCATTCAGGCGCTTGCGAAGGCTGGTGAGAATATAGTCGCTTCCAAGACTATCTACGGCGGTACATACAACCTTCTCGCACACACCCTCCCGCTCTACGGGATCACGACAAAGTTCGCTGATCCGGACGTTGAGGGCTCCTTCGAGGCTGCTATCGACGCCAACACCAAGGCTCTCTACATAGAGACCCTCGGCAACCCTAACTCCAATGCTATCGACATCGAGAAGATCGCCAAGATAGCCCATGCGCACAATATCCCGCTCGTTGTGGACAATACCTTCGCAACGCCGTATCTGGTGCGTCCTGTTGAGTACGGCGCGGACATAGTTGTGCATTCCGCGACCAAGTTCATCGGCGGACACGGTACAGCTATCGGCGGCGTCATCATCGACAGCGGCAACTTCGACTGGGCTAAGTCCGGCCGCTACCCGTGGATATCCGAGCCCAACCCGAGCTACCACGGTGTCAGCTTCACAGCAGCAGCCGGCGCAGCAGCATTCGTGACATATATCCGCGCGATACTTCTCCGTGATACGGGCGCTACGCTCTCTCCGTTCCATGCATTTATTTTCTTACAGGGACTTGAGACCCTGTCCCTCCGCGTGGAGCGCCATACCTCCAACGCGAAGGCGATAGTTGAGTACCTTGCAAAGCACCCTCAGGTAGAGGCTGTTCACCACCCGTCCCTCAGCTCAGAGCCGAGCCACGACGTATATGCGAAGTACTTCCCGAACGGCGGCGGCAGCATTTTCACTTTCGATATCAAGGGCACTGAGGACGATGCAAAGAAGTTCATCGACAACCTCGCTATCTTCTCGCTGCTCGCGAACGTTGCGGACGTGAAGTCCCTCGTTATCCACCCCGCTTCGACCACTCACTCGCAGCTCACCGAGAGCGAGCTCGCAGAGCAGGGTATCAAGCCCAACACCATTCGTCTGTCGATAGGTACAGAGCACATCGACGACCTCATCGCTGCTCTCGACGGCGCTTTCGCAGCGATCAGATAAAAACACCCAGCATAAAAAGCTGCTCATCAGGAAACTTTCCCCGGTGAGCAGCTTTTTTATATTCGGACTAAAGCAGGTCCGTTCTTATTCAGCCGACATTACGGCAGCTTTCATTTCCCTGACGTACTCGCCAACGTGGGGAGCAGCGTCCCTGCCGTACTGCTCGAGAATACGTATCACCGCCGAGCCGACTATCGCGCCGTCCGAAGCAGCTGCCATAGCCTTTGCCTGATCGGGACGCGAGATACCAAATCCCACGGCACACGGCACGTCCGTGTTCTCGCGAATGACTTTGACGATGTCCTCGATATTCGTGGATATCTCGCTTCGCATACCTGTAACGCCAAGGCTCGAAACGACGTAGATGAAGCCCTCAGCCTCCTTTGCGATCATCGCGATACGCTGGGCTGAGGTCGGCGCGATGAGCGAGATGAGGTCGATACCGTACTGCTTGGCAACGGCGGAGAACTCCTCCTTCTCCTCAAAGGGAAGGTCGGGGAGAATGATACCGCCGATACCGGTCTCACAGCAGCGCGCCATAAAGCGCTCCGCGTCGTAAGAGAATACTACGTTTGCATAGGTCATGAAGACCATTGGTATCGTTACGTCCCTGCGGAGCCTTGCGACCATCTCAAAGACCTTGTCCGTTGTGACGCCGCCAGCGAGAGCACGGATATTCGCGCCCTGAATAACGGGTCCCTCTGCGGTCGGGTCGGAAAATGGGATACCGATCTCGATGAGGTCAGCACCGTTTTCAGCTGCCGCACGAATGACCTTTTCTGTGGTCTCGATGTCGGGATCGCCGCAGGTGATGAATGGTATAAAAGCCTTGCCGCTGGCAAAAGCATTCCTTATATTACTCATAGATATCCTCCCCTCTGTATCTCGCGATAGCAGCGCAGTCTTTGTCGCCGCGTCCGGAGATCGTGATGATGATGATCTTGTCCTTGTCCATAGCCGGCGCGAGCTTCTTAGCGTAAGCAACAGCGTGCGCGGACTCTATAGCGGGGATTATGCCCTCTGTGCGGGAGAGGTACTCGAAAGCGTCAACAGCCTCGTCGTCGGTCACGGGAACGTATTCTGCACGTCCGATGTCGTGGAGGTGAGCGTGCTCGGGACCCACGCCGGGGTAGTCAAGTCCCGCGGAGATCGAGTAAACAGGAGCTATCTGACCGTACTCGTCCTGGCAGAAGTAGGATTTCATGCCGTGGAAAATGCCGATACGTCCAGTGTTGACAGTTGCAGCCGTCTCGAAGGTATCAATGCCGCGTCCCGCAGCCTCACAGCCTATGAGACGCACGCCCTCGTCGGGGATATAGTGGTAGAAGCTGCCGATAGCGTTCGAGCCGCCGCCTACGCACGCGATGACAGCGTCGGGGAGACGTCCCTCTGCCTCGAGAATCTGAGCTCTCGACTCACGCGAGATGACCGCCTGAAAATCGCGGACGATCGTAGGGAAGGGGTGAGGCCCCATGACGGAGCCGAGGCAGTAGTGGGTGTCTGAGATCCTCGTCGTCCACTCGCGCATCGCCTCGCTGACAGCGTCCTTGAGGGTCGCGGTGCCGGACTTGACGGGGATAACGTCCGAGCCGAGCAGCTTCATGCGGTAAACGTTGAGCGCCTGACGCTTGGTGTCCTCCTCGCCCATGAATACCACGCACTCCATGCCGAGCAGAGCCGCAGCGGTAGCCGTAGCAACGCCGTGCTGACCCGCGCCGGTCTCCGCGATAAGGCGGGTCTTGCCCATTTTCTTGGCGAGCAGAGCCTGACCGAGCACGTTGTTTATCTTGTGGGAGCCTGTGTGGTTGAGATCCTCGCGCTTGAGGTATATCTTTGCGCCGCCGAGGTCGCGGGTCATCTTGTCCGCGTAGTAGAGCAGCGACGGACGTCCCGCGTAGTTATTGAGGAGCTCAGTGAGCTCGCGGTTGAAATCGGGGTCGTTCTTGTAGTGCTCATAGGCTTCTTCAAGCTCTATGACAGCATTCATCAGCGTTTCAGGGATATACTGTCCGCCGTGTATGCCGAATCTGCCTTTTGACTGTGACATATTATCTTTCCTTTCGTTACTTTTGATCCTTCCGGAGAATATCCAGCGTATGGTCTGAGCTACCGATGATGTCCTGCCTTTCGCAGGTCGCGAGGTGGTATTCCACCCACTTGCCGAAGGTATACCCGTCCATTTCATCTATCCTGTCTCTCATGTAGTTGGCAGCGCCGTCCGCAGCGATGAGCTTCAGCCGCGTTACGTTTAGCTCACTGTCGAGCTCCGCGATGTCTTCTGTGCGGACGAGCTCGAACAGCTCCTTGGGAGTGCTCTTGCAGTGCCAGTCAGCGTCTATCATGTCCGACGTTTCCCGCAGGTTGTCCTTCCCGAAAACATAGCGTATGATGACGGGCTCGTTCATGCAGTAGGCGATCATTATGATACCGTCCTGCTTCGTGACGCGCACTGCCTCGGACAGCGCCCGGAGCTTGTCCTGCTTTGTATTTAGGTGATACATAGGTCCGAGCACCAGCGCGAGGTCGAATGTACCGTCCGCGTACCGTGACAGGTCGAGAGCGTTCCCCTGAACAGCTTCGAGGTCCTCGTCTCCGGACAGCTTGCTTTTCAGGACGTCAAGGTTGTGCCCGACAAGCTCCACCGCCGTGACGGAATGTCCCTCCCGCGCAAGAGCGATGCTGTATCTTCCCGTGCCAGCGCCGATCTCGATGATCTTTGCGCTTTTTCTGCCGTTCAGGTACTCATGGATATACTTCATCGTCGTGATGTATTCGACCTGACCGTGCTGCGGGGACAGCCGCTCGTCCTCGCTGAAGCTGTTGTAATAGCTTTCGATGTAGTCCATATCAGATATCCCTGACCTCGTTCACGAAGTCAGCCATTTTCTTTTCGTCTTTCTGACCGTCCGTCTCGAGCGAGGAGCTTGCGTCCACCGCGTATGGGTGAAGCTCTTCCACTGCCCCCCTGACGTTCCCGGGAGTGAGCCCTCCCGCGAGGAAATACGGGCGGTCTATCGTCTGTATAAGCGACCAGTCGAACGTTTTGCCCGACCCGGCGCCTGAATCGAGGAGCACCCAGTCGGCAGGGGAGCGCCGTGCTGCTTCGATGTCCTCAGCGCTTCTTACCTTGAATGCGCGTATGACCGGTATGCCATCCTCCTGCAAGCGGACGATAAGCTCGTCGGGCTCGTGTCCGTGGAGCTGCGCGATTTTTATTGTGCCCTCACGGAACAGTTCTTCTATCTCCTCCGCGGGCGAGTCCACGAACACCCCCACGAGGGTAATGTCCTTATCGAGCATGAGCGAGAGCTCCCGCGCGGTCTCGCGGGTGACGTAGCGTTTGCTCTTCTCCGCGAATACAAATCCGGCAAAATCGGGCTTTATCCGATTCAGACAGATGATGCTTTCCGGCTTGGTCATGCCGCACAGCTTTATCTTAGTCATGCTTTTCCTTTCAGCTCAGCGAGCTTTGCGGACTTGTCAGACGCGCGCATGAGCGTCTCGCCGATGAGCACGGCGTCCGCGCCTATCCGGCGCAGCTCAGCGATGTCCTCAGCGGACTTCACTCCGCTCTCTGACACGAACAGCACGCCCTCCGGTATCAGCGACCTCATACGGCTGCTGTTGCCTGTATCTACTGTAAAATCGGCGAGGTTGCGGTTGTTCACGCCTATTATGCGAGCACCGCACTCAGCCGCCATGCCGACCTCGCGCTCGTCGTGAGCCTCGACCAGAGCGGACAGCCCGAGCTCGTCGCACACGCCGATGTATTCGCGTATCTGAGCGCTGTCAAGTATTGAGCAGATGAGCAGCACAGCCTTCGCGCCGAGCAGCTTTGCTTCGTAGATCATGTAGTCGTCCACGGTGAAATCCTTGCGTATGCAGGGGATAGACACCGTCTGTGCTATCTCGCGGAGGTATTCGTCGCTGCCGAGGAACCACTTGGGCTCGGTCAGGACGGAAATGCAGTCCGCACCGGCTTTTTCGTAGTCCTTCGCGATGTCGAGATAGGGGAAATCCTCCGCTATCACGCCCTTGGACGGCGACGCCTTCTTGCACTCGCAGATGAAGGAGATATCGTCTCCAGCGAGGGCTTTCTCGAACTCGAAACCGCCCTTTGGAGACTCCAGTGCGAGCCTCCTGACGCTGTTGTACGGGAGCTTTATCTTAGCCGCTGCCACACGCTCACGGGCATGGTCGGCAAGCTTGTCAAGTATCGTCATTTGCTGTACCTCAGCTGTTGGAGATCTCGATGACCTTGTTCATGACCTCGAGAGCCCTGCCGGAGTCGATGAGCTCAGCCGCGAGCTTTATGCCGTCCGCGATAGACCCAGCCTTGCCGCCGATGTAGATAGCAGCGCCTGCGTTCATGAGGACAGCATTGCGCTTGTGACCCTTTATCTCTCCGCTGAGTATGCCCTTTGTGATCTCGGCATTCTCCGCGGGAGTGCCGCCGAGGAGGTCGTCCTTGGTGCAGCGCTCGAAGCCGAACTGCTCGGGAGTGATCTCGTAGTTCTTCATCCAGCCGTCCTTGTACTCGCAGACCGC
>JAFRXR010000104.1 GCA_017443395.1 Ruminococcus sp. | reverse complement strand
CGACTTCAAGAAGAGCATTCTTGCGGTGGTATGCGGAGTCGCGCTCGCGGCTGTCATCATAACTGTTCTTACGCTGCTCGGCTTTGCGGCGTTCACTGCGGCTAAGTGATGAGGATAGTCAGGACTGCGGAGGTCTCCCCCGCGGAGCTGGAGGGCTTCGTTTCCGGCAGAAAACCGCTTGGAGAGAGCTTTTACGAAAAGATGTGCGCGGAGGGACTGTCCCTCCCGGAGCTGAGCCTTGCCGCGATCGGTGAGGACGGCTGTATTTGCGGATATATCGCGTGCTGTGAGGCTTCCTTCATGGGGGAGCGTGCGGCGTTCATCGGGGCGCTTTATGCGGGAAATGAGGTTGACGCGGCTGCTCTGGTCAGCGAGGCTGAAAAGCGCGCAAGGGAGCTGGGGTACAGTCTCATCGCGGTGTACGACGAAGGCGACCTCCCGAAGCGGCTCTGCGGGTTCGAGTACTGCTCGGCTGCGGGGATATTCCCGCCTGTGCTCAGGGGAAAATGGGTGATGTGGGTCAAGCGTCTCGCCGGCGAGGACGGGAGAATAGGCTTCCTTGAGCTGCCGTGGGCGAGCGTTCCTGCGCCGGACTTTGAGTTCGACTCCCGCTTCACCGAGGAGGAGAGCCGGGACGCGATCTACGGGACACGTCTCAGGCAGCGCGTCTGTGAGAGCATTGCCCTCGGGCTGATATTTGCGGCGTGTATCGTTCTGATGATATGGAAGCACTCGTTCGCGGGTATCGGTGTGGCGGCAGCGTCGGCGTTTTTCATGGCGGCGAACCTCGTCAAGCCGAAGAAGCTCACTGAGAAATATGTCGCGGAAAAGCGGGAGAAGTGCGGGACGTCCGCTGACGATGACCGCATAATCTGCTTCCCGGAGGTATTCCTCGTTTATGACCGCATCAGGCGGCACTGCTCGTCGTTCAGCTACAGCGACAGGCAGTTCCTCTATCTCAAAAGGGATTACCTGTTCTTGTGCGGCTACAATATGACGGGCACGTTCATGAGCTACAGGGATATGCCCGACAAAGACCGGTTTATCGCCTATCTGCGCGAAAAGTGCAAGGGCGTGAGGGTCAGGAAGTAATAACAGAAAAACGCGCACCTGAGGGTGCGCGCTTCGTTTTTTATGGGCGTTCAGCTGAGAGTCACGGGGAGACCGTTTATCTCGATCGTGGGGTCGTCGATGTCGATGAGGAGGCAGCGGCGTCCCTCGACCACGCTCGTGCGGACCTTATCAGCCGCGGAGGGCTTGATGTTCACCGTGATGCCGGGCGAGGTGAGGACGGTCTTGGTCTCGACGAGGTTGGAGGCGGTGAGCGGAACTGTCCCGCAGACCTTTTCGTAGACCGGCTCGACCATCTGCACGCGCTCCTCCGGGAGACCGACGTCGATGAGGATATCCCGGAGGGCGGTGTTGTCTATCACGACCTTGTCGGTGTCGTTCTTGTTCTCCTCGACGACCTCCTGTATCTTCTCGTTGACCGTCTTGATGAGCATATAGTCAAGGTCGTCGCCGACT
>JAFRXR010000018.1 GCA_017443395.1 Ruminococcus sp. | reverse complement strand
CGGTCGCGTGGGCTGTGTAGACTCTCCTGCGGGCGTTGTATATCTCCTCGAGCTGCTCACGGGTGTTGTTAACGACGAGGGGACGGATGGTGTCGTCCTTGATACGCTCGTAGCACTCCGCGAAGGGGACGTCGAGGAAGACCACTGCGCTGCCGCTGCTGCGGGCTGCCTTGGCGGTGTCGGGGTTCAGCATCGCTCCCCCGCCGCACGCTGCGACGGTCTTCTTGCCGCAGAGGGACTTCACTATCGCTGCCTCGGCGGCGCGGAAGTGCGCTTCGCCCTTCTTCTCGAATATCTCGGGTATGGTCATGTCCTCGATACGGACGATGAGGTCGTCGGTGTCACAGAAGCCGCAGCCGAGCTTCTTCGCTGCCAGCTTGCCCACTGTGGACTTGCCGCAGCCCATGAATCCGCATAAAAATACTGTCATTTACTTTCCTCCTTGCGATCGTTCTGTTTTCCGGTCAGCGCCATTTTCACCAGCGGGACCCACTCGTCCTCGATCATTTTTTCGCCGGTCAGCTCAAAACCATGACGCCGGTAAAATGCTATGCCGCGGGTGTTGTATTCAAGCGCCCACAGCCATTCCGCGCCGAGCTCGTCCACGGCGAAGCGGAGCAGCTGCGCTCCGATACCTCCGCTCTGGAAATGAGGCTCGACGTAAAGCTTCTCTATCTCCGCGCCGTTCACGGTGATGAAGCCCTTCACCACGCCGGCGTCCTCGCAGACGAAGGTATGGCGCAGCGCCTCAGTGCCCTCTGCGTACTCCGCGGCGGTGTCGATCACATTCAGCTCGGCGAAGTAGTAGGGGTCGTTTTTGAAAAAGGGGTAGAAGTTCACGCGGTAATTGGTCACTATCATCTCGGCGATGCGCGAGGCGTCCGCCGGGGCTGCCGGGCGTATCACTTGTTCATGCCGTCTACGGCTGCTTCGACTTCCCTGATTATCGCGCTGATGTCGGCTGAGTCGAACTCGCCGCCGTACCATATCTCGTGCGCCTTGACTGCCTGATATACGAGCATTGCCGCTCCGCCGACCGCTGCACGTCCGAGAGCGCGCGCTTTCTTCAGGAAAAGGGTCTCGGTGGGGTTGTAGATGACGTCGAAGAAGCTCAGGCTGCTCTCGATCACCTTGTCGCTCACCGCGCAGGCGTCGGTCTTGGGGTACATTCCCACGGGGGTGGCGTTGATGAGAAGGTCAAAACCGCCCTCAAGGGTCGATATATCGGCGATCTTCACCGATGCGCCGCTGCACTTGCTCAGTATCTCTGCCATGAGGAGCTGGGCGTTCCTGATATCCTGCGGAATGACCGCGAGGGTCAGTGCGCCGCCGTGGAGAGCGGTCTCAATCGCTATCATGCGTCCGACGCCGCCGCAGCCGCACACGCACACGCTGCCGTCTATCGGGAGAAGCTCCGCGGAGCGCAGGAAGCCGTCACAGTCTGTGTTATAGCCGATGAGCCTGCCGCCGTCGTTGTGTATGCAGTTGACGGAATTGTAGCGCTTCGCGCTCTCCGCGAGCTCGTCGAGGAGCGGGATAACTCCCTGCTTATGCGGGATAGTCGCGTTCAGCCCTGCGAGCTCCATGAGGAGAGGGCGGGACTGGGCGAGGTCGGCGGGGTCGATGTCGATGAGGTCGTATGTGCAGTCCTCCCTGCCGCTGAGGGCGAACAGTCTTTCGTGTATCAGCGGGGACATAGAATGTCCGAGCGGGTGGCCGATAAGTGCGAATCTTTCCATTTTTAGCTCCTTTACACGCTCAGCTTGTCGAGCGTTTCCATGTTCTCTATGTTGTATGCGGCGGCGCCGTCGAGGGTCTTTTTCACAAGTCCGGTCAGGGTCTTGCCGGGTCCGAATTCCACGAAGATGTCCGCGCCCGCCTGCGACATCGCGGCGAGCTCGTCGGTGAAGCGGACAGGCGACACGATGTGCTTCGCGAGAAGCGCCGGCATATCGCTGAAATCGGTCAGCTCGCCGCCGGTGACATTAGAGTAGTACTTCACGTTCGGGGTGCTGAACTTCACTGCCTTTGCGGCTTCGTAAAACTTGTCCGCGGCGCTCTGCATGAGCTTGGAGTGGAATGCGCCTGCGACGTTGAGCGGAACGACTCTTGCCTTCATTTCGGCAAATATGGGAGTTACCTCCTCAACGCCCTCGGGCGTGCCGGCGATGACGGTCTGCATGGGGGAATTGTAGTTCACGGCGGCGACGTAGTTCTTCGCGTTATCGCACACCTCCGCGACCTTCTCGGGGGCGATCTTCATTACGGCTGCCATTGCGCCCTTATGCTCGCGGGCGGCTTCGTCCATGGCCTCGCAGCGTGCCTTGATGAGGCGGAATGCGTCCTCGAGGGAGACCACTCCCGAGGCGTACATCGCGGCGTACTCGCCGAGGGAATGTCCGGCTACGCCCTCAAACGCGAAGCCTCTGTCATGCGCTGCAAGAAGGCAGAGAATAGACGTCGTCATGACTGCGGGCTGAGCATTCACTGTGCGGGCGAGGTCCTCCGGGGGAAGGTCGAAGCACAGCTCGCGGAGGTCCCTGCCGAGGATCTCAGAGCCGGTATCGTAGATATTGCCGAATGCGGGGAATGCGTCGAGGATATCCCTGCCCATGCCGGGATACTGCGAACCCTGTCCGGAAAATAGTGAAATTGTCATAATTGGTTGCTTCCTTTCTGTTGGTTATATACAAATTTGTGGTTAATCTGCATTAAGTATCCGTGAATTATTTATGCAAAATGCCGATATTTTCTGCCTGTTCGTTTAAAGCGGCAAAATAGAGTTGCAAAAAAGCCGGAAATGATTTACAATAGATATGTGTGCAGCTACATTATAATATAGCATATTATCTCGCAAAATGCAACAGGCGCGGAGAAATTTTCACGAGGCTTTCAACGTGTGCGCGCGGCTTGCAGTTTGCGGTCTGACATATGATCATCACTCATAAGGAGAATCATATACATGGGTATCAGTATTTTGGGCATGGGAAGCTACGTCCCCGAGCAGCGCCTTACCAACGACGACTTCACGCGGTTCGTCGAGACCAGCGACGAGTGGATACGCACCCGCACCGGTATCGCCGAGCGCCGTATGGCCGGCTGGGAGCCGACGTGGTATATGGGTACGCAGGCGGCTCTCAGGGCTGTCGAGCGTGCCGGCATAGACCCCGCTGACATCGGGCTCGTCATCTCATGCACCGCCACCTCGGATTTCCATACCCCGAGCATGGCGAGCGTTATCCAGAACAAGATAAATGCTGTCAATGCGGCGGCTTTCGATATGAACGCCGCCTGCACGGGCTTCGTGTACGGGCTCGATACTGCAAGGCGCTTCCTTGAGACCGACGACAGGCTGAAGTACGTTCTCGTGGTCGCGAACGAGGCGCTGTCGCGCTTCCTCGACTTCACCGACCGCTCCTCCTGTATCCTCTTCGGGGACGGTGCGGCGGCGGCGGTCGTTGAAAAAAGCGGCAAGCTCTACTCCTCCCGCCTCTGTTCGGACGGCAGCGGCGCGGGCTATCTCTGCGCGAGGGCTATGCAGGTCGCGCCTGAGATAAAGGTGGAATCGGACTTCGCGGACGAGTTTCCCGATATGCCGCTCCACAAGCTCTACCAAGACGGCAAGGCTGTCTACAAGTTCGCGACGGCGGCGCTGCCGAGGTCGTTCGAGCTCGCGGCGGAGGGGACGGGTATCACTAAGGACGATATCGACTACTTTATCCCCCACCAAGCCAATATCCGCATCATCGAGACCGCTGCCAAGAAGCTCGGGGCACCGATGGAGAAGTTCATCATCACCCTCGACCACTACGGCAATACCTCGAGCGTTTCCATTCCGCTCGCGCTCTGCGAGGCTATCGAAAAGGGCACGATACAGCGCGGTATGAAGCTCGCGCTCATAGGCTTCGGGGCGGGTCTCACCTACGGAGGTATAATCCTTGAGTACTGATGTGCGCTGGGAGAGGCTCCCAGAGCACTGGAAAAGGATATTCGGGCTCGAGTGGGAGTCGGTCTGCGAGGGCAGCAAGGCTATCGCGGCCGTCATCACCGATACCGAGGGGAATATCATCTCCGAGGGAAGGAACATGATCTGCGAGGGCGGTGTGCCGAATCCGGCGACTGCGCACGCGGAGGCCGAGGCTGTACGGGGGCTCGATGTTTCGAGGTACCCCGACAAGCACAGCTACACCCTGCACGCCGGGCTCGAGCCGTGCGTGATGTGCATGGGGACTATCGTCATGGGCGGCATAAGGAATGTCGAGATAGCCGCGCGGGACGACTTCGGGGGCGCTATGCACCTCCTCGATAAGAGCAGCTTCACGAGGAGCAAGAATATCCGGGTGAAGTGGCTCGACAATGAGCTGGGAGATGTCCAGCGGGCGCTCCAGACCATAAGGGAGCTGCTGTATAATCAGGACAGGGAGAAGCTCGGTCGTATGCTCAGGGATTTCGCTGTGCATAACGGAGCGGGCGTCAGGGCTGCGCAGGATATGGTTCGCGGCGGTATGTTCACGGACATAAAGCCCTCTGACTGCACTGCCGGTGAGGTGGTGGGCGAGGTGCTCAGACGTATAGAAACACTTAAAGGAGAATCACTATGAAAACAAGGATAACAGAGCTTCTGGGCTGTCAGTACCCCATTATTCAGGGCGGTATGGCGTGGGTGGCTGAGCATACCCTCGCTTCCGCGGTGTCGAATGCCGGGGGTGTGGGTCTCATAGCGGGAGGAAACGCTCCTATCGACTTCCTGCGCGATCAGATACGCAGGTGCAAGGAGGAGACCGACAAGCCCTTCGGCGTCAATATAATGCTCATGAGCCCCAATGCGGACGACCTCGCACAGCTCGTCATCGACGAGGGCGTGAAGGTGGTCACGACCGGCGCAGGCAATCCCGGCAAGTTTATCCCTGCGTGGAAAGAGGCTGGGGTGAAGGTCATACCGGTAGTGCCGTCGGTGGCTCTTGCCATGAGAATGGAGCGCGCGGGAGCTGACGCGGTCGTTGCTGAGGGTACTGAGTCCGGTGGTCACATCGGTGAGAACACTACGATGTGTCTCGTGCCGCAGGTAGTGGACGCGCTGGAGATACCCGTCATCGCGGCTGGCGGTATCGCGGACGGACGCGGTATGGCGGCGGCTTTCATGCTCGGTGCGGAGGGCGTGCAGATCGGTACGCGCTTCCTCGCTTCCGAGGAGTGTCAGATACACCCGACCTTCAAGGAGCTCGTCATCAAGGCAAAGGACACGGACAGCGTGGTTACAGGCCGCTACACCGGTCACCCGTGCAGGAACGTGAAAACAAAGTTCGCCAAGAAGCTCGCTGAGGGTGAGAAGAACGGCACGCTCACTCCCGATGAGTTCGAGAACCTCACGGTCGGTGCGCTCAGGCGTGCGGTCGTGGACGGCGACCTCGAGAGCGGTTCCTTCCTCTGCGGCGCTATCGCGGGTATGGTAAATGAGGTAAAGCCCTGCGCGGATATCATCAGCGAGATAATGTCCGGCGCGGAGAGGCTGCTGAAGTAAGTACATTGAATTCGTCAAGCCGAAGACGACTTGAGATATATTTGTGAGGGTGCGTTACAAGGGAACGCCCTCTCTTGCAGGGCGCTGCCCTGCATCTGCAAGGGGCTGTCTGCCCCTTGACCCCGACCAAAGGGATAATAATCCCTTTGGAATCCCATTATTGGAGGTTATTACTATTATGGCTACAGCAATCATTACCGGCGCGTCACAGGGTATCGGCGCGTGTATCGCTAAAAGACTCGCTAAGGACGGCTTCGACGTCGTTATCAACCACTATCCCAGCGACTCCGATAAGGAAAAGGCTCTCGCCGTCGCCGAGGAGTGCCGTGCATTCGGCGTCAGGGCTGAATGCTATGCCGCTGACGTCTCTAAGTTCGATCAGTGTGAGGAGATGGTCAAGCAGGTCAAGGCAGACTTCGGCTCCATTGACGCGCTCGTCAACAACGCCGGTATCACCAAGGATACCCTCCTCGCAAGAATGGGCGAGGACGCTTATGACGCTGTTATCGCGGTCAACCAGAAGAGCGTTTACAATATGATGAAGCACGCCTGCGCGGTCATGATGAAGCAGCGTCACGGACGTATCGTCAATGTTTCATCTGTGGCGGGTCTCTACGGCAACCCGGGACAGGTCAACTACTCCGCGTCCAAGGCGGCGATAATCGGTATGACCAAGTCCGTGGCAAAGGAGTTCGGCTCGCGCAATATCACCTGCAATGCCGTTGCGCCGGGTCTTATCCGCACCCCCATGACCGAGGTGCTCTCCGATGAGCTCAAGGCGAAAATGCTCGAGGCGGTCGCCCTCAAGCGCTACGGTGAGCCCGAGGAGATAGCCTCTGTGGTCTCCTTCCTACTCTCCGATGACGCTTCCTACATCACCGGGCAGGTAATCGAGATCTCCGGCGGGCTTATGATGTAATCAGGAATGCGTAATGCGTAATGCGTAATTATTTGCGGTCTTTCCGCAGATATGGTATTTTTAATTCCGAATTTAGATTTTCTATGCGTTTTTGCATTAACAATGAAAGGTATATGAATATGAGCAGAAGAGTTGTTATCACAGGTTTGGGCGCCGTTACGCCCCTCGGCACCGGCGTCGAGAAGTTCTGGGACGGTATCAAGGCTAACCGCATAGGCTTCTCCTTTATCGACAAGTTCGACACGGAACGTACCGGCGTCAAGATCGCGGGTATCGTCCGCGACTTCGATGAGTCCGCTTACTACGAGGAGAAGGGCTGCTTCGACAAGAAGGAAGCCAAGCGTATGGATACCTTCACGAAGTATGCTGTCGTTTCCGCGCATGAGGCGCTCATGGACGCGGGGACTGATTTCTCCGACATCGACCCGTACAGAGCCGGCGTCATCATCGGGTGCGGTATCGGCGGCATCGACCTTACCCTCTCGGAGTACGGGAAGTACCTCGAGAAGGGTCCCGGCAGGATATCTGTGTTCTATATCCCTATGATGATAAGCAATATGGCTGCCGGTACTATCTCCATGAAGACCGGCTTCCGCGGCGCTAATTTCGATGTCACGACCGCCTGCGCGTCCTCGACGCACGCGCTCGGCGAGGCTTTCCGCAAGATAAAGGACGGCTACCTCGATGTCGCGCTTGCCGGCGGTACGGAATCCACGAACGTGGAGTTCACCTACGGCGGCTTCGCGAATATGAAGGCGCTCACTAAGTCGGGCGACCTCGAGAGGGCGTCTATCCCCTTCGACAAGGAGAGGAGTGGCTTCGTTCTCAGTGAGGGAAGCGGCGTTCTCGTGCTGGAGGAGTATGAGCACGCAAAGGCGCGCGGTGCTAAGATTTACGCTGAACTCGCCGGCTACGGGGCTACCTGTGACGGCTACCACATGACCTCCCCCATGCCTACGGGCGAGGCTGCCGGTATGGGCATGACCCTCGCGATGCAGGAGGCGGGCGTTTCTCCGGCGGAGGTCGGATACATCAACGCACACGGCACGTCCACGGGTCTCAACGACAAGTACGAGACCGCGGCGATAAAGCTCGCGTTCGGCGATAACGCCAAAAATGTGAAGATAAATTCCACCAAGTCCATGATAGGTCATCTCCTCGGTGCTGCCGGCGCCGTTGAGGCTATCGTTACCGCGAAGTCCGTTCAGGAGGGCTTTATCCATGCGACTGTGGGTTATAAGGTACCTGACGAGGAATGCGACCTCGATTACTGCGGAGACGGGAATATCAGCACTGAGATAAATGCGGCGCTCTCGAATTCTCTCGGATTCGGCGGGCATAATGCTACTCTCTGCTTCAAAAAGGTCACTGGATAAGGAGGACGATCAATGAGCGATATATTCGGAATGGCTGAGCTCGAAACTATCGAGAGGCTCGCCGACATCATCAACGAAAAGGAGCTTTCTGAGGTGACTATCACCGACGGAGGAAAGTCCATTACCATAAAGGGCAAGAAGTGCCCTCCCCCGCCGCCCATGCACATGGGTATGCCGCCCATGCAGGCTATGGGTGCGCCTGTCCCCATGCAGCAGCCCGCGTCTGCTCCGCAGCAGTCTGCCGCAGAGCCCAAGCTCAGCGGGAAGGTCGTGAAGTCGCCTATAGTCGGCACCTACTACGCTGCTCCCTCGCCCGAGAAGCCGGCT
>JAFRXR010000103.1 GCA_017443395.1 Ruminococcus sp. | reverse complement strand
GTTCATTCCGCCGAAACCTCGGATAGTCTGGTATGTTTTTCCTGTATTGACTGTGCAGGCTCCTGCCGCCTCTGCACTGAGATACGGCGCTGTGCCGCTGAATACTGCCGACATCGAAAGCAGCATTGCGCTGCTTACTGCGCCCGACAGCAGGCGCGTCATTTTCCCTTTTAATGACATTTGATTACCTCCCAATATTTTTGGCATTGATCGATGGATTGACGGACATATCTTCATCATACACATTATACAACTTATGAACAAATTGTTAAACCCACTTTTTTGGCGAACAGTGGACATTTTGGGGATAAAATCGAAAAAATCGGACTCTCCCGAACAGCCTCGCCCGCAGCGGGGCAGGAGCATCACCGCTCAAGCAGGTCGCAGATACCGTCCTCGGAGAGCACGCCGCGTTTCAGCTCCTTCGGGAGGAGCCCCGCCTCGTCAGCGGCAAAGTCGCGCTTCCATGCGGGGCTGCCGTAATAGTCCGACAGCTGTCCGAGCAGCTCTTCCGAGCCGTCCGCAGCCTGCTGCATGATGTCCTCGTAACGGGTGATACGCTTTATCTGCTCCCGAACAGATTCGGGAGTTGACGGCAGTACCTTTTCAAATGCGAACATATCGAAAAGCTCGCCGTCGGTATCTTTGGGGTCACAGAAATGCTCATTGTAGTATGCAACGATATGGAAGCCGCAGCGGTTGACGTAGAAATGGACATTGCGCTTCTCGAAGTATGGCGTGACCGTCTCCCATACCGTCACTTCGGGGTGCATCTCCTCGACGGCACACCACGCTGCATAGCCGATACCCTTGCTGTGAACAGCGGGTGACACAAAAAGCAGCTCCAGTTCGCCGTGGTCGTATTCTGTTTTCAGCACGACTCCGCCGACAGCTTTGCCGCCCTGTACTATGCGGTAAGCCTCCCCTTCGTCAATGGCGCGGGATATCGTTTCGTGCGAAATTATCTCGCCGTCTTCCTCAAAGTGGTCGTCGCGCTGACCGAACTCTTCCAGCGCGCCGTAATTGAACGCGTCCTGATTGTCCCTGATGAAGCGTTCGCGGTCGGAAGCCTCCAGCGGGACGAGCTGCACTTTCGTTATCCTGACGTTTTCTGATGCTGATTTTTCACACATGATCCCTGAACCTCGCTGTTCGTTCATTAGTTGAAGCTGATGCCGTTTTTATGAGCAATGCGTATTTATTATACCACGAAACGGCGGTGAAGTTAAATTCAGCCCATAAAAAAGTCGGGCAGAGCGCGGGAGCTCCGTCCGACTTTGTTTCGGTTTATAGCTGCTTTTCCATTCTTATGCAGTCGAAGGTGTCGCCGTGGATGATACTGCTGTCGGTGACGGTGTAGCCGAGCTTTCCGTAGAAGCCCGTTGCGGTGTCGCGGCTCTCGACCACGGCTGTGGTATATCCGAGCTCGCGCAGCCAGTCCTCGGCTTCCGTGACGACCTTCTCCCCGAGCCCCTTTCCACGGTATTCGGGCAGCACGACTACCCTCCCTATCATTGCGGAAGCAGCGTCTATCGGGTAGAAACGCGCAGTCGCGATGGGGAAATCGTCGTCGAGCAGAACTATGTACTTCGTATCGGGCGTGTCGTGCTCGTCGAACTCGCGGCGCAGAGTGATATTGTGCTGCTTTGCCATGCCCTGTATGCGGACGTAGTAGGCTCCCGCCTGCTGCCACGTTTCGGTCGCTCTCATCACTGTTATGTTCATTGCCGTTTCCCGCTCCTGATAAAGTCTATCAGCTCCCAGAGGTCGTCAAAGTCGTCGTAGTCGCCGATAATGCCCTCGCGGTGATATACTATCCCCGCCTTTTCGTTGCGCTCGAGGCAGTCGAGGAGCTCCTCAACACCGTATCTGCGGGCAAATTCCGTGAACGCCAGCGCCTTTATCTTGCTGCCGAACAGCCCCTTCCTGCAATCGCTCTCGCCGCATTCACAGCAGCTCGCTATGCCCTTTTCTATGCAGCACTTCCTGTTTTCGCACCATTCTGCGTCCTTGCACCAGTCCAGCTCGAGGAAGCCGTCCTGTCCGCAGCCCTTGCATTTTACGTTCTCCGAGCACAGGCAGCAGGCAAGTCCGCAGCGTGCTATTCCCAATTCGCGTTTCATAACGCCCACTCCGCTTACGCTCACAGCGACTTTCCGAGCTCATAAGCCTGTTTCGGATAATCGGTGCATCTTATCGCTTCCGCTGTCATACAGTTTACGCCGACCACTGTGCCTGCGATATCCCATTCAAGATATTTCGTCATACCCTTGAATGATGCAAGTGCGCCCCTTGCTGTTTCGGCGTTATTGTCAGCCATCGCGACCATGAGCACAGCCTTCCTGCCGCCGTGCAGAACAGCGTCGTTGGCGTAGAATCGGTCGATAACAGCCTTTAGCTGCGCGTTGATATCGTAGTAGTAAATAGGCGATACCAATACAACGGCATCGGCTTCTATCAGGTGCGGATTGAGCTCCTGCATATCGTCCTTGAATACGCAGGCAGGCGACTCGCCGTGACATTTCTCGCAGGCGATACACGGGTGGACGTCCTTGCTTGCCGCATCAAAGCGGAATATCTCGTGACCCGCTTCTTCCGCTCCCTTGATGAACTGCTCGGTCAGACAAGCAGTCGTTCCGTTCTTGTGAGCGCTTCCTGTTATGATCACTACCTTCATATTTTACCTCCTGTTTTCATCTCCGTACCGTTTATTCTTAGTCAGACAGGTCGGATACGTCAATTCCGCCTTCATTGCAGAGCTTTTGCACCCCTTGTTTTTACTAAATTGTATCACATTCCGCACAATTAATCAATAGCTCCCACCGCAAAAAATGTCAGGTTCCATAATATGTGACTTTTGTCATACAATTGGTGAGAGTTGTAATCTTTACAGCTTGAAGCAACGATGATATAATGGTGGCAATTAAGAGCAGCTGGCTGATGCGGTACTAATGATTGCCAAAACAAAATCCGCTTAGAAGTCTGTTCTAAGCGGGTTTGTATAAATGCGGAATGGTTCAGATACGGTATGGAACGCGAAAAAAATTCGCGGCTTAGAACAACTGAACCGCGAAACTGCGCGCGCCCGCTTGGCGCTGGAGCTGGAAACGTGACTTGAACACGCGACTACGTGTTTGGACATAGAGGGAACAGATGTTCCCTCTATTGCCTTTACGCCGCATTCTGTGCGGTTCGGTTCAGGTTTCCCACAAACTTATAGTATATTTCGACCTGCTGATAAGTATTGCCGTCAATTTCTTCCTTATGATGAACAAGTATCTTATCTATAAGCTCGTTGATTATTTCAGAATCCAGATCTTTAATGTCAGTGTACTGGT
>JAFRXR010000017.1 GCA_017443395.1 Ruminococcus sp. | reverse complement strand
CTTGAGCATGATGCCCGAAACGATGATAGCAGCCATACCGATGAAGTAAGCCGATACCGAGATGAGCGGCGAGCCGCCGAAAATAGCGCCCGCGATCATAGCTATGAACGGTACCTTCGCACCGCAGGGGATGAATGTCGTGGTCATGATAGTCATACGTCTGTCGCGCTCGTTTTCGATAGTTCTCGAAGCCATGATACCGGGAACTCCGCAGCCCACGCCTACCAGCATAGGAATGAAGGATTTGCCGGAGAGACCGAACTTTCTGAACACACGATCGAGAACGAATGCGATACGCGCCATATATCCGCAGGCTTCAAGAGCAGCCAGCAGGAAGAACAGAACTAACATCTGCGGTACAAATCCGAGAACTGCACCCACACCTGCAACGATACCGTCAAGGATAAGACCCTTCAGCCAGTCAGCAGCGCCGACCTTGTCGAGACCGCTTTCGACTATCGCGGGTATACTGGGAACGAACACACCGTAATCCGCAGGATCAGGCTCCTCGCCGATACGCTCAACTGTAGCGAGCGCGTTCTCGTAGTCAGCGATAGAAGCCGTTTCATCTGTTGTTTCGAGAGTCTCCTCGTCCTCAACGGAGTAGGTGAACTCTCCCTCGGGAGCACTGCCGTTTTCTTCGATATACGCTTCGTAGCCGTCGATTATCTGCTGTGCGCCCGAGTACTCGTCAGCGACCTCGGAGTACTTAGACGAGCCGATACCGAACAGGTGGAAGCCGTCTCCGAACAGATTATCGTTGGTCCAGTCGGTTGCCCATGCACCGGGACCCTTCATTGCTATGAGGTATACAAGCGTCATGACGACCGCAAAGATAGGAAGTCCCAGCCAGCGGTTGGTAACGACCTTATCAATTTTATCGGACGAGGTGAGCTTGCCCGCGCTTTTCTTCTTGTAGGAAGCCTTGATGACGTCTGCTATGTAGATGTATCGCTCATTCGTGATGATAGATTCCGCGTCGTCGTCGAGCTCCTTTTCCGCAGCAGTGATATCCTCCTCGATGTGAGCCTTTACCTTTTCGGAGATATTCAGCTGCTCCATGACCTTGTCATCGCGCTCGAACACCTTGAGTGCGTACCAGCGCTGCTGCTCCTCGGGCATATCATGAACGACTGCCTCCTCGATGTGAGCGATAGCGTGCTCAACGGGTCCGCTGAACGTATGCTGGGGGATAGTCTTGCCGTTTTTCGCAGCGGCTATCGCAGCATTTGCGGCCTCGTCGATGCCGGTGCCTTTCAGAGCGGATATCTCAACTATCTGACATCCGAGCTGCCTTGAAAGCTCGGCGATATTGATCTTGTCGCCGTTTTTCTTCACGACGTCCATCATATTAACGGCAACTACTACAGGGATACCGAGCTCCACGAGCTGAGTCGTGAGGTAGAGGTTGCGCTCGAGGTTGGTGCCGTCGATGATGTTCAGTATCGCGTCTGGACGCTCGCCGATGAGGTAGTTTCTCGCAACCACTTCCTCGAGAGTGTACGGCGACAGCGAGTAGATACCCGGCAGGTCAGTGACGATAACATCGCCGTGCTTTTTGAGCTTTCCCTCCTTCTTCTCGACAGTAACTCCGGGCCAGTTTCCGACAAACTGGTTAGCTCCGGTCAAAGCATTGAACAGCGTGGTCTTGCCGCAGTTCGGGTTGCCTGCAAGGGCAATGCGAATACTCATTTTATATATTCTTCCTTTCAAATAGATAGCTTATGCTAACTTATATTCAATAAAAAGAGGACAGACCTCTTCAGCTGACCTCTATCATTTCCGCATCAGCCTTGCGGAGCGAAAGCTCATAGCCGCGCACGGTCACCTCGATAGGATCTCCCAGCGGCGCCACCTTGCGGACAGTCACCTCTGCGCCCTTGGTTATTCCCATATCCATGATCCGGCGTCTTACAGCGCCCTCTCCGCGGACCTTCACGACCTTTACTGTATCACCGATAGCAGTCTCTCTCAATGTTTTCATCTTCTCCACCTCACACCATTATTTTTCTTGCGAGCTCTTCGCTTATCGCGACTCGTGATTCCTTGACCTTGACGATCACGTTTTCACCGAGCCTTGAAACCAGGCTCACTGTTCCGCCGACGTGGAACCCAAGATCCTCAAGGTGCTTCTTGACCTCCGGATTCCCGCCTATTTTGCGGATAACGCATTCCTTCTCCTGATCTGCCATACTGAGCGGCATCATTACAACACTTCCATTCTTAAATGTGTGTTAGCGCTTTATAACAAGATAAGGATACCACCTCCGGGCTGATTTGTCAATCAAAAAGCAGAAAGTTTGTATACAATAACAAAATATTTGCAGATGCTAACAAATTTTTGTTAGTAGACACAAAACAAGGCGGCGCAGCAGCTTTTTCACACTTGAAAGCGCATTTCTGTACAATTGGACATTATTGTTCGCCGCTTTAAAGTGGAATATGTGCGAAACGTCAAATTTTGAAAAAGCCCTTGACAAATCTTCCACGAGGGACTATAATGGCATTGTAAACAGCAAGGGAGCTGCGGATGACGAGTCCGCAGCTCTTTTTGGTTTTATAGCGCTAATTCCATACACAAAGGGGTGTATGAAGTCTCAGGACTTCTGCACCCCATTTTATTTTATACCCCCAATAACAATGGCGTTTTAGGAAATGGTATAAAAATGCTGTTAAGTCTAATTTCAGGAGGTATTACTATGGACACTCAGACGATCTTACAACAAGCCATGGACGGGACCAGCGGTCTGGTCTTTGGTGTATGGTTCCTTATCGGCGCCGCATTGGTATTCTTCATGCAGGCAGGCTTCGCAATGGTGGAGACAGGATTCACCCGCGCAAAGAACGCCGGCAACATCATCATGAAAAACCTTATGGACTTCTGTATCGGTACAGTAGTTTTCATACTCATAGGCTTCGGTCTCCTCTTCGGAGAGGACGCAGTCGGCATCATCGGCAAGCCCGGATTTGACATCTTCACTTCCTACGGCTCGTTCGACTGGTCGAACTTCGTATTCAACCTCGTATTCTGCGCGACCACAGCTACCATTGTTTCGGGAGCTATGGCAGAGCGCACAAAGTTCCTTTCCTACTGCGTATACTCCGCTATCATCAGCGCTGTTGTGTATCCGATAGAGGCACACTGGGGCTGGGGCGGCGGCTGGCTCAGCCAGTGGGGCTTCCACGATTTCGCAGGCTCGGCACATATCCACATGGTCGGCGGTATCGCAGCACTCGTAGGTGCAGCTATCCTCGGACCCAGAATCGGTAAATTCCACAAGACCAAGGACGGCGAGACAAAGGTAAACGCTATCCCCGGACACAACCTCACGATCGGTGCGCTCGGCGTATTCATTCTGTGGTTCGGCTGGTACGGCTTCAACGGTGCGGCTTGTACTTCAATCGACCAGCTCGGCTCGGTATTCCTTACAACTACTATCGCTCCCGCAGTTGCAACAGTAACGTGTATGATATTCACTTGGGTCAAGTACGGCAAGCCCGATGTTTCGATGTGTCTGAACGCTTCACTCGCAGGACTTGTTGGTATCACAGCTCCCTGTGATGTCACGGACGCTCTCGGCTCTACAGTAGTCGGTATCGTTTCAGGCTTACTCGTTTGCTTCGGCGTATGGTTCCTCGACTATGTTCTCCACATCGACGACCCTGTCGGTGCAGTTGCAGTTCACATGATGAACGGTATCTGGGGCACTATCGCAGTCGGACTCCTTGCTAACCCCGAAGTTCCCGGCTACTCGCTCGTTGACCAGAACGGTGACCAGCTCGCAGGTCTGTTCTACGGCGGCGGCTTCGGACTCCTCGGCAGACAGCTCACAGGCTTCGCTGCAATCGCAGGCTTCACGGCAGTTTCAATGGTTATCGTATTCTACCTCATCAAGGCAACTATCGGTCTCCGTGCTTCCGAGCAGGAAGAGATCATAGGTCTGGACGTTACAGAGCACGGTCTCATCTCCTCTTACGCTGACTTCGCTCCCGCACTTACAGATGCAGGTATGTACGGCTACACCAAGGACGACGCAAAGAGCGTGAAGAAGGTCGGTACACCCGAAGCTCCCGCTGTTACAGTCGATGAAGCGGTAGAGGTAAAGAACTACTCGACACCTTCTCCCGACGGTGCAACAAAGCTTACAAATATCGTAGTTATCTTCAAGCAGCAGAAACTCCAGCAGTTCATCGAGGCTATGGAGCACATCGACGTAAAGGGTATCACAGTCACGAACGTCCTCGGCTGCGGTATGCAGAACGGACAGAAAAACTACTACCGCGGTGCTACTGTTGAGATGAACCTGCTTCCCAAGGTAAAGGCTGAGATCGCAGTATGTGCGGTACCTGTTGAAAAGGTTGTAGCGGCTGCTAAGGCTGCTCTCTACACAGGCAACTACGGCGACGGCAAGATGTTCATCTACGACATCGAGAACGTCATCAAGATACGTACAGGCGAGGAAGGCTACAACGCGCTCCACGACTCGGCGGAGTGGGAAAAGGCATAAGCTGACCAAGGCTTCCGCAGACACATCTTAAAAATCCAGATGAATTCTCCACCGGTCTGCGGAATGCCTTTCTCATAAATGTATTTCAAGGAGCATAAGAAAAATGTCAAAATTCATTTTCGTAACAGGCGGAGTCGTTTCGGGACTCGGAAAGGGTATCACAGCCGCAT
>JAFRXR010000102.1 GCA_017443395.1 Ruminococcus sp. | reverse complement strand
TGAAAGCAATGCACGGAAATGTCCTCTCCGGTTGTGTTATTAGTGAAAGGGGGTCAGACGCCATGAAAGACAACATAGCATTATATGCATTCAGACTATACGGCGACACCGTTCTCAGAGCGGCTTATGCCGCCTGCGGCAGCTATCAGGAAGCCGAGGATATCACGCAGGATGTATTCCTCACACTCCATGCCAAGCCGCAGGAATTCAACGACGACGAACATCTTAAAGCATGGCTCCTGCGCGTGACGATAAACAAGTGCCGGAACCTGCGCAAGAGCTTCCGCATGAGCCGCACCCAGCCTCTCGACGAGATACCAGAGCAGGCAGCGCCCGGCGATGATATAGCGGCGCGCGAGCTCAGAGCGCAGATCGCCTCGCTCCCGCAAAAATATGCAGAGGTCATCTACCTATACTACTACGAGGGCTACAACCTCCGGGAGATAGCCGGGATGACCGGCAGGAGCGAAAACACAGTGAGCTCGCTCCTCCAGCGCGGGAGAAGGAAGCTGAAAATGGAGATAGAAAGGGAGGACGCTTATGAAACGCAGTGAATACAGAAGAGCTCTTGACGGCATAAAGCTCAGCGACGATTTCCGCACAGAAATGGAGCGGAGGCTCTCACAGCCGGCACAGAGAAGCATAGAAATGGACGATTACACCGAAAAGGTAGACCACCTTGAGCGCGTGCCGAAGCGGACATGGAGGAGCTTTGCGGCAACGGCAGCAGCGTTCGCGATAGTAGGCGGAACGGCTGGCGGAATAGCCTACCGTCTGCACAATATGCCTGACAACAGGCACGAGATAACAGAAGGTATGATAGAGACACCGTTCGGCAGCTTTGGCGGCTTCACGCTCTGGATGTGCGAATACTCATGGGGCGAAATGCCGGAAATAGCGGTAGATACGTTTGTTAACTGGCTCGATTCCAATAACTGGGAGAAGGTCGATCTTGATTCCGAAGACTGGGAGGGCGTTGACATCAAGAGCACCTACTGCGGAGACGGAGTGACCATCCACGGTATAGGCGGAGACGAGCAGACTCTTTACTTCAGCACTTACGGCTGCGCAGTTGAGTCGAAGGACGGCGAATACTCACTGTACACCTTTGACGGCGGCGATTATACCAACTGGTATGCTGACTACATCAGCACAGATGATAACGACTCAAATGAATGGTGGAGCTACTACAGCCTTGAGCGCGCCCTTGTATACTTAGCCCCATACTTCGACCTCACAGACGTTGAACTCGATAATACCTTTCAAGACCTCACCGACGAATGCGAGAGCTACATCAAGGAGGAACTCCTTGCAAATGCCGACAGCCTCGAAAGACTTGACGAGCAGGAGACCGCCGACCGCACAGCAATGCTCATGAGTGCTTCAGATGTACCGGTCACAAATTATGTTTACGGCTTCCACTGGGCGATAGGCTTTTCCGACGACGACGTGATATCCGTTTTCTATTACAACAATCCCGCCGCAGCTCCCGAGGGCTACCCTTACAATGCCGCCTACTACAAAGCCCCCGAGGGACTCTGCACGAAAATGCAGAGCGCCATACAGAACCGTCTCCCCGGGGCGAGCAATTGCCCCCTCGAAAAGCACAGCGGCTTCACATCTGCATTGGCTTCAGCATCAGAGATCAGCGAAACCGACACGATCGCCCTCACTGAGCAGGAAGCCGAAGATCTCGCCAACTGGTTCGACACCCTTGACTGGAGCATAGAGACCAAAGAATACAAGGATTCCGCGAACGTCATCAGCTTCTCATTAGACGACGAGCGGCTTTACTTCTTCGATAACGGCTATGTCTGCTACAACACTATCGACACCGCCAAATATTACCTCATGTCCGGCAGCGAATACATCGCCGCATATGACCGCATTTGCAGTATAAACGGCATGACCGCCGCTCCCGCCGACCCGCAAACGCTCATCAACAGAGTGATCGACGGCGTCCAGCTTGCATATCTCTGCGAGGACGACCTCGTGACAGGCAAGTACAGCGCCAACATTCCCT
>JAFRXR010000101.1 GCA_017443395.1 Ruminococcus sp. | reverse complement strand
GTTCGTCTCAGTCCTCGAGATAACGCCGCCGCAGTCGTACTCACTGCCTGTTGCGGCGAGGGTGATGATGTCCACGATAGGCAGCGCAGCCTTCGCCCTGACCTTGTAGGAGATAAGGTCCCATGGGTCGCCGTCATACAGCGCGCCCGCCGCGATAGCCTTTGAGCAGTCAAGGACGCTTCCGCCGCCCACAGAGAGTATCACCTCGATACCGTTCTCCTTGCAGAGCCTTACGCCGTCGAGCACGCTCGGGTCGTACTTGGGGTTGGGCTGGATATCCGGAAGCTCGGTTATCTCAAAGTCCGGAAGGAGCTCCATGACCTTATCGTAGAGCCCGTTCTTCTTGATACTGCCTCCGCCGTAGGTGAGCAGCACCTTTCTGCCGATAGCTCCGAGCGCCTCCGGGAGCTTTGCGATACAGCCCTCTCCGAAGACGAGGCGGGTGGGTGTCATGTAATCAAAATTCTGCATAGTCCGATTCTCCTTTTCGTTTGATACCAGTATTCGTCATGCTGTCTGTCCGGGAGTCAATTCTATACGTTCATTATAGCATCTCCGCGCGATTTTTTCAATACCTGCGGACACAAAAAGCGCCTGCGAACTGCAGGCGCCTCAGCTTTTTCTGGTATATCAGACCTGTTTCTTCCTGTTGAATGCGTATCCGACAGCAAGAAACACAGCAGCGAAGAGGAACGTGCCGACTAACGAAACGGCGAGGACCTTGGTCTTGACATCGGAGTCTCCGGCGTTGTTCAGGAATGCGTCCAGCCAGTAGTCCGTGAAGGAGAACTTCTTGGGCTTTAAGATAACGTCGAGTATCGTGAGCACGAGGGTTATCATGGTGGTCGCGACAATGCCGATAGCTATCGAGGGACCCGTCCTGCCGAGGATCATCGACAGAGCGAAGAAGAACGCATGGTATCCGATGAGCACCAGCCCCTGCAGGAAAAGCGTGCGGATAGAGTCTCCTACCTCGCCCACGCCCCAGACTACTGTGCCGCCGATGAATGCTACGATGATATCGAATAGATACATCATACCAGCCGCGAAGAGCGAGGAGATGTACTTCCCGACGAAAACCTTCCTGCGGCTGTAGCCCTTGGAGTAGATGTTTTTCAGGACCTGCTGATCGAAGTCATCGCAGATGAACAGTGAGGTGAATATGCCGAGTATCATCGTGTACTGCGAATTGCTCAGGACCATAGCAGCATATTCCCAGCCGCTCAATTCCATTTTTGCGATCTTCGTAAAGACCGGTATCCCGAGTATCAGCAGCACTGCCGTCACGAGCGAACATATATAGAAGCTGCGCTGTCTGAACAGCTTGTGGAATTCAAATCTGAGTATCCTTCTCATTATCTACCGATCCTTTCTATGAAGTAATCCTCCATGTCAGCGGTGGTCGTATGCAGATCGAATACACCCGCGCCTGCGCTGACGAGTGTGGTATTGATCTCCTCTGCGCGTTCAAGTCCGCTGAGGAGCGTGATAGTATCCCCTGCCGTCTCGATCTCTGCGATCCCGAGCTTTTCGCGGAGAGCTGTCTCCGCAGCGGCAGTGTCCCTGCACTTGATAACGAGTGTCTGACGGCACCTTGATTCGAGCTCCTGCGCAGAGACCTCCTCAACGAGCACGCCGCTGTTGATTATCCCGTAGCGTGTGGAGATCTTAGCGAGCTCGCCGAGAAGGTGGCTCGATATGAGGACTGTGGTACCCTTTTCCTGATTGAGGTTGAGGAGCGTATCACGCACGCCCTTGATAGCAGCGGGGTCAAGACCGTTTACGGGCTCGTCCAGAACGAGCACCTCCGGGTCGCCGAGCATTGCGATAGCTATGCCGAGACGCTGCTTCATTCCGAGCGAAAAGGCGCCCGCCTTCTTCTTGCCGGTGTTGCTGAGGTTGACGAGCTCAAGGAGCTCCTTGATGCTCTTGTCGTCGCCGCCGTACAGCAGCGAGAAGCGCTTGAGGTTCTCGTATGCGGTGCAGCCCTTGTAGATACCGGGTGCCTCGATGAGAGAGCCTATCCTGCGGCGTGAAGCGTTATTGGCAGGCTTGCCGAAGAGCTCCATCGTTCCGCCGTTGGGGAATATCATTCCGAGCAGCATCTTCATGGTAGTGGTCTTACCGGCGCCGTTTTTGCCTATAAATCCGTAGATATCGCCCTTTTCGATATTCATGCTGACCTTGTCCACGGCAGCCTTATGGCCGTACATCTTGGTCAGTTCTTTTGTCCTGATGACGTATTCCACTATTTTCCCTCCTATATTCATTGAAAATGATGTGCCATTCCTTTGTTATCCGGCACATCTATAAAAAGATTATACCATATACGTCAAAAAATGTCAATAGAATAACATACTACGGCATAGCTGGTATCAGTACTCTGCCCAATACGAAAGGCGGACTGAGGTAAAGCTCCTCCAGTCCGCCTGAATCTTATTCCGCTTAGCACACGGACGTCAGCCCGTCTGACCTGCCGCCCCGAGCATTCCCGCGAGCATTTCCTGATCCTTGAATTCGCACGCCGTCCTGTCGTAGAAGACGTCGGTGATGTCCCACAGCACCATGCAGATACCGCGGTCATACGCCGCCTGAACGACTGCGACGTTATAGCTCCTGACCTCCTCGGGGGTCTTGTTCTTTATCGCGACAGCGCCGAATTCTCCCACAATAACGGGGATACCATTGTCGATGAAGGTCGTCCTGACCTTGTCCATATAGCCCTCGAGCTCCGCCTTGTCGCGCGGGGAGCCCCATGAAGTCTTCGCCTTGCCCCAGTCGGCGTCCGCATCAAGGATACAGAACGTCGATGGCGTGTAGTAATGGACAGACACCGCACACCGCCCCGCAGGGTCGTCAGGCATGACAAAGAGCGGGTCGCAGGTGAGGTCGATATCGGTATTGTAGCCCGCGATGAGCAGGTGACGCTCGGCATTTTTCCCGCCTGAGCCGCGGACAATGTCTACGAACTGCTGGTTGATGTCGTTGAGGAGCTGATAAGAGACGTCCTTGCCCTCAGTGCTGCCGGAATAGCGGTTCCAGAGGCTCTCCCAGCCGCCCTCCTCGTTGAGCGACTCGAACATCAGCCTGTCGCCGTAGTCGCCGAAAGCATCACATAGCTGTGTCCATATCGCGGTGTATTTCTCCATGCAGCGGTCGGTCTCGGCGGGAAAATCCTCCCACCAGCCGCCGTCCCAGTGGATATTCATGATGACGTAAAGCCCGTCCTCAAGCGCCCAGCCCACGACCTCATGCACGCGCTCGATGTAGGTCGGGTCAATGGTGTAGTCCTCGGTCATGAGATTCGACCACGCCACCGGCACGCGCAGCACGCCGAAGCCCTCAGCCGCATAGCCCTCGATGATCTCCTCCGTAATTATGGGACTTCCCCACGCGACCTCGTAGTCACTGACGGAATTGCCGTTTATCCAGCCTCCGCACGCCTCGAAGGTGTTGCCGAGGTTTATGCCGAGCCCCATTTCCTTGACGAGCTCCATCGTCGTGATATCGCGCATTTCGGTGACGTCAACGTCCGGCTTCACGAATGGTCCCTTGACCGTACCAGCCGCAGTCGTGATCTCTGTCTCGGTCTCATCAGATGGAGCCTCTGCCTGTGTTTCGGTCTGGGAGACGTTCTCCTGACTGCTCCCGCTTTTGCTTCCGCAGCCAGCCGCAAGAGCGGTCATCACAGCGGCAGCGGTGATGAATGAGAGGGTATTTCTTTTCATTTTTAAACTCCTTTTTACTTTATCCGAGCGTGAGCTCCGTCCCGCCTAAAGGACGCACGTTCAGTATGTAGCAGCTTTTTTCGCCGAAGATACGCTCCATTTCAGCCTGATAATCAGCAGCGCGGTAGCTCGGCACAAACGCCTGTATCGTCCCCGCGAAGCCGCCCCCGTGTACCCGCACGGCGCCGTCACCGCCGAGGAAGCGCTTCGACAGCATTATCGCGAGCGGTATCTCCTGGTGCTCCGGCTTCCGGCAGGAGTAGAGGTTCTGCAGCAGCTCCGCCGACGACTCGCCCGACTGCCTCACGAGCGCAAAGAACTCCTCTGTGTCGCCGTTTTCGAGCGCCTCCGCCTCGAGCTGTGCCCGCCTGTTCTCGCCGAAGAAATGCGCCGCGCGGAGCAGCTCACGGTCTGTACAGCGCTCCCGCAGCTCCGGCAGCTCCGCATAGAACTGCTCTTCGTCAGCCTCGCCCAGAACGTCGTACCCCAGCTCCTCCGCGACGCGCCTCATCTCGGTCGGAATGGAGACCTAGTCCTCGGTGAGGTCGGCATGGCTGCCCTTGGTGTCGGTGATGCAGAGCGAGTAGCCCGCCCTCTCGAAGTCGAACTGCACGGGTCTGATGACCGGCTGTGCAGGGTCAGCGAAGTCGATGAATACGAACCCGCCCACCGAGCTGACAGTCTGGTCCATGAGCCCGCTCGCCTTGCCAAAGTAGGTGTTTTCCGCGAATTTTCCGATCTTCGCGATCTCCACAGCGCCGGCATTGCCGTCGTTGTAGTGCCTGTCGATGATAGTCCCCACGAGCACCTCGAATGCCGCCGAGGACGAAAGACCGCTTCCGCTGAGCACCTCGGAGGAGGTGTAAGCGTCGAAGCCGCCGACCTCCACCCCGAGCTTCGCGAAGCCAGCCGCGATACCGCGTATCAGCGCAGTGGAGCTGCCCGTCTCGTCGTCCTGTACGGAGAGATCGTCGAGCTCTACGATATCCTCGGGATAGCCCTCAGACTTGAGCCTTATGACCTTTTCGTCGTGGAAGGCGACGATCGCGATGACATCGAGGTCAACTGCCGCCGCGAGCACGCAGCCGTGCTGGTGATCTGTGTGGTTGCCGCCTATCTCAGAGCGCCCGGGAGCCGAGAAAACGCATATCTCGGCGCGCTCGGGATAGAGGCGCGAGAAATGCTCGGCGGCGCTGATATAGCGGGTCTTGTGGCGCAGGATAGCGCGCGGGGAGCTGCCGTACAGCCGCCTGAGCTGCGCGTCGAACGCCCCGCCTGAAATGCCGTTGATAAATTCATGAATATTCATTTTTATGCTCCGATCAAATTTGATAATACCATTATAATACATACGCGCCGAAAAATCTATAGAATTTTGTGACTTTTTTCTGGATTTTTCAGTCACTGAAATGCAGATTAAATCTTGACTTAATGCATGAAATGGTGTATAATAAATTTAATCACTATAACGCTTAATTTATTGATAAGTTAAGCTGAACGGAGGACACAATGTCACAGATAAAACTCATCGGCAGCCCTCTCCCGAGCATGCCGTGGCAGGAAAAGCCTGCCGGCTGCACAGCTCCCGTCTGGAGATACTCTGGGAATCCGATCATCGGGCGCAACCCTCTGCCCAATGTCGCCAGGATCTTCAACAGCGCCGTAATGCCCTATGAGGACGGATATATCGGCGTTTTCCGCGCCGAGTAGCGCGACGGTATCCCTCATATCTACCTCGGGCGCAGCCGCGATGCTATCCGCTGGGAGTTCGACCCTGAGCGTATCCCCTTCACCGACAAGAGCGGCAAGCTCTTTCTTCCGCCATACGCCTACGACCCGCGCCTCGTCAAGGTCGATGACACCTACTACATCATGTGGTGTCAGGATATGTTCGGTCCGACGATCGGTATCGCGAAAACTACTGATTTCAAGACCTTCACCCGCCTCGAGAACCCATTCCTCCCCTACAACCGCAACGCAGTCCTCTTCCCGCGTAAGATAAACGGCAACTTCGTCATGCTCTCGCGCCCGTGCGACAACGGCCATACTGCCTTCGGCGAGATCTTCCTCTCGGAGAGCCCCGACATGGAATTCTGGGGACGTCACAGACACGTCATGGGCAAGTCCGGGAGCTGGTGGGAGAGCCTGAAGATCGGCGGCGGCTCCGCTCCGATCGAGACCAGCGAGGGCTGGCTGATGTTCTACCACGGCGTCGTTCACACCTGCAACGGATACGTCTACAGCATCGGTGCAGCGATACTCGACCTCGCCGAGCCGTCGAAGGTGCTCCACCGCTGCTCGAACTACATACTCACCCCCGAGGAGTGGTACGAGGAGCGAGGCTTCGTGCCGAATGTGTGCTTCCCGTGCGCGACGCTCACCGACTCCGATACCGGACGCATCGCCATTTACTACGGCTGCGCGGACAGCTACGTCGGAGTGGCATTCACGACCGTGCAGGAGGTCTGGGACTACGTCCTGAAATACGACAAGCTCAACGACGAAGACGCTGAGCTCGGGATAAGGTAAACAAAATGCGGTAAGAGCCAAATCAGCCCCTACCGCATTTTTCATATTCAGATCATGTACCCTCGTGGAAGAAGTACGGGAGCGCGTCGTAGATGTACCACCTTACAACGCCCCACCAGTGAGTCTTGCCGGGCGCAACCAGGAAGTAGAGGTTGCCCTGCGAGAAGTCAGAGGTGTAGGTGAAGCGCTTTGTATCAGCCTGGAGAGTAGGCATAAGGGTCATCATATTGCCGTATGCAATGTCATCGTCGCCTGTCGCAGCGAATACGAAGTAATCTCTCTGAGTGAAGCCGGACTGGTCGATCGCGTTCTGGATACCCTGAGCGCCGAGCCAGCAGTGACCGGACAGCGGCATGAAGTACGCGATGATGTCGAGGTTATTGCAGAAGTTGTTCCATGTCGAACCGCTTCCCATCGAGAAGCCGCCGTAAGCGCGGTGGAATCTTGAAGCCCTGAGGCCGTCGATAGTCGTGTCCTCAGCGTATGTGGAGTACTTGCTCTCAACGAACGGGATAATGCTCTGGCGCATCTCGTCCCATACAGTACCTGCACCCATGTTGTTATCGGGAGAGGGGCAGCCGTTGAATGTAGGACAAACGACGATCATCGGCTCGATCTCGCCGTTCTTTATCATGTGGTCGAAGATATTCTGCAGTTTATATTCGTCGCTGAAGCAGGTATTCTCATTCTCACCGCCGCCGTGCATGAGGTAGAAGATGTTGTACTTCTTGGACGGATCATAGCCGTAAGGAGTGTAAACGTTGAGTGCCTTCTGACCGTTGATACCGTTGTAGTACTCCTTGGTCACCGTACCAGCCTCAGCGATGCGGTCGAGGTAGTTCTCGCCATTGCTGGGCTCGTGATAGGAAACTGCGGAGTCATAGTTGAAAGCGGGCTTCGGAGGGGTATATACCGGGAACTCAGTGATCTGACCCAGTACGAACTCCTGAATGAGCACAACGTCGTTTATCTCGACAGTGCCGTTCTGGTCTGCGTCAGCAGCGACCTCGTTGTAAGCCCTTGCAAAGCCGCTAACGATACCCTGACGTGCCATAGCGATGTCCACAGCGTTGATAACGCCGTCGCAGCTTACGTCGCCGGGAGTTACGATCGGAGCAAGACCTGCACCCGCAATGACAGTGCCTTTCTCAGCAGCAGCGACATCGTCGATGTAGAAATCGCAGGTATTCTTGTCAGTCTCAACATAGAGGTTGAGGTCGGTCGCGCCCGCGGGGATAGTGTATGAGGTATTCGCAAGCTGGACCCACTCGCCCTTTGCTGCGGTACCGCTCGCCACCTTGTCATAGTAGACCTCTCCGTCAGCACCTGTGTACTGGAGGGTGAGGTGGAAGAGCTCAGTAGCGTTTCCGGAATCATACATTACGTTGGTGCTGAAGCTG
>JAFRXR010000100.1 GCA_017443395.1 Ruminococcus sp. | reverse complement strand
CGCTGCCTCTGGACTCCGCCAAAGGGTCAGTCGACCCTTTGGAATCCCATTGCTGATTAGTTCCGTATGCGATGTACAAGTAACGCCTTCAATGAGAGTGAGCGAGCGAAGCAAGCTGCAACTTGTCCGGGTGCAGCGTCACGCTGCCGTCAAGTGTCAAATTCGTTTTCCAACGTGTCACATTCGCCAAAAATCCATGTCTCCATTTGACAAAACCGACGAAATCGTGCATAAAATCCGATTTGTTCACAGAATGTTAACAAAGTGATGAACAAATATGGTATAATTACAATGTATAGGTGTCCGGATACGCCGGGGACCGATAACGTACCGAGAAAGGAATCACACATGAAAAAATTCAAACTCGTAAGAAAACTCACTGCCGGCTTCACTTCGGCGGTGACTGCCGCGGTCTGCGCTGCTTCGTCTTTCAGTGCCCCGACTGCGGTCATCACGGCGTCTGCGGCGCCCGACACAGAAAACTACGCTAAGCTCCTCCAGTACTCGCTCTATATGTACGACGCCAATATGTGCGGCGATCAGGTCGATGAGAAGAGCGGCTTCTCCTGGCGCGGAGACTGTCACACCGGCGACCTCGTTCCCGGCGGCTTCCACGACTGCGGCGACCACGTCAAGTTCGGTATCACTGCCGGCTACTCCGCTGCGACCCTCGGCTGGAGCTACATGGAGTACGGCGACGTTTTCGATGAGCTCGGTCAGACAGGTCACCTCAAGCTCATCACCGACCACTTCGCCAAGTACTTCCGTGACTGCACCACCCTCAGCGGCGGCACTGTCACCAACTTCATCTACCAAATCGGCGACGGCGATATGGACCATAACCAGTACTGGGGTCCCCCCGAGGAGCAGGATCAGTCGTCCAGAAAGGTCTTCCAGACCTCGAGCGGCGCAAGCGACATCGCGGCTGAATATGCTGCGGCTCTTGCTGTCAACTACATAAACTTCGGCAACGAGGAGGACCTCACCTACGCTAAGGCACTGTGGGATTTCTCCACAAGGTACAATCAGTGCGCGACTGAGGGTGCAAGCAACTTCTATAACTCCGACAGCTATATCGACGATCAGGCGTTCGCTGCGGGCTTCCTCTACCTTGCGACCGAGGAGGATAATTACAAGAACTTCCTCAAGTCCAACATGAAGGACCCTAACTGGATATACTGCTGGAACAACGTTTACCTCGGAGCTTCTGTGCTCAACGGCGAGATAAACGGCGATTACAGTATCGTTCAGAAATTCGCTTCCAGAAACTTCAATGATCCGGGCACATGGTATGTTCCTGACGGCTGGGGCGCTGCACGCTACAACACTGCGGCTCAGTTCATGGGGCTGCTCCTTACAGAGCACGATCAGGGAAATTACTCCGCTTGGGCGAAGAGCCAGATGAGCATGATACTCGGCGATAATCCCAAGAACGTATGCCTCGTTGTCGGATACAGCGACATCTCCGCGAAGTATCCTCACCATGAGGCGGCTTCGGGTCTGCGCGGCTGGGGCGAGTACAACGCGGCAGGCGCGACCTTCGGAGGCAAGGGCTATACCCTCACGGGTGCGCTCGAGGGAGGCTTCTCAAATACGAGCTTCCAGTACGTCGATGCGCTCAACGATATCACGTCCTCTGAGGTAGGTATCGACTACAACGCTACTCTCGTTGCTGCGGCTGCGGGTCTCTACAAGATATACGGAACCGGCACGGTTGACAGCTCTGTGAACGGTATCGGCAGGGATATCCAGTACGAGAATCCGACCTCTACGACAGAGACTACAACTACAACAACTACTACGACTGAGACTACTACGACCACCACTACTCCTGTTGCTCCGCAGTATCTCGTGAAGGTGAACATCGTTGCAGAGGACACCGGTGAGCAGCTCTCCGGCGTTACCTACTCGATCAGCGGAGGCGGCGAAAACGGTGCTTACTACGGCTCTAAGGAGTTCGTTTCAAGCTCTGAGCCGGAAGTTGTGAATGTAAACTGGCACGATATGGACAGCCTTGATGGTACCTACTGGGAGGTATCAATAAAGGATGTTCCGCAGGGGTATATGTATCCCTCGCCGCTCAATACGAGTATCCCGATCAGCCGCGACAGCGTTGCTGAGGTGACTGTCGAGATACCGCTCGCTCCCGATTACTCCACGATGACCTTCGAGCTGGCTCTCACTGACAAGGACACAGGCAAGGCTGTTCCGGGTGTTGAGTTCTCTATCTCCGGCAAGGAGAGCGGCAACGACCTCGGTACCAAGACCTATGTTTCCGGCGACGGGCTCAACGTCATCGACATGAAGTGGGATAACATCACTGACCCGTCCAAGACCACCTGGACTTGTCTCATCACGTCCGTTCCCGAGGGCTACGATATGCCTGAGGACCCGGATATCGTCTTCGTTTTCCAGACCCTGAACAAGGTGAGCTCGAGCCGTGAACTCACAGCCAACGGTTCCTCCGACCTCTGGGGCGACGCGAACTGCAGCGGCGAAGTCAATATGGCTGACGCGGTCGCGATCATGAGAAGTCAGGCTGACCCTGATGACTACGCGCTCAGCGCCAAGGGCAAGCGTCTGGCTGACGTTGCGGGCAACGGGGACGGCGTTACCAACGCCGACGCTCTCGCTATACAGCAGTATGAGGCGGGGCTCGTTACTGAGCTGCCTGTTAAGTCCTGATAATATCCTGCATTGAAAAAGCTCCCTTCGGGGAGCTTTTTTGGCAGCGCGACGCCGTGAGCGGCGTCCCCTACAAAGGCGTTCAGCAAGTGTTCCGTATGCGATGTACGGGTAGGGGCGTTGTTAAGAGTGAGCGAGCGAAGCAAGCGGCAACGTGTCTGGGTGCAGCGTCACGCTGCGGGACGCCGAGGGCGGCGTCACCTGCAATGTGAAAATGAAAAACGCTCCCCGAGGGGAGCGTTTTTTTATTACTTCCAGAATTCTATTACCTGTGTGTAGAATGTGCTCAGCTCCGGATAGTCCGAGGCGGGCAGTGAGAAATGATATATCTGCGGGATGTTTATCACCAGTGCTGCTATCATGGACACTCCCATGAACACGCGGAACAGCTTCTTCAAGGTCTCGTTTTTGCTCGTTGTGTACAGGAAGAACAGCACCGTGAACGCGCCCATGAGTATCTCCCATGAGAAGTCCGCGACGTAGCGTACTGCGTAGCCGCTCTCCCATATCGAGCAGATTATCACGAGCGGCATTACTACGCAGGGAAGTCCGATCAGCGTGAGCCATTTCAGGCGGGTCTTGCGGTCGGGAAGTCTGCGGAGAGCGCGTCCTGTGAGGAAGTAGCCGAATACCGGCAGCGCCAGCCAGAAGATTCCCGAGGTGTTGCCGACGTCGCTGAAATAGTAGCCGTTCGCGCCAAGACGGTAGTACGGGGTGGTCACATAGGGGTACTCCGGTATTATCGACGGGAATGCGATGAGGTAGTTGAACAGTCCGATGAGGACGAAGTGGGTGTGGTACTGCGAGTCAACGAAGTCGTTGATGGTCAGCGAGTACTGGATACCGAAGTCGAGCGGTGAGCCGAATCTCGCGTAGTTGTACCACATCTGCACCGAGCCGAGCACTATGAAGGGCAGCAGTGCGCACACGGCGTAGATGATGCCCCTGGGTATGCTGCGGGAGGTCGTTCCCTCGGCAGTGGTCACTGTGGAAGCCTTCTTCAGTCCGAAGAGGTAGTAGATGCACGCGCATACTGAGTAAACTGCGAGCGTCGGGCGGCAGAGGACTGCCGTCGCGAGGAAGAACGACGCGAGGAACGCTTTCACGGGCGAGGTCTTCCCCTTGCTGATGACGTTGGACGAGATCAGGAAGAACGCGCCGAGTGTCGTGAATGCGAAGCCCGACGATATGGAGATCTCGTAGAAGATCGTGCGTCCTGCGCAGAACCAGATACCGCATACGGTGTGCAGCATGATGAGCCCTGCGATGTAGCAGCCGGCGGGTATCTTCCTGAACCAGCGCTTCATTATAGCGTCGTAGGTCATGGTGAGGAAGATCAAGCCTATCAGGCAGAATATCAGCACGGCGATGTTCGTCGAGAAGAAATTGCCCGTTATCTTGTGGTAGGGCAGGAACAGCAGCACTACCGGCGCTATTCCGTAGTAGGAGTAGTATTTGCCGTCGTAGTAGACGTGGTCCCAGCGGTAGTATGCGCCGGAGGCTTCACGCACGCCCCAGTCGTAGGGGTCGTCGAGCGCCATGAGCTCGGCGGTGGGCTTTTCGGTGAGGGAGACCTGTCCTGCCTCAAAGGCAGTGACTATCTCCTCGGTTATCTGGTCGCCGGACTTGAGCTCGAACTGCTTTTTCAGTCCGCCGTCCGGGAGCTCCTTGAAGACTATCTCTATCGCGAGGGTCAGGGAGATCACTGTGATGACGGCGGCTGTGACCTTGCACAGTCTGCGGGTCTTGCCGCTCGCTGCGAGAAGGAGCGCTGAATTGAGCATACCGTACAGGAACGTGCCGAGTATCACGATGAGGAAGTACCTCAGCCACGATACGGTGAACGGTATCATGACATTGAGCTCGAAGCTCTCGATCGTGTAGCGCTGGCTGCCGCTCGTTCCGGTGAATTTGAAGCGGATATCGCGGATATCGCCCGACATCAGTGCTGTGACGTATGCGGAGTCGGGGTTATTGCTGACTATCTCGCCCCTGATGACGTCGTAGCGCATTTCCTCGTGGGTGGCGTCTGCGGCGTCTATGATGAAGTTTATCTTCTGTATGTTGTCTGCCTTGCCCTCGTATTTCACGTTGGCGTGGACCGTGCCGACCTTCATGCCGAGCTCCTCGAACGAGATGAGCACCTCGCCCACTCCGCTCGCGGAGACACTGCCGTCGGCATTTATCGAATCGACGTTCTCACAGTAGCCGTCGGCGGGCTTGATGGTCTTCTTCTCGTAGCCGCCGAACAACAGGTGGTACGACGGGAACTGAAAGACGGTGAGCTCGAGCACGAGCGCTGCAAGGGCTATTTTCTGGGCAAACCGAAGCAGCCGCGAGGACTTCGAGCGGAGGACGTAGTCGCAGAGCATTTCGATCACTACGGTCACTGCCATTGCCGCAAAGGCGCCTCTGAAGCCGCCGAACGCCGATATGCCGAGAATGTCCGCTGCGCCGACTATCACTACGATGACGGTGAGTATCGTGCTTATCAGCGAGAGTGCGTTCTCCTTCGCTGTCGGCTGAGGCTGCTGCGGCTCCGGAGCCTTCCTGGCAGCCTTTTTCTTAGGGTCGGGCTTCTTCTTTGCCTCGGGTTTTTTAGGCTCGGGCTTCTTGGCGGGAGCTTTTTTCTCCTCGGGGGCTTTTTTCTCCTCGGGTGCCGGCTCCTCGGCGGGAGCGTCCTTTTCCGGGGCGTCCGCGTCGATAGAGTCCTCGGTAAGCTCGGTGCCGTCCGGCTCGGGCTCTGCCGGCTTGGGTTTGGGGAGATATTTATATTTTGCTGCCGAGCGTATATAATTCGCCGACACTGCGGCGGTCATTACAAGATCGGCTGCGAAAAGTCCAGCAATGCTGCTCATGTCCAACTTCCTTTCGGGATCATAATATCATAACTCTATTATTATACCACGTATCTGCTCCGATTGCAACCAAAACAGCGAAATTTCTGCCTCGATACACAAAAAAACAGCCGGAGACCGCTCCGGCTGCTGTTTCGCTCATTCAACTGAGATGATGTAGTAGTATACCGGCTGTCCGCCGTTCACGAGCATTACCTCGACCCTGTCGCCCAGCTTGCTCTGGATAAATTCCTGAAGCTGCTCGGCGTTCTCGCCGGTGACGTCCGCGCCGTGTATCAGCGTGACGTAGCTCGCGTCGCCCTTGGTCAGCTTCTTGACAAGCTTATAGGTCGCCTTGTTGATGTCGCGCTCCGTGAAGCTCAGCTTGCCGTTGTCGAGCGCAAGTATCTCGCCCTCCTTGATCTGGTGTCCCTCGAACTCGCTGTCGCGTGCGGCAAAGGTGACAAGTCCGGTCTGGACCTTCTCGAATGCCTTGGTCATCGCGATGCGGTTCTCGGCAAGCCCCTGACTTTCGTCAAACGCAAGCATTGCAGCGATACCTTGCGGGATAGTACGGGTCTGGAGCACGCACACGCGGCGGTCGGTCAGCTTTACTGCCTGCTCTGCTGCCATGATGATGTTCTTGTTGTTCGGGAGCACGAAAACTGTGCTCGCGGGGGTGGCAAGTATAGCGCGGAGAATGTCGTCCGTGGAGGGGTTCATGGTCTGGCCGCCCTTGACTACGACGTCCGCACCGAGGTCTGTGAACATTGCCTCGAGTCCGTGGCCTGCCGCAACTGCGACGAAGCCGAAGGTCTTCTCGGGCTCCGCAGGGGTGAAGCCCTCCTTGGCTGCCTCTGCCTCCCTGACCTTGTTCTTGTGCTGGATACGCATATTCTCTATCTTCGGCTTGGGGTCGTTGATGAAATAGCCGAATTCAAGCGCTTTCTGGAGCGCCTTGCCGGGGTTGTCGGTATGTACATGGACCTTGATTATCTCCTCGTCGTCAACGACTACGACGCAGTCGCCGATCGTTTCGAGGTAGGCGCGGAGCATGAACGGGTCGGGGCAGTCCTCCTTCTTCTCGACCATGAACTCCGTGCAGTAGGTGTAGGTTATCTCGTCGTCGTACTCGCTGACGGCAGTGCTGAAGTTCTCAACTGTTGCTTCGGTCGCTGCGGTCTTCTCTGCGGGGGTCGCTATCGCACCGCCGTTGAAGACGTCGTACATCGCGCGGAAGATTATCGCCAAGCCCTTGCCGCCGGCGTCTACTACGCCTGCTTTTTTCAGCTGGGGGAGCATCTCGGTGGTCTGCTCGAGGACCGTTTCGGCTTCGGTGCAGACCTCGTTCCAGAAGATGACCTCGTCGCTCGTGGAGAGGGCGATCTCCTTTGCCTTCTCGGACGCTGCCCTGACTACCGTGAGGATAGTTCCCTCGACGGGCTTCATGACTGCTTTGTATGCGGCTGTTACGCCGAGCTCGAGCGACCTTGCGAAGTCCTCGCAGCTTGCCTCCTCGCAGCCGGCAAGTCCCTTCGATATGCCGCGGAAGATCAGCGAGAGTATTACTCCCGAGTTGCCGCGGGCGCCCCTGAGGAATGCTGTTGCAGCCGTGGAAGCGACCTCGGAGACCGTTACGCTGTCGTCCATGCGGCGGAGCTCGTTTATGGAGTTGCCGATGGTCATGGACATATTCGTTCCTGTATCGCCGTCAGGCACGGGGTAGACGTTGAGCTCATCGACCTCGCGCTTGCGGTTGTTTATCGTGATAGCCGCCGATATTATGGCGTTTTTAAGCAGATAACCGTTTATCACAGTTCTTCCTCCATTCAATACGTTACGAGTTCATGTCGTCAACGTAGACGTTGACCTTATGGACCTCTGTACCCACAGCCTCCTCGACGGTGAAGCTCACCTTGTGGATTATGCTGTTGACGGCTGCGGTGATGTTGGTGCCGTAGGTGACCTTGATATGGAGGTCGATGACAAGTCCGCCCTTGCTGTCCTGACGGACTGCCACTCCGCGCGGCTTGCAGAGCTTACCGCGGGTGAGGGAGGAGATCGTCGAGCGGAAGGTGTTGACGTTGCAGACGTCCGCGACGCCGAAGCAGTCGCATACTGCGTGCCTTACGATGTCGGTGAGGTATGCCTCCGAAATGGAGATCTTTCCGATGTGGTTTTCGACTGTTACCATATATATCCGCTCCTTGTCCTGATTTACGGCATTTTGCACGTATCGTCTTATTATAGCACACTATTCCTGATTTTACAATAGCATTTTGGAATGATTATTCGTTCCCGCGCGCGGGGATTTTTATGCACGTTGATACTATATACTGTCCTTTTATGATGTACTGGCGGAAGTCAAATCCGGCGGCGGCTGACGTTATGGAGCTGCCGGAAAAGCCGAAGCTGACGGTGCTGAGCGGGTAGCTGATGCCTGTTCCGAGTGCCTTGACGTAGGCCTCCTTCAGCGTCCAGATGCGAGTGAACATCATGTCGCGTTCACTCTCGGGAAGGCTCCCGATGAGGGCGCGCTCGCTCTCCGAGAAGGAACGCCTTGCGACGTTGGGGCGGTATTTCCGCACCCTTTCGCAGTCCGCGCCGCATTCTGCGTCCGCGACAAGGCAGACCGCTATCCCCTTCGCGTGGGAAAGGTTGAAGAAGACGTCCGGGCGCTCCGCTAAGTATGGCTTGCCGTTCTCCCCAAAGCACAGGGGCGCGTCCGGGTAGGCTATGTTTCGCTTTTTCAGGCACTCGCGCAGCAGGGCGTGCGCGTGGGCGTGCTGCGCGGCACGGTCGAGTTCGATCATTGAGATCATAAGCATGGCGTTCACCTCAGTCATATTATAGCAGATACCGGCGGGGATTGCAATGCGTAATACGGAATTATTGTGCGGGACGGGGGTCAGACGAGGCGGCGCCTAATGACGTTTTCCCTTTGCATTAGACCGCCCGCGCGGGCTCCGCGCCCCTTTGGGATCCCATCGTTGATACGTATACCCGGAATAATGCGGGCGCACGGAATCTTAGTCCTCAAATCCTTGACTTTGCGGCGGAGTTGGTGTATAATTACAATGTATAGGTTTTTCCTGCAAATACATAATAGAAGAGGGTATTGAAATGGGCAAATTCAAGCAGATCACAGCCAATGACAGAGTCTCCGTCAGACAGAAGCTCTCCTCCGGCGAGTCTCTCAACGTCAATGAGACCTCGTTCTTCTCGAGGGTCTATGTCAAGGGTATCATGCGCCCTACTGTCGAGGATAAGAAAAAGCTCCTCTACATCGGCGCTGTCGGTGTACCGCTCATCAAGTTCATCGGCAAAAAAGTCAACCGCGGTCAGTTCTTCATGATCGTCGCAGAGACCGCTGAGGTCATGAAAAAAACTACTGCCAATAACCTGCGCCCCGAAAATCTCGTGTTCGATACCGAGAATATCATCATCAATCCCCGCACGGGCGACCTCTTTTTCATATATCAGCCAGTGAACGGCGCGGAGAGGAACATCGGGTTCATACCCTTCCTCCGTCAGCTCGTCAACTCATGCAGCTTCGACTCTGGCGAGGATACCTCCTATGTCAATAATTTTGTGGGCTACCTCAACAGCCTGAGATCGTTCTCCATGCAGGATTTCGAGCGCTATATCTACGGCGTTTCGCCCTCCACGCACGGGGTGCTCCAGAGAATGGGCTACATCAGCGTCACTCCGGCACCTCAGCCGGCTCCGGTGCAGAGCGCTCCCCAGCAGCCGGTTCAGCAGCCGGTACAGAGACCCGCTCAGCAGCCCGTTCAGCCGGTACAGCAGTCTACGTTCGCAAGACCTGCCGCTCCTGCGTCTCAGCCGGTCAAGCCCGCTGCTGCCCCCGCTCCTCAGCCCGTAAATCCCGCTGCTGCGGCTGTCTCAGCGGGGAATGACGTCGCTCAGCAGATAATAAAGGACATCAATGCCGGCTCCGCTAAGCTCAAGACCTCCCCCGCTCCCTCCCTGCTCAACGAGGAGGACGAGGGTACTATGCTCCTCAGTGACTTCGAGAACCCGACGGCTAAGCTCAGGCGCCGCTCAAACGGTGATGAGGTCACCATAAGCTCCGATACCTTCCGTATCGGCAAGGACAGCACTCACAGCGATTACTGCGTCGCCGGGAACAAGACCATAAGCCGTCAGCACGCTGTCATAAAGCGCAGGAACGGGGAGTTCTACTTCATCGACAACGGCTCCACCAATAAATCCTACGTCAACGGGACCGTTATCCCCGCAAACACCGAGCGCAAGCTCGCCAGCGGGGACGTCATCAAGCTCTCCAACGAGGAATTCGTCTTCACAAGATAAGCTTTTTTCTGCCCCCGGAGGGAATCAATGGAATACATCACAGCAGCCGATACCGATATCGGCATCTCAAAAAAGACTAATCAGGACAGCCTGTGCATAAAGGTCGCGGAGGCGGAGTCCGGCATGGTCGGGCTCATGCTCGTGTGCGACGGCATGGGCGGTCTCGATATGGGCGAGCTCGCGAGTGCTACCGTCATCCGCAGCTTCGTTCACTGGTTCGACAACGAGCTCCCGTTCGAGCTAAGCTCATGGGACTGGCACAAGGTCGCTAAGCGTGTGACATCGCGTATCCAGAGCCTGAACGCTCAGCTCATCGACTACGGCAGACAGCACAGCATCCAGCTCGGTACCACTGCGACCGGCGTCATAGCACTGGGGTCTAAGTACCTCAGCTTCCACGTCGGCGACACGAGGCTCTACAAGATCTCCTACCAGCTGCGTCAGCTCACCGAGGATCAGACCTTCATCAACCGCGAGATCAAGCGCGGCAGCATGACCCCCGAGCAGGCTGCCACCGACCCCCGCAGGAACGCTCTTATCCAGTGTATCGGCGTTTCGGGCGCGGTCACTCCCGAGATACAGCTCGGCACGCTCGAGGACGGGGCGAATTATCTCATCTGCTCCGACGGGTTCCGTCATGTGGTCTCCGAGGAGGAGATATTCGAGGCGCTCTCGCCAAGATTCGTCACCACAAGGAGCACGATGCAGGCGAAAATGCGCGGGCTCATAGATACGGTCAAGGAGCGCGGCGAGCGGGACAACATCTCGGCGCTGATGTTCAGGCCGGAAATGCGGGAGGTGTGAGACGTGTCTGACGAAATGAAGGTCATTCTCATCGCGGTCGCGGCGTTCATCGTGATAAATATCATCATGTGGACAGTCATCATCATCTCCAACAAGCGCGTCAAGCGGAAGTCGGGCAGCCTGCCTAAGGTCACGTCCGCCAATGAGGACGTGCTCGCGCGGACCATCGAGATACCTGTCAGCGAGATCGCGGAGGAGTACGCCCGCACAGTTCAGAAAACTGTCAGAAAACAGGAGCTCAAAATGATCGAGAGTATCGTGATGATACACACCGACGAGAAAATATGATAAAGAAAAGGGCGGACATTATTGTCCGCCCTTTGCGTTATTGTTAGTTCACACCGGGAGCTTGGTATAAATGCCTGCTTCGTACTTCTGGATCGCAAGTGCGTCCTCGTTCGTTACGCCGTCGTTTCCGATGACGTCTGCATTCTTCCTGCCCTGTGCGCTCAGTGCAAAGCTGTCAGGATCTGCCTGGCTCTTCATGATCGCTACTGCGTCTGCCATGTTTACTACGCCGTTGCAGTTTGCGTCACCGGCAAGATAATTGCCGTCTCCGCCCTGCGTTGTTGTCGTTGTAGCCTTGGTGGTAGTTGTAGTAGTCGTGGTAGTGCTGGTGGTCGTAGTTTTGGTTGTGGTCGTGGTAGCCTTTGTTGTCGTGGTGGTCGTTGTGCCGCCGTCTACTGTTACCTTGACGCTGTCAACTGTGAACTCGCCGCTGTTGATCCACCATGTACCGAACTTGAGCTCGCCGCCGTACTGGGTCTGGATTATCGCTGCTGTATCAGCGTCAACGTTCCATGTGATAGTACCGGTCTTGCCGCTGATGCTCTGCGACATATTGTCGGTCATCGTCCAGTAATCAGGAGCTACGCTTGTGGAGGAGCCGAATGCGCCCTCCCACTTGCCGATGTCGCTGTTGGAGGAGATTGTTACCTCGACCTTTGTTATCTTTGCGCCTGTCGGGAGATCAAAGTCTGCCCACGGGAATGCGATCATCTTGTCGTCTGCGTTCTGGTCGAATACAACGTGCTGGTTGGGAGTTACCTCATAGGTGTTTCCGCTGGAGGAAGCCTTTGTGGTGGTTGTTGTGTTCTGCTTCTGAGTTGTTGTGGTAGTAGTTGTCTGGTTGTTGCCGCCCTGTGTTGTGGTAGTTGTCTGCTGAGTTGTGGTAGATGTTGTGGGCTGCGAAGAACCGGAGTAGATCTTTGTTACGCCCTCGATGGAGGTGTCGGTGGAGCCTGTGCCGTAGAAGTGGTAGAGACCTGCTGCTGCGCCTACGAGACCTGCGTTGTAGTCGATCGCTACCTCGTTGCAGATATAGTCAGCCATGTTGTCGTGGTAGTCGCCGTTTGCATTGCACGGACCGCCTACGAGCGCACCGATGAGGGTGTGGCTGTTAGAACCGTATTCACAGTAAGGATTCATGTGGTCGCCGTCCGGATCCCAGCCGTTCATATTGAACTGCTCATAGCTTGTGTAGCCGGAGGCTGCTCTGTGGTGTGCGTTCTTTGCGCTGTTGGAGGCAAAGCCTGTTACGAAGCAGGTGTTTGCGGGATTCTGACCGAGGATATAGTTCATCTGACCCTTAGCCCAATCCTTGTAGTTGCCTGCCTGATGTGCTGTAGCAACGAGAGTTGTGAACTGCATAGAGCAGTTGAGACGTGCGCTGCCCCACTTATCAAGGAACATATAGTTGCTGCCGTTCGCATTGCTGCTCATGAAGCCGTTGGCTGCGCTCCAGTCGCCTGTGATCTCGCCGAGGAGGCACGCTGCTCCGAGGTGTGTGTCGTTCCAGCCGTGTACCCAGCCTACCTTGGGAAGCTTGGACTTGAGGTCGTTGAGGTACTGGCTCTCGCCTGTTGCGATGTAGAGCCAGCCGGCTGCCCATGCCTGATCGTCTGCTACGCTGTTGGAGCCGTAGAACTTGCAGGAATAGGGCTGGTTGTACTGTGTGGAGAAATTGTAGAGAGCCTTTGCGTAGGTAAGATCCTCTGCCTGGCCGAAGTTCTTGTAGTTTGCAGCGAGTGCAGCCGCATACTCAGCAGCTACGTCGCTTGCCTTTGTCTGTCCCTGACTTGTCCAGAACATCTGTCTGCTGCCCTGCTGCTCCGGAGGTCCCCAGTAGCTGTGGTCCTCGTCGCCGTCGCCCTTCTGGTAGAGAAGGTCGGTGACTGTGCCGCCGCTCATCTTTGTTGAAGCCTTGAAGAACTCGCAGAAGTGGTCAAGAATGACCTTGAGGTGCTCTGTCTGGCCTGTTGCGTCGAATGCGTCGCCGAACTCGTAGTAGCTCCACTCAAGAGTTGAAGCTGCGAAGCCCTGCGGGAGACCGAACATTGCGTGGTCGCCGGCGTCGTGGAAGCCGCCCTTGATCTCATCGGTCATGTGGCAGTTGCTTCTCCACGAGATAGCGCCTGTGGAGTTGTCTCCGCACATATTCGCGTCGTAGAAATAGAGAGAGTACTGAAGGAGCCTTGCATAGTTATCTGTGTCTGCTGCGTTTGCTGTGACAGCGACAGAGGGGGTCACTGATGCAGTAAACGGAGCTGCTACTGCTGAGAGCGCGAGTACGCCGCTTATCAGCTGCGCTTTCAGCTTGTTGATCTTTGTGTTGACCATTTTATCACACTACTTTCAATTGATATCCGCCTATAATATGTAGTACCTACATTATACTTATTTTTCCGTCCGTGTAAATTACAAAATGGTTACATTTTTTCAACATAGGGGCTTTTGCTCAAAATTTCAGCGTTTTGCATTAACGCTCCTACTGCTGATTGTGCAGTTTTAACGTAAAGTGGTGAATAAATTGTGAACAAATTTGGATTTGCTAAATCAGATACATTTCAGATCGGGTAGTACTTTTGTGCTGACCGTGCATCTTACATTCTTCTGTTGTAGTACGCCGAGACCGCCCCGTACACAATAAACACGAACGCAAGGCACACTGACAGCGTACAGCAGACCACGCTGCTGAAAAAGTTTGACACTACCGTAGCAAGTCCAAGTCCTACTACTATGATATTGAACATAGCCGCTGAGGACTTCTGCACTAACTGGATATTCCTCTCATCAGTGCTCTGGATATACATTTTCTTCAGACGGACATCATCGCGCAGAGCCTTCTTCGTCTGTATCAGCTGAACTGCCAGCACACCGCACAGTCCTCCGAAAAATCCGCTGGTTGCGTTAAAGCCGTCATTATGTTTGCCGAATATGACCAGTGTGAGCATCCCCACAAGTGATATCACGATGAACACCCTGTACTTTATGACTTTCTTTTCCAGTGATCTTCTGAAATCTTCCATAATTGCCTCCTTACAGGTTCTCTTCTCCCTCAAATATGAACAGCTCTTCGATCGTTATCCCGAAGTACTGCGCCGCTTTGTGTGCAAGCGTGAGAGAAGCATTGTACTTTCCGTTTTCGAGTGAGATTATCGTCTGCCGCGTGACTGCAAGCGCGTCCGCAAGCTCCTGCTGCGTGACTCTGCGTTCCTTCCGCAGCTCCTGTATCCTGTTCTTCAAGCTATCACGCTCCCTTTCAGGTAAAGTTAACTATACAATATTAGTATAGCAAGCTTTACATCATTTGTCAAGTGCACTGTACATATTTTTATAATTTAACATTAGTTCTTCCCGGAAGCGTATACAGCTGTATAAAGTCCTTGACACTTTGTCCCCTTTATTGTATAATGTAATCAACAGGCTGCTGCGGCACCTCACCGCTCAGCACGAAAGGAGTTTTTTACCATGAACAATCTTAAAAGGTCCCTTGCTGTCTTAATGGCTATATCGGCAATGGCTCTCGCCGTTTCCTCTTGCGGCGGCAGCTCGGACAGCGCGAATGAGTCCTCCGAGGCTCTCGCTACCAAGGCTTCCGAGGAGAATACCCTCCCCTCCGCGGACGAAGACGAGATCACCGGAGGCAACGTCGATCTCGCAGGCACTTCCATTACGTGGCTTTCCTACTACGACCTCAACCCTCAGGGTATGGCTGACCGCTCCAACGCTCTCGCCCTCTACGAGGACGTCTACGGCTGCTCCGTCAACTACGTTCAGACGACCTCCGAGGACAAGTTCAACAAGCTCGCTTCCATGATAATCTCCGGCGAGGAGGTCGATATGTTCCCCTATGAGTGGGAGGCTGTCCCCAACGGCGTACTCAAAAATCAGTACGACCCGCTCGACCCCTACTTCGATATCCTCGGCATGGACGACGAGGAGCTCTGGGGCGATATGGAGGACGTCATTGATATGTTCTCCTACAACGGCGGTCACTACGTTATCCCCTACTGCATATCCGACCCGCTCATCATCACCTACAGCCGTACTATGATGCAGGCTGAGGGTCTCGATGATCCCTATGAGCTTTACCAGGACGGCGAGTGGGACTGGGATTCCTTTATGTCTATGATGCAGACCTTCGTTGCTAACGCCCCCGCAGGTCAGACCCGCTACGGTATCAACGGCTGGTTCGGTCAGGCGCTGATACAGTCCACCGGTCACACTATCATCAACTACGACGGCAGCAAGTTCTCCAACAACATCGCTGACCCTGAGATCGAAAAGGCTGAGCTCCTTATGCAGGACATCGCTTCGAGCCAGCTCTATGACCCGTCGTGGATGGGCAATTTCCCGGAGAATCAGTCCACTCTCTTCTACGCTATGGCGGACTGGGCGCTCGGTGCCTCCAATGCCAAGAATCCCGACCTCGACCTCATGATCGTTCCTTTCCCGAAGGAGCCGGGTGCTGATGAGTACTACCTCTGCTGCAACTACGGCGCCAGAATGCTCGTCAAGAATTCCAAGAAGGGCGAGGCTGTTGCGGCGTATATCCGCTGTGAGCGTATCGCGGCGACCGAGGAGAAGTACCAGGATATCGCCAAGAGCAAGGCTCTTATCCCGCAGCAGACCGCTTCCGGTATCGTTACCTCCTTTATCACTGAGGAGCAGTACGACGCGCTCGTGACCTATAAGGATCCCGCTGTGATCGTTCCGATGTTCGACTTCGGATACGGTATGGGCGACAGAATGTACGGCGACGGTGAGTATACCTACGAGACCCGCGGCGTCATGAATAACCTCACTGAGGCTCTGCTCAACGGCGAGAGCGCTGTCGATTCGTGGGCTACGCTCCGTGAGGCTTGGACAGGCGTTATCGATGAAGAGATCGCGGCGTATAACTGATGTTCTGGTCTTTTTAAAAATGCAACCCCCGATAGCAGCTGCTTTCGGGGGTTTTTTATTGTGTGGGACGCCGCGGGCGGTGTCACCTACGGTTGGGTCATGTTTCTGTTTGCGCTGACCATGGGACATTTGATATGATATAATGATCCCCCGGCTCTGGTGAACCGGGGGATCAATTTTGTTTTATTCGCGGAATATTACTTCCGCTGCCTCATTTGTGCAGCGCGATGCTGCCCGCGGGAGCTCCCCGCTCAGTCCTGTCCGTAGAGTGTTGTGAGACGTGTGAGGTAATCGTAACGATCCTTTGCGTTCTCAACAGCTGCGTCAAACAGCTTCTCTGCTCTCTCAGGATTGGAGCGTGCGAGCGAGTTGTAACGAACCTCGCCCATGAGGAAGTTCTTGTACTCGTCTACGTTCGGTGCCTTGGAGTCGAGAATGAATGGGTTCTTGCCCTCCTTCTTGAGGTCAGGATTGTATCTGTATAGGTGCCAGTAGCCTGCCTCAACAGCCTTCTTCTCCTCTGCCTGTGCTGTTGCCATACCGGTCTT
>JAFRXR010000099.1 GCA_017443395.1 Ruminococcus sp. | reverse complement strand
GTAGACCAGACATGGGACGACGGCTGGGCTGAGTCCAACAACGAGGGCTTCACCAAGACAGAGGCTTCCATGGGCAAGACCGACAACATCGGCTTCGTGAACCTCAATAACGTCGAGGGCAGCAGCATAACCTTCACGGTCGAGACCGAACAGGACGGCAACTATTACACTGCTGTCAGATATGCGAACGGTTCAGCGATCGACAGACAGACCAGGGTCATCGTCAACGGCAATACACAGGAATACTGGATCCAGTCGTTCACAGGCACTGGCAGCTGGACATCATGGCTGCAGGTGGGGATCGTGCTCCCGCTGAAGGCTGGTCAGAATACCATACAGTTCGTATCGGCAGTAGCTGAGGGTGGACCCAACTTCGATTACATCACACTCACTCTCACAGACGAGCCCATCGCTGAGACCTACGACCCCGATTCTGACCCGCTGCTTTCCGGAGCCGACAACCCGGTCATCTACATCGCGGGTGACTCCACAGTACAGACCTACAGGGCGAGCTACGCTCCTCAGCAGGGCTGGGGCTGCTACCTCGGCGACTACTTTACCGACGATGTTTCTGTAGCTAACCACGCTATGTCCGGACGCAGCTCCAAGTCGTTCTACGATCAGGGCAGATTCACCGCGATAACTGACAGTCTCAAGCAGGGCGACTACGTCATGATACAGTTCGCGATAAACGACGCCGACTACACCAAGGAGGAGCGCTACGCACCCGTCTGCGGCGATGTCAATAATCCGACCGAGGGCTCATACGAGTGGTACATGACCTCCTTCATCAAGGATACTATCTCCAAGGGCGCGACCCCGATACTCGTTACCACGGTCATCGGCATGAAGGCGTACTCCAATGGAAAATTCGTGAACAGCTACTCCAACTACTGCGACGCCTGCAAGCAGCTCGCAGCGAAGTACAGCATTCCCTGCATAGACCTCAACACCCTCATGGTGAACCACTACAACAGCATCGGCTACGACGCTGCCAAGCTCTACCACCTCATTGGCGTGGTCGAGGGCTCGACGGACGGCACTCACTTCTGCGAGACAGGAGCGAACGTCGTTGCGGGACTCGTTGCGAAGGCAGTCAAGGACCAGCAGATAGCAGGTCTGTCCGGCTATGTAAAGTAATTACAAAAAAGGAGCCCGTTTTGGACTCCTTTTTTCACTTAAAGGTACTTGAAAACGGACTCGAAATGTGGCATAATATAAGTGTAAAACGCAGAACTCGGCAGCCGCTGCCGTAAACGCGGCAAAATAAGGAGGTATTATGGCAAATCAGCTCTGTATCGTGCTTGATTTCGGCGGACAGTACAACCAGCTCATCGCAAGGCGTGTGCGTGAGTGCGGCGTTTACTGCGAGATCAAGAGATTTGACACCCCCATTGACGAGATAAAGGCGCTCGACCCCAAGGGAATAATCTTCACAGGCGGTCCCAACAGTGTCTACGACGAGACGTCCCCGCACATCTCGAAGGAGATATTCGACATCGGCGTGCCGATACTCGGTATCTGCTACGGCTGCCAGCTCATGGCATATACCCTCGGCGGCACGGTCGAGAGCTGCGAGAAGAGCGAGTACGGCAAGATAGAGGTGACCCACACCGGCAGCGGAGTGCTGTTCGGCGGCGTGCCGGAAAAGAGCGTAGTATGGATGAGCCATACCGACTATGTCAGCAGGCTGCCCGAGGGCTTCACGGTCACTGCACATTCGGACGACTGCCCGTGCGCAGCGTTCGAGAACAAGGAACGAAAGCTCCACGCGGTACAGTTCCACCCGGAGGTAACACACAGCCAGTTCGGACGTGAGATACTCCACAATTTCCTCTATGATGTATGCGGCTTCACCGGTGACTGGGTAATGGACGACTTCATCGAGACCACGGTCGCTAAGCTCCGCGAGCAGATAGGCGATAAGAAGGTCATACTCGGACTGTCGGGCGGCGTGGATTCGTCTGTGGCGGCAGGACTTCTCAGCCGGGCGGTCGGAAAGCAGCTGACCTGCGTGTTCGTCGATCAGGGACTCATGCGCAAGGACGAGGGTGACTTCGTCGAGGAGACCTTCACAAAGCTGTTCGACATGAACTTTGTCCGCGTGAACTGCAAGGACAAGTTCCTGAAGGAGCTCAAGGGCGTGACCGACCCAGAGCAGAAGAGAAAGATAATCGGCACAGAGTTCTACAACGTTTTCTGGAACAAGATACGCGAGGAGGGCGCTCAGGGATTCTTCGCGCAGGGAACGATATATCCTGACCGTATCGAGTCCGGCAAGGGCGCGAAGGCGGGACAGGGCAGCACAGCCGTCATCAAGACCCACCACAACATGGTGAAAATGCCCGACGATATCAAGTTCGAGGGAACTATCGAGCCGCTCGCAGACCTTTTCAAGGACGAGGTCAGGGCAGTCGGCGAGAAGCTGGGCATACCCCACGAGCTCGTATGGAGACAGCCCTTCCCGGGGCCGGGTCTCGGTGTGCGTATCATCGGCGAGATCACGGAGGAGAAGATAAAGATACTTCAGGAGGCAGACGCAGTCTTCCGCGACGAGATACACAAATGCGGCATCGAGAGCGAGCTGAAGCAGTTCTTCGCGGTGCTCCCGGACGTACATACAGTGGGTGTCATGGGCGATCACCGCACCTACGACCACCTCATCGCGATACGCGCGGTCACCATCGACGACTTCATGACCGCAGACTGGGCGCGCATACCGTACGACGTGCTGGCGCGTGTCTCGAACCGTCTGTGCAATGAGGTAGACCACGTCAACCGCGTAGTGTACGATATCACCTCGAAGCCGCCCGGAACGGTGGAGTGGGAATAAACGCCGAAGCGCTGCCAGCGGCAGAAGCAGCGAGGCGTTTATTGCGCAGCGGTCGGGATATCCAAGCGAAAGCGCAGGAGATCCCGGGACATTTCCTCCATACAAAAGTAAAAGCTGACCCTCACGGTCAGCTTTTTGTTTTTTTTAGAACTATATCAGCGATATCTCCCGGCTTTTCGGCGAGGAAGTCCGCCTCGGCAGACGTGAGCTCACCGCGCCCGCGGAATCCCCAGACGCAACCCACGGACGTCAGCCCTGCGTTCTTCGCGGTCATGATGTCGACGGCGCTGTCACCGACCATGAACGCACTCCCCACGTCCGGAAGCTCACTCATTATCTCACGGATTATCGCGGTATCAGGTTTTTTCGGACGCTCCTCGCATCCGCCCAGAACCTTCACGAATTTCACCTCAGGAAGCAGCGCAGAGACTATCTCCCGCGCGAATACCTGCGGCTTGTTGGTCGCGACAGCGAGCGAAACACCGCCCTCCGCGAGCCGAGCCAGCATTTCCCGGGTGCCGCCGTAGAGCGAGGTCTTGTCGAGGTAATGCACACCGTAGTACTCGCTGAACAGTCCGTGCAGACGTGCCGCCTCATGCTTTCTGACGTCTGGGAGAGCGCGCTCGCAGAGCTTCATCGCGCCGTTCCCGACAAAATACCGGTACTCGTCGCAGGAGTGCTCCGGACAGCCCATGACACGCAGACCATAGTTAGTCGCATCCGCGAGGTCAGCGAGAGTGTCCGCAAGTGTGCCGTCAAGGTCGAAGATCGCAAGCTTCATGGCTGCCTCCTTTCAAACGGGCGATCGAACGAGCCGATCTCAATGAGATTCCCCTCGGGGTCTGCGATGTAGCAGGTGCGCTGTCCCCACGGCTCTGTCGTAGGCTCAAGGACAGGCTCTGCACCGAGCTGTACAGCCCGCCCGAACTGCTCGTCCACCTCCGTGAATGTATCAACGTACAGTGCGAGCTCGAAGTGACCGTTCAGCCCGCGGACGTACTCATATTTCCGGCTCGTCATGTCCTCGAAATCGCTTCTGCGGTAGAGCATGAACAGCGTGCCGTCCTTGATGAGGTACACGTTCGCCGTGTCCTCAGCTTCCTTTATCTCAAATCCCAGAACATCGCGGTAGAAGCGTATCATCGCGCCCATATCCTCCACGAATATCCCGAATCCGTCAAGCTTCATATTATCCTTCCTTTGCAAATGATTTGTTTCTTTGCTGATCTACGCAAAAATGCTGAGCGCTATAGTGACCGCGCCCATTCCCATTAGTATTATCCCCAGCCATCTGCCCTGTTTTTCGGCATACTTCATCTCACTGCGGCTGTGGTGCATGGGAGTCATTGCCCTGTGAGAAAAGCTTTGCATAGCGCAGTAGAAGATCTCGCTGCGTTTTGTGCAATGCCAGTGGAAAATCGCTCCGTTTGCAAGTATAAGCACCCCGGCGATGACAGTGGTGAGCTTTGTCCTGAGCGCGAGCAGGACGACTGCGATGAACAGCTCCGGCGGGAAGCGCAGCAGATATGCCCGGAGCATTATACTGCGTTCGCGGCTGTTGTATTTACGGTTCGTTTTGTGTGATCTTCCATTCCACGGAAAGAACGGAACACGCTCTTTTTCGATAGTCCGTGGCAGCACCCGCCGGGCTTGTATCCACTCGATGATACGGTATATGACGTACAATGCTATGACCGCGCCGGAAGCCGTGAAAGAGATCAGCACAAATCCTGTATTCCACGTGTGAACAGAGATCAGCATAGCTGTGACAGAGACAATGTCAGCCGCTGGGACAATGCGGCGTATGACTGTAAGTGCAGCCGGGAGCGCACCGGGCGAAAGGTGCCGTCGGGCGTCGTATTGAGGACCGTTTATCAAATGCGCGGCCATGCGCTCCCATACGTTCATATCCTGTACGCGCTCGCTGTGCTCGAGCATTATCACGCGCTCCAGCGCACGCGCCTGCTTATGGGTGAGCGGCTCGTCAAGACGTCTGCGGATATCCCTGACATAGCGGCTTTTCAGCATGAGTGACAGCGTGACGGATACTGCGCACACGATGAAAACGATCACCTTCAGGCTGTCGTCCATTATATCCTCGTCGCAAGCAGTCCGGAATACTTGCCCCTGAACTGCTCAAATCTGTCCTCGTCGATCGCCTCGCGGATCTTTTCTGTGAGCGTGTTGTAGAAATAGAGATTGTGCTGCACCGCGAGACGTCCCGCGAGCTGCTCGTTCGCCTTGAACAGGTGACGTATGTATGCACGCGAGAAATTTCTGCACGTCGGACAGTCGCACTGCTCGTCCACGGGGCGCGGGTCGGTCTCGTAGCACTTGTTCCCGAGGTGCATTATGCCGCTCCAGGTGAACACTGTCGCGTGACGCGCATTGCGGCTCGGCATGACGCAGTCGAACATATCAATGCCGCGAGCGACAGCCTCGATTATATTGGAAGGCGTACCCACACCCATGAGGTAGCGGGGCTTGTGCTCGGGCATGAACGGCTCAACGACGTCGATGATACGGTACATCTCCTCCGTCGCCTCACCGACAGCAAGACCGCCGATAGCGTAGCCGTCGAGGTCGAGCTGAGCTATCTCCTCCATGTGCTGAATGCGCAGGTCGTCGAAGGTCGAGCCCTGATTTATACCGAAGAGCATCTGTTTTTTGTTTATCGTGTCCGGCAGGGAATTGAGCCTTGCCATTTCGTCGCGGCAGCGAATGAGCCACCTCGTCGTGCGCTCGACCGAAGCCTTGACGTACTTGTACGGCGCGGGATTCTCCACGCACTCGTCGAAAGCCATCGCGATAGTCGAGCCGAGGTTGGACTGTATCTGCATACTCTCCTCGGGACCCATGAAAATGCGGCGCCCGTCGATATGCGACGCAAAGTAGACACCCTCCTCCTTTATCTTGCGGAGCTTTGCGAGGGAGAACACCTGAAATCCGCCGCTGTCGGTGAGGATCGGCTTATCCCAGTTCATGAACTTATGCAGACCGCCCATTTGCTTCACGACATGGTCGCCGGGGCGGAGGTGGAGGTGGTAGGTGTTGCAGAGCTCGACCTGAGTTTTCAGACCCTTGAGGTCAACGGACGAGATACCGCCCTTTATCGCGGCGGCGGTCCCGACGTTCATGAAGCACGGTGTCTGGAAGGTGCCGTGAACGGTCTCGAACTGTCCGCGGCGAGCCCTGCCGTTTTTCTTGAAAAGTGTGTACATAAAATCTCCTTGATCTGTTGATCGCGTATTTTAAAGAATGCACATACAGTCGCCGAAGCTGAAGAACCTGTAGCGCTCCTCAACTGCTGTTTTGTATGCATTCATCGTGTTATCGTATCCCATGAAAGCCGAAACGAGCATGATGAGCGTGCTCTCCGGCAGGTGGAAATTCGTGATGAGCCCGTCTATGCACTTGAACTCATACGACGGGTAGATGAAGATATCGGTGTAGCCCTCCCGCTCGGAGATATCCCCGTAGAACGTCGTGACGCTCTCGAGGGTGCGGCAGGTCGTCGTCCCGACTGCGATGACGCGCCCGCCGTTTTTCTTGGTCTCGTTGATGAGGTCGGCGGTCTCCTTGGGGAGGTGGTAATGCTCGCTGTGCATTTTGTGGTCGAGGACATTCTCCTCCTTGACCGGACGGAACGTCCCCAGCCCGACGTGCAGGGTCACGAAAGCAGTATTTATGCCCTGCGCACGGAGCTCGCCGAGCATTTCGGGAGTGAAGTGCAGCCCCGCGGTAGGAGCCGCCGCCGAGCCGAGCTCACGCGAGTAGACGGTCTGATAGCGCTCCTTGTTCTCGAGCTTTTCGGTGATGTATGGCGGGAGCGGCATTTGTCCCACGTCCTCGAGCGCCGTGAAGAAATTGCCCTCGCACTCGAACTGCACTATGCGGTTGCCGTCGTCCTTGACCTCGAGCACCTCCGCGACGAGCCTTCCGCCGCCGAAGCTGAATCTCGTCCCCACCTTAGCCTTCTTGCCGGGACGGCAGATGATCTCCCATTTCTTGTCGCCCTTCTGCTCGAGCAGAAGGAACTCGATGAACGTGCCGTTGCCGATCTTCTCGCCGTAGAGGCGGGCGGGGATAACGCGCGAATCGTTCATCACGAGGAGGTCACCCTTTTTCAGGTACCTGCATAGATTATAGAAATGATCGTGGCTGACTGCGCCGGTCGCGCGGTCAACGCACATCATCCGTGAGGCGCTGCGCGGCTCGATCGGGGTCTGCGCGATGAGCTCCTCCGGGAGATCGTAGTAAAAATCAGATTTCAAAAGCTCCATTCTTATGCTCCTTATTTTTTCAGGCTGCGGAGATACTGCTTGTGCTCGTCGGGCACGCGGAAGCTCTCCACGGCTTTCTGTATGGTTTTGTTGTGCGTCCACACGTCGAGGCGACTATGCTCAAGATAGGGGAGGACGTCGTCGTAGTTCTTGGCGAGCGCCGTCGCGAAGTACCACGCCCGCATCATGTTGACGTAGTACTCGCCAGAGACTATCCCCGCGACACGCTCCGCATATTCGTCCCGGAACCTCTCCCCGAGGAAGTACCTCATGAGCGTTCCCACTGCGAACCGGACAGTGTAGGTCTCCCCGGAAGCGAGCCACCTGTCAATGTACGGCAGGAGCTCGTCCGCGTGCTTTGCAAAGACCTTCGGCGCGAGCTGATCGCAGGTCGCCCAGTTGTCGATATAGGGGAGGAAGGCTTCGGTCAGCGCGATACACCTGCCGAAATCCTTAACGCCCGAGATGATGAAGGAGTGCAGCTGATCCTCCTCGAAATATCGGTGCGGGAGAGCACACAGGAACTCGTTCACATCATCGCGCCTGCCAAGCTCCTTTGCAAGAGCCCTCAGCTGCGGAGTGCGCACCCCTATGAAGTGCTCGCGCTCGCAGGTGGGAGTGAGCTTGTGCTGGAAATCGGCGTATTTCCCGTCTCTGAGCCTCAGCAGCTCAGCCTCAATGTCATCGAAAATGCTCACGGCGGACTTCCTTTCAATAAATTTAGGTAAAATTTCCGAAAACTGTTGACAATGCCGGATTTAAGTGCTATTATAGTAGCAGGCAGAGGTGCGGCTGCGAATAGTACCTGTCCGCGGGATAACCAGTCCAAAGGCGAACAGTGAAAGGCAATGCCGCCGAAGAGAGGTCTCCGGTAAATTCCTCTCTGGTCTCAGGCTCAACAGGTCTGTGACTGTCATCATTGTTGTGGTGGAGAGCTGTCGGCATTAAATGAATATGCCAGCATTTCTATTATAACGTATGATGAGCCGGTTTGCAACCGGTTTTCTTATTTTTATACAATTTTTTTAAGGAGAGGTCAATATGAAGCAGTACAACGTAGGTATCATCGGCGCAACGGGAATGGTCGGCCAGAGATTTGCTACACTTCTTGAGAACCACCCGTGGTTCAACGTCAAGGTGCTGGCAGCTTCGCCCAGGAGCGCAGGTCAGACATATCAGGAGGCAGCAGGCAGCCGCTGGAAGATGACGGCTCCCATGCCCGAGAGCATGAAGGACATGGTGCTCCTCGACGCGACCAACGACATCGAGAAGATTGCAGGAATGGTAGATTTCTGCTTCTGCGCAGTAGATATGAAGAAGGACGAGATAAAGGCTCTCGAGGAGGCTTACGCCAAGGCTGAGTGCCCGATCGTTTCCAATAACTCCGCTCACCGCTTCACACCGGACGTTCCCATGGTAGTCCCGGAGATCAATCCTGATCACATCGAGATAATCAAGGCACAGCGCGAGCGCCTCGGCACGAAGCGCGGCTTCATCGCAGTCAAGTCCAACTGCTCTATCCAGAGCTACGTTCCCGCACTCCACCCGCTGAGAAAGTTCGGCCTGAAGAACGTCCTCGCCTGCACATACCAGGCGATCTCCGGCGCAGGCAAGAACTTCGAGACATGGCCCGAGATGGTCGATAACCTTATCCCGTACATCGGCGGCGAGGAGGAGAAGTCCGAGCAGGAGCCGCTCAAGGTTTGGGGTGAGATAAAGGGCAACGAGATCGTTAAGGCGGCAGCGCCCAACATCACTACGCAGTGCCTGAGAGTCCCCGTTTCCGACGGACACACAGCAGCAGTATTCGTGAGCTTCGAGAACAAGCCCTCCAAGGAGGAGATACTCAGTCTGTGGGCAGACTTCAAGGGCGTACCGCAGGAGCTTGAGCTCCCGAGCGCACCGAAGCAGTTCATTCACTACTTCGAGGAGAACGACCGTCCGCAGGCTAAGCTCGACCGCAACCTTGAGGGCGGCATGGCAGTCTCCACAGGACGTCTCCGCGAGGACACACAGTACGACTACAAGTTCGTATGTCTCTCGCACAACACACTGAGAGGTGCAGCGGGCGGCGGCGTGCTTCTCGCAGAGCTCCTTGCAGCGAAGGGATACTTTGATTAATTCGTAATGCGTAATTCGTAATGCGTAATTAATGATGGATGAAAATATTATCGTTAATAAAAGCAAGGCATTTGCTTAGCGGATAATCAATCTATATAAATATCTGATAGCTGAGCATAAAGAGTATACGATGTCAAAGCAGGTCCTCAGATGTGGAACAAGTATCGGAGCCAATGTTAAGGAAGCCGTCAGGGGACAGAGTAAAGCTGATTTTTACGCAAATATGAATATTGCCTTGAAAGAAGCAAGTGAAAGCGAATATTGGCTGGAATTGCTTCATGAGAGCCAGTATATCAAAACGGAGCATTTTGACGGTATATACAGTGACTGTCAGGAATTGATAAAGATCCTTATGGCAATAACAAAAACTCAAAAAGCGTGATCTTTTGCGGAAGTGCGTTTAATTACGCATTACGCATTACGAATTACGCATTTTGCGAAAGGAGAATTCCCATGAAAAATACAATCTTCACCGGCGCAGCCGTAGCAATAATCACCCCGATGAATGCCGACGGCTCGATAAACTACACCGAGCTCGGCGCGATCATCGACGACCAGATAGCAAAGGGCACAGACGCCGTAGTAATATGCGGAACGACAGGCGAGTCCGCGACCATGACCGACGACGAGCACCGCGACTGCATCAAGTTCGCAGTAAAGCACGTTGCGGGCAGGGTACCGGTCATCGCGGGCGCAGGCAGCAACGACACCCACTATGCGGTCGAGCTTCCAAGGAGGCTGAGGCAGCAGGCGCGGACGCTCTGCTCCACGTCACTCCCTACTACAACAAGGCTACTCAGAAAGGTCTTATCGCCCATTTCACGGCGATAGCAGACGCAGTAAATATCCCGATAATCCTTTATAACGTTCCGAGCAGAACAGGCTGCGGCTTTGACGTAGCGACAGTAAAGGAGCTCGCAAAGCACAGGAACATCGCCGCTATCAAGGAAGCGAGCGGCAACATCAGCTATGTAGCGAAGATAGCAGCCGAGTGCGGCGACGACATCGACATCTACAGCGGCAACGACGATATGGTAGTTCCGGTGATGTCGCTGGGCGGAAAGGGCGTTATCTCGGTAGCGTCACACGTTATCCCGCAGGAGATGCACGACATGGTGCAGTACTGCCTTGACAACAACTACGCCGAGGCTACAAAGCTCCAGCTGAAGTATCTCGACCTCATCAACGACCTTTTCATCGAGGTAAATCCTATCCCGGTAAAGGAAGCGATGAACCTCGTCGGCTGGAACGCAGGACCCTGCCGTCTGCCGCTCTGCGAGATGACAGACGAGCACAAGGCAAAGCTCACAGCCACCCTCAGAAAGCACGGACTTATAAAATAATGCGTAATGCGTAATTCGTAATTGATGGAGCGTATCTTCTGTTCCGTCAGGTACACCGCACCCGCGCATAAAAACAAATCGCTGAAACGGAAGTGAAAATCATGACAAATATAGCAATCTGCGGCGCAAACGGAAAAATGGGCAAGACCATCTACAGCTGTATACAGGAGCGCGACGACTGCAGGGTCGTGGCAGGAATAGACATCTACACCGAGCAGTACGCGGACTTCCCGATAGCTGCGAAGCCCTCGGAGCTCCCCGTGAAGCCTGACGTCATCATCGACTTCTCCAACCCCGCCTCCCTCGACGGCCTCCTTGAGTACTGCCTCTCCACAGGCACTCCGCTCGTGATCGCCTCCACAGGCTACAGCGACGAGCAGATAGCCCGCATAAAGAGCGCGGCACAGCAGATACCGGTCTTCTTCACGTTCAATATGTCCCTCGGCATAAATCTCCTTGTAGAGCTCGCAAAGAAGGCGGCTTCCGTCCTCGGCGACCGCTTCGACATCGAGATAGTCGAGAAGCACCACAACCAGAAGATAGACGCTCCGAGCGGCACTGCGATAATGCTCGCGAACGCCATAAACGAGACATTCGACAACTCCAAGCACTACGTCTACGACCGCCACTCCCGCCGTCAGAAGAGGGAGAAGGCTGAGATAGGTATGCACGCTATCCGCGGCGGCACGATAGTCGGCGAGCACGACGTCATCTTCGCGGGACACGACGAGGTCATCACGCTCTCGCACTCCGCAGCGTCGAAGAGCGTCTTTGCGGAGGGCTCTATAAACGCCGCTATCTTCCTCAAGGACAGACCCGCAGGTCTCTACGACATGAGTATGCTCATCTGAGCGGGAGGGCAATATGCAGGATATCGGACAGGTCAGGGAATTCTTCACCGGTGACCGCTACGCAATGGAGACCGGCGCCCGCATCGACGAGGTCGGCGACCATTACGCAAAGGTCAGCATGACCGTGAATGAACACCACAGGAACGCAGTCGGCGGTGTCATGGGCGGAGTTTACTTCACCCTTGCGGACTTCGCGTTCGCAGTTGCCGCGAACTGGCAGGAGCCGGGCGTGGTCGCGGTGGATTCGAGCATATCGTTCATCGGCGTCCCGGCGACGGAGCAGATATACGCGGAAGCGCGGCTCGTGAAGGCGGGCAGGACGATAAGCTGCTACATCGTCGAGGTGCGCGACGGAAACGGCACTCCGGTCGCGGAGGTAAAGACACTCGGCTACAGAAAATGTTGATATGCACAAATCGTTCGGCGGTGTTTTATGGACATCGCCGAATTTTATTATAGTTTCGTCTTTTTTGGCTCCCAAAGTCACTAATAAGTGAAAACACTGGCGAACGCCGGAAGGAGGAAGCAATATGAAAAAAGCATTGGCTATAGCTGCGGCAGCGATGATGTGCATGAGCGCGTTCTCGTGCGGGAAAAAGAAGCAGGAGGCTCCCACGGAAGCGATAACGGCTGAGAAGATCGGCGATGTCGCCTACTCGAAGGAGCGCCTGAAGGTCCCGGAGGAGATAAAGGCGATATACACCTTCCTGCCCTACAGCGGCGGCGAGAGGTACTTCATCTGCGGTATGGGACAGAAAGCCCCGCAGTTCTGGACGACAGACCTCGAGTTCACCGACTGCACCGAGCTCGCGATACCTGACTTCGACATAGGGTACAGCTACAACATCAGCGTCGCGGACGACGGCACAGTTATCGAGCTCGTGAACAAGGTGGATTACGGTGACCTGCCCGACCCCGATCCCGAGTCCCCGGACTACAACGAGGCTAAGTACAAGTCGGCGGCTGAGTATTCCCTCGCAGTGCGGACCTACGGTCCAACGGGCAGCCTCATCAGCGACTGTCCCGTGACTGGCTTCGGCACCGAGCCTGACGACTCGACCTCTATCTCCACCATGACCGCGAACAAGGACATCATCGTCGCCGAGCTCGATTTCCACTACGAGATCTTCGGCACGGACGGACACTACATCGGTGAGCTTTACCCCGGGGAGGAGGATACCCTCGAGGCTGTCGGGACGGACGGCACGGACGTCGTCTGCGCGGTCAAGGACAAGGACGGGCTTATCCACATCTGCAAGGTCGGGGCGGCTGACGGCAAGCTCACGGAGACCGGTGTGACCTTCTCTACAGACGAGACGCTGTACGGTACTATCACCCCGGCGACCGGGGACTACAGTATGTACGTCCGCACCTACACGACTATCTACGGCGTTAAGCATGACGGCAGTGCCGTCGAGCCGCTGTGCAGCACGAGCAAGGCAGCCCACACCGCGCAGTCTGTCACAGGCTTCGGCATGAACGCGGCGGGGCAGTTTGTGCTTGTCGTGACCACGGAGGACTTCACCCCTGCCGTGGAGCGCCTGAGCGAGATCGACCCCGCAGAGCTCGCAAACCAGCCCCTGCTGACGATCGGCTTCCCGTATCAGGACTACTACCTGTCGCCGATAATCAACAATATGTCAAGTCAGGCGGATGGCTACCGCGTGGACATCAAGTCCTATGACACGTCGAGCGACTCCTACATGGACGAGATCACGCAGGACGCTCTTGCGGGCGATCTGCCGGACATACTGGTAATGGACAGATCCCACAGCTTCGGCGGCATTGACCTCGCGGGAATGGGCGCCCTCTGCGACCTTTACGAGTTCATGGACAGCGATCCCGACTTCGGGCGGGACAAGTTCATACCGAACGTCCTGAACGCTTTCTCGGAGGACGGAAAGCTCTACGCTGTTCCGCACAAATTCAGCATAGACGCGGGCTACACCTGCAAGACGAAGTACGTCCCCGCAGAGGGCTTCAACGTCTGGACGGGAATGCAGATGCTCGACAACAAGCCAGAGACGATGATACGCTTCAACGAGTACAGCATTGACGACACCAACCGCCGTATGTGGTTCGTCGATATGAGGACGTGGGTGGACTTCGATGACCTGACGGTGAAGTTCGATACGCCTGAGTTCATAGAGTACCTGAACTTCGTGAAGCGCGCCCCGATAGACGGCGAGGAATACTACGCGAATATGGACTGGACAGAGGGCAGCCCTGAAGAGCGGAAGAACACCACCGACCAGCTCCGCGCGCTGATGGACGATATTTCGCTGTTCTACGAGCAGGGGATAGGCAGCTACAGCCAGTACCTCACGATGAAGGAGGGCGTGTTTGCGGGCGAGCCGTTCACTATCCTCGGCACCCCTGACATAGAGGGCTCACACATCAGACTTCAGGCGGCAGAGCCGTGCCTCGCGATAAACGCGACATCGCAGAACAAGGACATCGCGTGGGATTTCATCAAGATACTGCTCTCGGACGAAGCCTATGAGACCCGCTATGACTGGGCAGGCTTCCCGCCGACGGTCAGCGGACTTGCCGCACAGGAGGCGCATGAGCGTCAGCCCCAGAGCTACAGCGACCTCAAGGACTACAACGGCTATGTTTACTGGGCTGGCTACAAGGACGACGGCACGACCGACATCATGCAGGTGGGCTATGTGGACGACGACATAGTCGCGGCTGTGAACGAGCTTATTGATACCGCAGAGCCTGTGGCGAACAGCAGCGCAGGCTTCGGTTCCCTCGATGTGTCGAACGACTTCTACACTATTTATTATGAGGAGGTAGACAAGTTCCTCAACGGCGAGAACACCGCCGAGCAGTGCGCGGAGATACTGCAAAGCCGGCTGTCGATATTCATTTCGGAGCGCCTCGGATAAGCGGAGCTGACTGAGCGCATAATAATACTAAATATGTATAAATTCCGCTGGGAAACAATCTCCCGGCGGAATTTGTTTATGCATTAACAAAATGCAAAAACCTCCTCCCACACGCAGCAACGCCCTCCTCGGACACCTTGTCAGCACAAAAGTGATATCCAGTTTGCGCCTGTCCTGCGGACGAATCCGGCTCCTGACCACAAAATGTGTACCGATAGTGTAAAAATAGCAATAATTGACCGGATAATAAAATCATAGCAAATAATGACTTGAAATGTTCACAAATGTGTAATAAAATATATACATAAGCTACGGGAACGGAGGGACACAGGGCGCTCGGCTCTGCGCTGTTCCGTAGGAAAACTATCAATAAAATAAAATGAAAGTGAGGAATGGTACGCGATGAAAATGAGCGGTATCAAAAAATTCTTGAGCGGTCTTATCGCCGGATTCGTGTGTATCTCGTCTCTGCCCGCTGTGGCAACTGAGATGAGCACACACGCTGCGAAGACGCTCACCACAAGCCCGAGCCACACTCAGGAGACCGGCTGGTACAATGACTACCACCACGAGATCTGGCAGGCTGACACACCTAAATCGTCCACAATGACACTTAATGATGAGGACGGCGGCTTCAGCACCACATGGAAGTGCGGACCGAACGGCTCGCAGGGTAACTTCCTTGCACGCCGCGGACTCTTCTACGGCTTAGATAATCCTAACCAGTGGGAAGATTACGGCGGATTCACCTGTGAGTTCGACTGCACCTGGTCGGCAGGTTCTTCTGGTAACTCCCGTATCTGTATCTACGGCTGGACACAGAACCCCCTCGTTGAGTACTACATCATCGAGGACTGGAAGAACTGGTCTCCCGCACAGGATCAGAACGCTCAGTACAAGGGCTCGGCTTTCATCGACGGAAGCGATTACAAGATCTACACCTGTGCAAGAAACTCGTATACTATCGAGGGCAATAAGCCTTTCACACAGTACATCAGCATTCGTCAGAATCTGAGAACATCAGGTACTATCAGCATCTCCGAGCACTTCAAGGCATGGGAAGCTTTGGGCATGGAAATGGGTAATTTCTATGAGACTGCCTTTAACGTTGAGGGCTGGGAGAGCGACGGTTCCGCAACTGTTCACTGCACATTCACTACCGGAGAGACTACACCCGGTCCTCAGCCTACAGTTGAGCCCGACGAGAACGGTGACTACGTTGTATGCACCTTCGAGGACGGCAAGGACAACTTCTCCGGCAGAGGCAGCGCTTCTGTAGCGACCGATTCCGATAACTACTACGCGGGCAGCAAGTCCCTCGCAGTTACCGGCAGACAGGATAACTGGAACGGCGGCGAGATCAGCTTATCGAGCTCCGTATTCAAGGCTGGCAGCACATACAGCTTCAGCACAGCAGCCCTCCAGAACAGCGGCGAGGCTACGACCCTGAAGTTCACGCTCCAGTACACCTCCGGCGGCGAAGAGAAGTACGCAGAGGTAGCTTCCGCAACTGCTCCGAGCGGACAGTGGACAAAGCTTGAGAACACATCGTTCACTATCCCCACAGGCGCATCGAGCATGAAGCTCTACGTTGAGGCTCCCGACAGCCTTACAGATATCTACATCGACGAAGTCCACCTCGGTATCGAGGGCAGACAGTCTCCCGTTGTTGACGGCGGCGGCACAGTAAAGGGCGCAGCTGCTACAACGACCACTACTTCTACGACTACAACTACGACTACTTCCACAACACAGAAGTCTGAGACTACTACAACTACCACAAAGCCCGCAACAGAGACTACTTCCAAGACCACAACTGCGCAGCCGATCAACTACACATGGGGCGATGCAAACTGCGACGGTTCCACAAATATGTCTGACGCAGTAGCTATCATGAGATCCAAGGCTGATCCCGACAGCTTTACGCTTTCAGCAAAGGGCGCAATCCAGGGCGATGTTATCGGCTCTGACGGCATCACTAACCTCGATGCACTCACTATCCAGCAGTTCGAGGCTGGTATCGTTACCAAGCTCCCCGTTGATTACCCCAAGGGCTACGACCCGTCTTCATCAACAACACCTCCCGCAGCTTCTTCAACTGCACAGCCTACAACAGCGGTCCAGACATCAGCCGTTGATACTACAAGCGAAGAAGTAACACATACGGTGGTTTTTAACCCAGATACCGTCTACATAAGCAATTCATTTGACAACGGCATAGAAGGTTGGGAGCCCCGTGGAAACACGACTCTCAAGACTGACTCTGACAGCTACTACGCTGGCAGCAAGTCGCTCTATGTGACCGGCAGATCAGATGCATGGCAGGGCGCTGCCATCTCGCTTGACGGTATCGTAAATGCAGGCGAGACATACAGCATTTCCGCTGCAGTAATGCAGCCCGGCAGCAGTGACGTCGAGATGAAGCTCTCCCTTCAGTACAAGGACGCTTCCGGCGAGACCTGCTACGACAACATCGCAAAGGCAACAGCAAAGTCCAAGGAGTGGACAGCTATCGGCAATACTGAGTATACAGTTCCCGAGGGTGCCACAAACCTCCTTTTCTACGTTGAGACTACTGATTCCCTCACAAACTTCTATCTCGACAATGTTCAGGTAGCGAGCAAGGGCATGAAGAGCGACGTCACAACAGGCAGCGGCACTGTTAATGTTCCTGAGATCCAGAGCCCCGAGGGCGTTGACATCTCATGGATCGACCCGAGCAAGCCGATGGTCGCTATCAGCTTCGACGACGGTACAAGAGACGCTGCGAACGAGCAGAAGATCATCAACACTATCGCAGAAAACGGTTTCCACGCAACATTCTTCTACGTTGGTGACTGGATCACAAGTCCTGAAACAGTGCAGTATGCATACAGCAAGGGCATGGAGATCGCTAACCACACGACTACCCACCCCTACCTTACAAAGATCTCTGAATCTGAGATACGCAGCGAGTACGATAATACAACTGCAAAGCTCAAGAACATCATCGGTGCAGAGCCTTCCAAGCTCATGAGACTGCCTTTCCTTGACTGCAACGATACAGTTAAGCGGGTGCTCAGCGACGTTCCGCTCATCAGCTGTGCAATTGATACAGCCGACTGGAACGGTGCTTCCAAGGACGCTATCGTGAGCACGATCAAGAACGCAATGAACAACGGCAGCCTTAACGGTGCTATCGTTCTCTGCCACGAGAATTACTCCACAACTTCCGCAGCAATGGCTGAGGTCATTCCGTACCTCAAGGCTCAGGGCTGGCAGGTAGTTACGATATCCGAGATGTTCGCAGTCAAGGGACAGGAGCTCAACGGCGGTACTGTCTACACAAGATGCGCATGATATAGTTTTCTACATTTTATTGATATCCCCAAAAAACGACCGGCGAGAGTAAGCTACCTTTATCGGAGCCGCGGTTCCGGACACAGATGTGTTCCGGTGATACGCTGCGGCTTCGGCAAAGGGAGCTCACTCAGCCGGTCGTTTTTTGTTATGTACAAATATCAATGATACTATCTGTATAAAATCCACAAAGTTTTGCGATACATATTTACAAAATGTGGAATTTGTGATATACTTAATAGCGGCTAAAAATAATTTGTGCAGTGGGGGTGGAAAATATGATAAAGAATCTGAACGGCGAGTTCGAGACCGTCGAGTACGACGAGAAAAAATACGTCATGTTCTATGACAATACCGACAACGAGCCCTACCCCGTGCACTGGCATAATGCAGTGGAATTTATCATGCCGCTGAAGAACCACTATATCGTTAACGTCGCCGGCACAGACTTCGACTTCCGCGAAAATGAGGTTCTTATCGTCCCGCCCGGAGAGCTCCACAGTATGCCGGCTATACCCGGCAGGAGACTCATCTTCCAGTGCGACAACTCTATCCTCGGCGAGATACCCGCCCTTGAGGCGATAATGCGCTCCATGCACTCGCCCCTGATAATCAATTCCGACTACGACCGCGAGATACACGCCCTCGCGAAGAAAATGATGCTCGACGCAATGGAGCTCTACTCCTCGCATTCCGAGGTCGCGGACGTGAAGATATACATGGGGATACTCAGCTTCCTGCTTGCCCTTCGTGAGCACCAGTTGCAGGAGCAGAAGGCGTCCCTCGAGTGCGACGACGACCAGCTCGACGAGTACACCGAGAAGTTCGGCACGGTCATGAAGTACATCGACAGCAACTATATGTACGACCTCACGCTCGATCAGCTTGCGGACGTCGCGGGCTACAGCAAGTACCACTTCTCGCGTATCTTCAAGCAGTACAATTCGATGTCATATATCCAGTACATCAACGCGCGCCGCACGAAGGCAGCAGAGCAGCTCCTCCTTGACCCCGACCTCCCGATAACCGAGGTCGCGATGCGTTCCGGCTTCAAGAGCCTGACCACCTTCAACCGTATCTTCAAGGATATCAAGCATTGCACCCCGACCGATTTCAAGCGGCTCTGCCAGAGCAATCTGACCGACAGCCTATAAACAAAAAAGGGACTTTTCAGTCCCTTTTTTTATTCTCTGTAGGCTGTGCCGAAAACAGCTCCGTCCTCAGAAACGTAGATCACTATCGGACCGAGCAGTGCGTCCTCGTCGGTGTGGAAGGTAACGCTGTAGCACATCTCCGGGGGAGTGTAGCCGCTGGCTGTGAGCTGGTAGTTTTCGGGTGTCTGGATAAGCTCGACCTCCGGGTCGTACTTGTCTGTGAGCATGGGCTCTGTGATCTCAGCGCCTATCCTTTCCATATAAACATAGTATCCGGCGTACAGCATAAGGATACTCGATTCCTGCGGCTTTGGTATCTCTGTGTTCGGCGGCGGGAGTACTTCGTCCGCGACCTCCTTGAAGTGCTCATAGTCCTTCAGCCTGTAGTAGGAGATATGATCCTCGTTATCGACAGATTCATATTTGATGTCTGAAGTTTGCTCGACGGTGTTGCAGACGTAGCAAACCATGCCGTTCGGGTAGACTGTTATCATTCTGAAATCGCTGTCGTCCAGATACTGGAAGTAATAGCACGGCTTGACTACTCTATCCCACAGTTCAGACTCATTCGTGGTATATTTTTCTTCGGGTATAAATTCAAGCGTGCTGCTTGTGAACAGCTCGTTGAGCTTTTCACGCTGTTCATAAGAGAGCGTCTCCTGAGGATAGAGATTGTACCAGTTTTCTCCGCATTCCACCAACATAGGCGTAATATCGAGCTTTTCAACGTTATAGATAGCTGTGTAGCAGACCTTTCCGCTGTACTCGAGCTGGGTGAAGTCGCCGAAAGGATACTCAACAGGCTCATTCTCGTCTCCGTTCAGACCGAGAAGCTCGCGGATATCCCGGGCGAGATCGTCGTTATCGGTGTCGTAGTATGTTACGGTGTCTGTGCAGGGAGTGCCGTCTGTCTGGACGCTCGACGTGAAAGTGATGCTCCCGCCGCAGATATTTACCGAATAATAGGCGTTTTCAGACAAAAAGTTGAACCCCACGCTCTCCCCGTTCATTATCGTGGAGGGCTGGTCTACCTGTCCGAGGGTGACGCCGCTAAGGAGGTCACGGATAGACTGCTGCTCCTCCGCGGAGACGTCCCCGTAAGTCTTTCGGTAAAAGTCGCTCCCGAAGAAGCCGTAGATGTCGAGGACGTCAGAGGCTTCGTTTGCGGGGCTCTCGGTGATATCATCTGCCCCGGAGCTTTCGGGTGCTTCCTCATAAACCGCGGGAGCGCGCCCGAATCTGCTCATCGCGTACACCGTCCCGCCGATGCCTCCCGCGAGCACTGCGCACGCCGCGATACCTGCCGCAGTCCTCGAAAATCCGCGCCCGCCGACTCTCTCGACGCCGTAAACACTCGAGTTTTCCGTTCCTGTATCAATTCCGCCGCGAGCGGACTCAGCGCATTTTTCCACGATACGGGACTTCATCTCTTCCGGCATGACTATCCTGTCTGCCGCAGTTTTAAGCCTTTTTTCGATCATAAATACTCCTTTCTGTACTTTTCCTCAAGCAGCTTCCGACCCTTTGCGAGACGCATTTTCACCGCAGAGGGCGACTTTTTTATCATCTCCGCTATCTCGTTCACCTTGTAGTCCTCGACGTAGTGCAGCACGAGTATCTCCCGGAATTTCGGGGAGATCTCGGCTAAAGCCTCGAGGATCCGGGAGCTTTCCTCGTCACTGACGATCGAGGCGAGCTCGTCCTCGTTGAGCTCGGTGAACCATTTCCGGCGGCGAAGCATATCACGGCACTTGTTCGCCGCGACCGTGATGAGCCACGCTTTTTCGTGCTCATTTCCGCGAAATTCCGGCGCGGAGCGGATCAGCTGCATGAACGTTTCCTGAACAGCGTCCTCGGCGTCTGAGCTGTTCCCGAGCATGACGAGACACAGCCGGTAGAGGCTGTCGCCGTAGGTCTCGACGGCGTTTTTTATTTTTTCACGATCCACCGCATCATCTCCTTTCACTAAGTACACGAACGGGCGGGCAAAAAGGTCAATTTTTACATGAAAAAAGACGCCGAGGGGCGTCTTTCAGCTATCTGATAAAAATGTACGCTGTGTAAACTGCGTACACGCCGAGCATAGCGATACCGTGCCTGCGAAGCAGCTTTCTCCTCGGCAGGCAGAATGTCATAACGAGCAGACTTACCGCGATCAGCGCGATAACGTCGATGAAATTCAGCAGTGAGAACCCGATCGGCGATATCGCCGTCGCGATACCGAGTACGAACAGGATATTGAAAATGTTAGAGCCGATGACGTTTCCGAGCGCCATGTCGAGCTCGTTTTTCTTCGCGGCGACGACCGACGTCACAAGCTCCGGGAGGCTCGTCCCGAGGGCGACAACGGTCATTCCGATGAGGTTGTCCGTCATACCGAACGAGCGGGCGATGTCCGACGCGCCCTGCACGACCATTTGTCCGCCTGCTGCGATACCCGCGATACCGCCGAGTATGAACAGCAGACACTTCCACACGGGCATTATCCTGTACTCCTCCGCGTTGCCGTCAGAGCTTGATTCACGGGCTTTTTTCGCCGAGAGCACCATGTTAGCGAGGAACATCGCGAACAGCACCAGTAGCACGGCACCCTCGAGCCTGTCCACGCTCCTGCCGAGCCAGCCCATACCGAGCAGCGCGCCCGCTGCAAGTATCGAGAGAGGGAAGTCCTTGCGGAGCGTTTCCCCGCTTATCGGCAGGGGACACAGCACCGCGCACAGTCCGCAGACGACCATGAGATTGAATATGTTCGAGCCGACTGCGTTGCTTATCGCGAGCTCGTTCTTTCCGGCGATAGACGCGGTCACGCTGACCGAGGTCTCAGGCAGGCTCGTCCCCATTGCGACGATAGTCATTCCGATGATGAGCGACGGCACCCGCAGACGCTTCGCCACGCTCGAGCTGCCGTCCACGCAAAAGTCCGCGCCCTTTATGAGGATGACAAAGCCTCCGATGAGCAGTATATATTTCAGCATTTTTTTCTCCTTGGAAATCTCATTTTTGTCAGGTATCAGATCCGAGATCAAGTTGGTACATCGATAATCATTATATCATGCATGGGAGCGCTTTGCAATACGTTTTGACAAATTGTACCAAAAATCGGTGTAATATGAGAAAAAACTCCGCGAATCGCAGAAAATTCCCAAATGCCTGGTTTTTTCTTGAAACAGACGCGCCCTTGTGCTATAATTGGAAATTGGTGAAATTCTGGTTCGGAGGTATTTTATGACGGCACAAATTTTTGCTGTTATCATCTTTCTGGGAATGTTCATAATGATCGTTCTCGACAAGATAGAGCGGCATTGGGTCACTCTCGGGAGCGGCGTGCTCACGCTCGCAGTCGTTTTCGGGATCTGCATGAGGAGCGGTGAGGCGATATGGAACACGCTCGCGCTCAAGGGCTTTGCGACGAAGGAGTTCTGGTATCAGGTGACCGAGAGCGAGAGCAGCGGCATCAACTGGTCCACGATAATCTTCATCGCGGGAATGATGGTAATGGTCGAGGGCATGGCGAAGGCCGGGTTCTTCCGGTGGCTGTGCATGAGGATAGCCTACATGGTCAGGTGCAGGACCATGGCGATATTCATTACGTTCATGCTCATGTCGGCAGTGCTCTCGATGTTCATAGACAGTATCACGGTCATCATGTTCCTTGCGGCAGTGACGATCGAGCTCGCGCAGCTGCTGAAGTTCAACCCTGTCCCGATGATACTCTCGGAGATATTCTGCGCGAATCTCGGCGGAAGCGCTACGATGTGCGGTGACCCGCCGAATATAATCGTGGGAACGTCGCTCGGACTTTCGTTCTTCGACTTCCTCACGAATACCGGTCTCATTGCGGGTATATCTCTCGCGGTGTCGATGGTTTTTCTGTACTTTGCGTTCAGGAAGGAGATAGTCGCCGGCGGCAGTGCTCCCGTGGATATGTCCAAGCTGCCCAAGCCCTCGGAGGCTATCACGAATAAGAAGGACTTCATTGTCAGCAGCCTTATTTTCGCCTGCGCGGTGGTGCTCCTTGTGACTCACGCGACTACTCATCTCACCGTTGCGACGATAGGTCTTTTCATCGCGGCGATAACTCTCCTCACTGCCGGCAAGGACGCAGTAAAGCTCCTGAAAAAGGTGGATTACAAGACCCTCATCTTCTTCGTCGGGCTGTTCATCGTCGTCAGCGGACTCGAGGAGACCGGCATACTCAAGCTCATCGCGAACTTCATCGGCGATATCAGCGGCGGAAACGTTTACCTCATGATAGCGATAATCCTTTGGATATCAGCTATCGCGAGCGCCTTCGTGGACAATATCCCCTTTGCGGCGACTATGGTCCCTGTTATACAGAGCCTTTCGGCGTCGGCGGGAGTCCCGATAAATACGCTTGCGTGGTCGCTGTCTATCGGTACTGACATCGGCGGAAGTGCTACCCCTATCGGTGCTTCGGCAAACGTTGTCGGAACGTCCGTGGCTGCGAAGAACGGCTACCCGATAAGCTGGGGCAGATACTGCAAGAAGATCGCTCCCGCGACGGTGATAGTCCTCGCGATATCGACTGTATATATCTTCGTAAGATACCTATAATAGAATGGAGGAATCAGCATGGCACAGCTTATAATCTCTGTCGGACGTGAGTTCGGCAGCGGCGGAAGAGTCATCGCGGAGGCTCTCGCGAAGAGGTTCGGCATACCGATATACGACCGTCACCTCATCACGGAGATAGCCAACAAGACCGGCATGACCCCCGAGGAGATAGAGAAGTACAACGAGGCACCCAAGCACCACATCGTTTCGCGCTCAGTACGCGGCTTCAGCAACTCCATAGAGGACAATATCGCGGAGATGCAGTTCAACTTCATCGAGGAGCGCGCAAAGAGCGGCGAGTCGTTCGTCGTGGTCGGACGCTGCTCGGAATCGAAGCTCAGGGCGTATCCCGCGCTCGTTTCGCTGTTTATCCTCGCGGATATGGACGCCAAGATCAAGCGCGTCATGGAGATATATGAGCTCTCTGAGTCCGACGCGAAGGAGTTCATCACCAAGAAGGACAAGAAGCGCAAGCGCTACCACAACTACCACGCGAACGGCTCGTGGGGCGATTCGAGGCTCTATGACCTCAGTATCAACAGCACCCGCCTCGGTATCGACGGCACTATCGACTTCCTTGAGAAGTACGTCCGTGCGCGTATCGGCGAATAAATGACCTGACAGACCGGAGAGGGCTCCCTCACGGTCTGTTTTTGCTTGCTTTTTTTTGCTTGATGTGGTATAATTATCCTATATCACCACTACGCGGGAGGTAAAAATGAAATACACTCAGGGAAAATACATCATCGCCGAAAAGTCGGCGATAGCTCGTGAGATATACAGCTTCACGATATCCTGCCCGGAGGTCGCACAGACCGCTCAGCCGGGACAGTTCGTTCACATCAGGGCTAACGGCTTTACGCTGCGCCGCCCTATCTCTATCTGCGGCATTGACCCCGTGAAGGGCACGCTCCGTATCGTTTTCGAGATACGCGGGGAGGGTACTGCTGAGATCGCTCGGCTCAATAAGGGCGACCTCATTGATATGCTCGCGCCGCTCGGTCACGGGTTCACACTCGTGGACACCGACAAAAAAGCCGCGCTCATCGGCGGCGGTATAGGTACTCCGCCAATGCTCCCGCTCGCGCAGCATTACGGTGCAAAGGCGGTCGCGATAACCGGGTTCCGCAATTCCTTTGCGGCGATATTGCAGGAGGACTTCAGAAAGACCGGGGCGGAGGTCATTCTCTGCACAGATGACGGCTCTGCCGGCATACACGGATTCGTGACGGAGCCGCTCAGGGAGCTCGCAGCCAAGGGCGAGCTCGGGGCTGTGTTCGCGTGCGGACCTATGCCTATGCTCAGGGCAATTAAGAAATTTGCGTC
>JAFRXR010000098.1 GCA_017443395.1 Ruminococcus sp. | reverse complement strand
TTGACTTTTTCACCTGTGCTTATCGACGCACTTACTATCATTTGTGCGAGCTGGTTCTCGATGAGCTCGGTCACTCGGCGCTTTATGGGTCTGGCACCATATTTGTCGGTCTCCTTTGCGGCAGCTATGGCTTCTATGACCTGCGGTGAGTAGCTCACCTCAATGCCTATTCCGCGCGCTCGCATGCAGAGATTTTCAAGCGCTATCCGGCTTATCTGGATAAGGTCATCCTTCTCAAGCCTATTGAAAACTACTATCTCGTCTATCCTGTTGACAAATTCCGGGGTGAAATACGAGCGTACCCGCTCGAATACACGGCTCTCCCCTTCCCTGTTCTTGCTCCCCGAAAAACCGAGGGAAGCTCGCCGGCAGAGCTCCTCTGCGCCGACATTCGAGGTCATGATTATGATACAGTTCCGGAAGCTCACACGACGCATTGAGGAATCGGTGAGTATACCGTCGTCAAGTATCTGAAGAAGGATATTGAGTACCTCGATGTCTGCTTTTTCAATTTCATCAAAAAGAATCAGTGAGTAGGGTCTGCGGCGTATCTTTTCACAGAGGTTATTGCCGCTGTCATCATAGCCGGTGTAGCCGGGCGGCGCGCCTATCAGCTTCGAGACACTGTGCTTCTCCATATACTCGGACATATCTATGCGTATCATGCTGTCCTCGGAGCCGAAAAGACACTCCGCAAGCGCCTTGGCAAGCTCAGTTTTGCCCACTCCTGTTGGTCCGGCAAAGAGGAACGAGGCTGTGGGCCTTCCGGCGTCTCGCAAGCCTGAGGTCGCCCTGCAAATGGCATTTGTGACTGTGCTGACGGCGTGCTCGTGTCCTACTACCCGTGCGCTGAGGCGGGTGTGAAGGTCTTCGAGCTGTGCTGCTCTCTCGGAGGAAATACGCTCAAGCGGGATACCAGTCTTCATAGAGATGACCGACGTTATATCCTCTTCAAGGAGCCTTGCGGGACCGCTGCTGACGAGCTTGCTGATACCGCTGAGCCTTAGCTTGCTGGTCGTGAAGTCGATGAACTCCGTATCCTTGCGGCTCAGACCGGAATTGCACCTTAGCTTCGCACACGCGCAGGCTTCGTCGAGGACGTCTATCGCTTTGTCCGGGAGATAGCGGTCAGTGATATACCTTATTGACAGCTCGACTGAACGCTCTATCATCTCATCGCTTATCTCAACGCCGTGATAGCTCTCGTAGTTCGAGCGCAGTCCTCGTATGATGTCAACACAGCTCCTGACGCTCGGCTCGTTTATGTGTATCGGCTGGAAACGGCGCTCCAGTGCGGAATCCTTTTCTATAGTCCTGCGGAATTCCTCGAACGTCGTCGCGCCGATTATTTGCAGCTCTCCGCGGGCAAGCTGCGGCTTCATGATGTTTGCGGCGTCAATGGCGCCCTCGGCTGCTCCTGCGCCGACTATAGTGTGTATCTCGTCTATAAATAGGATTATATTCCCCGCGCTGACAGCTTCCTCAAGGCACGCCTTTACACGCTCCTCGAAGTCGCCGCGGTACTTCGCTCCCGATAGCAGGGACGTGAAATCGAGTGAAAAGATGAACTTGTTTTTCAGCGCGTCTGGGACGAGGTTCCTCACAAAAAGCTCTGCTACACCCTCCACTATCGCAGTCTTTCCGACACCGGCTTCACCGATGAGACAGGGATTATTCTTGTTGCGGCGTGAAAGCACCTGTAAAACTCGCTCGATCTCCTTGTTCCTGCCGATAAGCGGGTCGTTCTTCTTTACCAGTGCTATATCGGTGAGATTCTTTCCGTATCGGAAAAGATTTGGGAGATGTGACATCTTGGGCTTGATCGAGTCGTAGAGATCGGCACGCACCTCCGAGGAGCCTATGATCTGCAAGCCGCCGCAGATACCTGTGAGATTTCCGCCGATATTCTTGATTATGGTACACGCGCTGCATGAGGATTCCTTTATCATCGCTGCAAGTATATGCTCGGGAGCTGCCTGCTTTTTTTTATCTGTGACTGCTATGCTGTATGAGGTCTCAAGGATACGCTTAGTCGCTGCCGTGAGATACCGCTGATTCAGTATTGAGGGCGTTCCCTGCCCTACGAGCCGGACTATCTCTTCTTTTATCTCGTCATATGATACCCCGTTCTCTATCAGTATCTCTGCTGCTCCGGACTGACCGTCGTTTGACATCGCGAGCAGCAGATGCTCGCTGCCGATGTAGGTGTGGCCTAACTCCGAAGCAAGACTTATCGCACCTTCGATTATCTTCAGTGCGCGCTTTGTGAACTTATCTGTGTTTATTATCATCGTAACGCCCTCCTGGATATATATTATGCCACGCTTTCCATGCGATAACAGTCGAAAAATGAAATGCTCAAAAAGAATTGTAACACTTTTCAGCCTATGGCATACTATGTACTATGAAGCGACGATAAATCGCTTTAAATACATCATTTTTAAGGAGTGTTCGATTATGTGTAATTCATGCTTCGGAGGAAACAACTGCTGGTGCATCATCCTTCTTATCCTTCTTTTCGTTATCCTTTTCTCCGGCTGCGGCAACGATGACTGCGGCTGCAATAACAACAACGGCTGTGGCTGCGGCTGCTGATGACCTGAAAAAAGAAAAAACTGCTGCACATAAAAGTGCAGCAGTTTTTGCGTTATTCTGCTATCTTTACGACCTTGTTACGCCTGTTCGTCAGCTTGGGCTGAGTGCCGTTGATGACACAGTCGGCGGTCACTGTGACCTTACCGATGCTTCCGTCGGACGGAACGCTGAACATGGTCTTCATCAATATGCCCTCAAGAATGGAGCGCAGTCCGCGGGCACCTGTTTTCTGTGAGATTGCCTTCTTCGCGATCTCAATTAGGGCGTCGTCCTCTATCTCGAGCTCGATATCATCGTACTCGAAGAGCTTGCGGTACTGCTTGATGAGAGCGTTCTTGGGCTCCGTAAGAATCTTCACGAGCGAGTTCTCATCGAGCTCCTCGAGGACTGTGATGACCGGAAGTCTGCCCACGAACTCGGGCACCATGCCGAACTTCACGAGGTCCTTCGGTATGACCTTCTTGAAGATGTTGTCCTTTTCCTCAATATGGGTCTTTATCTCGCCGCCGAAGCCGATAGGCGCCTTGCCGATACGCTTCTGTATCTGGCGCTCGAGTCCGTCAAAGGCTCCGCCGCAGATGAAAAGGATATTCTTGGTGTTTATCTGTATTACTTCCTGATTCGGGTGCTTTCTGCCGCCCTGAGGAGGAACGTTCGAGACAGTTCCCTCGATTATCTTCAGAAGTGCCTGCTGGACGCCTTCACCGCTTACATCACGGGTAAGGGATACGTTCTCGGATTTGCGGGCTATCTTGTCGATCTCGTCAATGTAGATGATCCCGCGCTCGGCAGCCTTGATGTCAAAATCCGCTGCCTGAATGAGTCTGAGGAGGACGTTCTCGACGTCGTCACCGACATAGCCGGCTTCAGTGATAGTAGTGGCGTCTGCGATAGCGAAGGGCACGTTCAGTAGCTTGGCGAGAGTCTGGGCAAGGAAGGTCTTACCCACACCGGTCGGACCGAGCAGGAGGACGTTACTCTTCTGGAGCTCAACTCCATCATCAGAACCGGGCTTATCGCCATTTTCAAGCTCGTCCTGACTAAGGATACGCTTGTAATGGTTGTAAACAGCGACGGAAAGAGATATCTTGGCGTCGTCCTGACCGATGACGTACTCATCGAGGAATTCCTTTATTTCAACAGGCTTCAGGAGCTTCATGGAGGAGAGCTTCTGACCCTTGTCTGACTTGGCAGCCTTGCGCTGAGCCTTTGCAATGCCGGGACCGTAGATCATCTCATAGCAGTAGCATACACACTCGTCGCAAATATTCGCAGTACCGGCAGAAAACATACTCTGTACCCTGTTCTCTCCCTTGCCGCAGAAGCTGCACGATTTGAAATTTTCTGCCATTTAAAAAACCTACCTTTTTTCGATGACCTTATCTATGAGACCGTATTCAAGCGCTTCCTGTGCGGACATATAGTTGTCGCGCTCGGTGTCTACCTTGACCTTATCGAGCGGCTGACCTGTGTTGGCTGCAAGCATTTCGTCCATTTTCTGACGTGTACGCAGGAGGTGGTCTGAGTGTATCTTGATGTCGGAGCACTGTCCGGAAAGTCCGCCTGAAATTAGGGGCTGGTGTATCATGATCTCGCTGTTAGGCAGTGCGATACGCTTGCCCTTTGCACCAGCTGCAAGCAAAAATGCTCCCATTGAAGCAGCCATGCCGATACAAATGGTGGATACGTCACACTTGATGTACTGCATAGTGTCGTAGATCGCCATTCCGGAGGTGATAGAGCCGCCGGGGCTGTTGATGTAGAGGGAGATATCCTTCTCGGTGTCCTGGCTCTCGAGGTAAAGGAGCTGTGCAACGACAACACTTGCAGTTGCGTCGCTCACCTGATCTGACAGCATGATGATCCTGTCATTGAGGAGCCTTGAATAGATATCGTAGGATCTTTCGCCTCTGCTTGTCTGTTCAACGACATATGGTACTAAAACGCTCATATTTCATCGCCCTTTCTTTAAAAACTGTTGTCCCACAAGGTTAGTGTGGGACAACAAATACTTTATCTTGCTTTTTTCGACAGGATATCGCTTATTCAGCCTTCTCCTCTGCGGGAGCTTCCTCTGCTACA
>JAFRXR010000004.1 GCA_017443395.1 Ruminococcus sp. | reverse complement strand
GTCCCTTTAGCGGGAGTTTGAGGGCAGAGCCCTCATTTCTGATCCGCCGGAGGCTCCACTGCCCCCGAGGGAGACAGTAAATGATATGCAGGAGGGTGGGGGAGTTATTCTTCCTCGTCGGAGGACTTTTTCTTTTTGGATTTTTTCTCGGGCTCGTCGTCGTCAACGAGCTTGGCGGAGGAGAGGGGAGACTTAGCGGAAGCGGCGTTCTTAGCCTCCTTCATACGCTCAGCTGCGGAGACGTTCTCAGTGATAGCCCATGTTTTGATACGGAGCTTGTGACGCTCGCCGCCGGTCTCGATAACGACTGTGTCGTCGCCTGTGCGGACGATGATACCTACGATACCGCCGCCGGTGACGATCTCATCGCCGACCTGGAGGCTTTCCTGCATTTCCTTCATTTCCTTTTCTCTCTTCTTCTGGGGCTTGATAGCGACGAAGTAGAGGAGCGCGAACATGATTATGAGCGGGAGCACGAGGGTAAAGAAAGCGGAGCTGCTGCTTGCAGTAGCCGCGGTAGTGGTGGTGTCAGCCTCGCCCTCGGCGAAAGCGGACATCGCGCTGAATGCTGTTGCGTAGGCAGCGGTGAGCGAGCCTGCCGCGAGCTTTATTATCTTCTTTTTCATATTATTCTCCATTCTGCCGTCTGGCTTATAAATACAGATAACATTATACCACAACCGTGTGGAAAAAGTCAACCGCTGAGCGGGATTTTTCTGCAACATTTCACATTTCTTCACGGGCGGCTTTTTTCTGTGTGAGGACGACGAGTACTGCTATGCCTGCCGCGAGGACGACGGTCGTGAAGATACTGCCCTCGATGCCGAATTTCCCGCCGGTGAGGAAGCCGTGGGAGCTTTCAGCGGTGGTGTAGATGACAGACTCAGCGGAGCCGCTTCCGCTGACGCTTATGCCCCAGATACTGCCCTGCGTGAAGTTCCAGAAGGAGTGTATCGCGCAGACGCCCCAGATATCGCCGGTATACAGCATATAGAGCGCCGCGAACACGCCGAACATCGTGAGATTGATGATAGGCATGATACCGAAGCCGGGGTTCATCGCGTGGGCGAGCATGAAGCCGACCGAGCTTATCGCGATCGCAGCAGATGCGGGAGCTTTTCCGCCGATAGAGGTCATGAGGTAGCCGCGGAAGATGAATTCCTCGCTCATGCCCTGCACTAAAAATCCGAGCAGATAGAGTGCTATCAGCCCGAAGTTTATATCCTTCCCGACACTGAGCGAGTTGACCCCGAAGGCGACGGAAAGGAGGTCTATCGCTGAGATAAGTCCGATTCCGACGAGTATCCCTGTAAGGTAGTGCGGGACAGCCTTTTCCCTGACTGCACCCATGGTGCTGGCACGTCGTATCTCAAAGCCGCGGACGTAGACTATGCTGGTGATAGTGCCGAAGACCGTCGCGAACAGAGAGGGGATCATTACTCTGGGCATGGCGGCGATACGGGTCGATATGAGAATGGATTCCGCGACAGAGACCTCATGCTCGCCGGTCAGGACGCCGATCTGCTTGTATTCGTCCATCATCGGACCGAACGCGAGTATGGCGGGGATAATGGCTTCGAGAATGATTATCACCGCGAACACGAACACGAATTTGATGATTTTTCCGATTACGCCTGATCCGTCGAGCGACTTTGCGGAGCCCTCGAACATATATGAGCGGAGCTTTTTCATACTGCACCTCCCTGAGCTTATATGACTATTATACCATGTTGAGCCGGCATTGGCAAGGGGTGAGGCGTGCCGGCATGGTAAAATGGTGAGGAGAGGGGCGTCCCTCCGGCGGAACGATGCATAAAAATTACCGAGCCCATAATTACAGGCTCGGTAACTCACATTTTCTGTTAAAGGACGCTGACTAATTCCGCCCTCAGCTATTACTTTTTCTTGTTTTTGCCGCTGTTATTGCTGTTGTTATTCTGCTTTTTATCTTCAGCCTTATCGTCTGCCTTTCCCTCAGCGGGAGCTTCCTCAGACTCCTCGGCAGCGTCTTCGCTGTTCTCGGAAGCGGAAGCCATTGCGGGCTCGGGCTTCTTCTTGTTCTCAGCGATGATAGCTGTGATGAATGCAAGCGCGAGGTACGCAAGGAGGAGGAGTGCCTCTGCAAGAATGATGGGAGTGAGCGAAGCCTTGACGATAGTTGCGAAAGCTGCTGTTCCGGAGTTTACTGCGGGAACGAGTATGCTGTATGCGTTCGCGAACGCGACCTTCTCGTAGTACTCGTTAGCTGTAGCGTTTACGGAGTCAACCAGGTCAACTACCTTGGTGTGGAGGTCAGCGAACTGTGTCTCTAACTGTTCGATTCTGGCAGGGTCGTTTGATGAATTGCTCTTTTCGAGAGCAGTCTTCCTCTCGGTGTAGAAAGCGATCTGCTGAGTTGTGGAAGAAAGATTTGTCTGAGTCGTGATACGCTGATCTATGAGTTTATTGTACTCGTCAGAAGCGAGAGTGCTTGTCATGCTTCCGTCGTCGGTAGTGCCGTTGAATACTACGATAGTATCCTTTTCGTAGGACGCGATAGCATCCTGGATAGTTGCAAGGACCTCTGTATACTGCGTCTGCTGACGTGTGAGCTGCTGGATACGATATTCATAGTAAGCGATAGTATCTGCCTTGTTCTTGGTGAGGTTGTTTACAGTGATAACAGAGGAGATCCTGTCGAGGTCGATGTCATTGACAGTCTTGATGGCTTCAGAAAGATCAGCGAATGTGTAGCCGGTCGTATTGGAACGGAAGTGGCTGGTAAAGTTGTTAGTGCCGTTATTGGAAACAGAATAGTACTTGGATTCCTCAACTGAAAGCTGCTTAACATAGGTCTGGAGAGCATTGAGAGTGGTCGAGAATACGTCCACAGCCTCAGCGTAGTCGTAATCGTTATAGTCAACGACTGTTACGGAAGTACCTACTGCTGCATTATAGCCGTACTGACCGTAGAAGTAGTCCCTGTAGGACTCGAGTATCTGGTTGAACACCTCAACTGCCTTGTCCCCGCTGAGACTTGTTTCAGCGTAGCTGAACTGAACCTTGTACTGAGTGGGGTAATATGTAGTGTCCAGAAGAGCCTGGGCAGCAGCAAGGTTTCCGCTGGTGGCTTTGTCCATTACGCTCTGGTAAACAGTCATTCTGTCGATAGCATCGGAAGGAGTGACGGGAATGACCTTGATACCGGCTCTTATTGCCTCGACCTCACTTGCGTACTCATCATATATCCCGAGAGTTGCAAGAGCAGCGGAGATAACATTGGGGTTCTTGACTGTGTTTACGTCGAGAACACCGCCGGCAGGATCAAGTCCCTGCTCAACGCCGTTGTAGTTGAAGCTGATGAGCGCTGTGAGCGCGGGCTTGTTGCGGATAATAGTGAAAGCGTTCAGTCCGAACACGAACCCGCCGATAACTACCGCTGTAACGAGCCAGAGCAGGAAATACTTCCTGAGCTTTTTGAATATACCCGAAAGGGAAATGACGACTTCGTCTTTTTCGTCGGATTCATTCTTGATAGTAACGTTAACATTACGTTCGTCCAGATTAGCCATTTTGACCTCCATATTTTTCTAAGATACTGGGATATCCTCCGATACCCTGTCAAAGTACAATTATAGCACAGTATTCCGGCAAGGTCAAGCAATAATGCTTATTTCCGAAAATTTCCGGGATTTAGCCAAAAAATCCGCTCGCTGTCCGGGGCTGTTTCGCCAAATTTGAACAAAATCAAAGCAGCACGATGTCCCTTATGCTGATGTCCCCGCTGCCGCGGTAGACAAGAAACAGCGGATAGGTCCCGGCGAGGGCGATATCCTCTGCGGCCTCAGTCCAGTTCTCGAAGGGGAATACAGCGAGCTTTGCCGCCGGAGCAGCGTTCAGGTCAGTGTACACCTCGATAACCCCATTGCCGTTGCCGCGCAGCGTCACCCCGAGCCTTCTTACGTCTCCTGAAAAGTATTTGAAGCCGATGAGAGTGCCGTCGCAGATCTCGCTGATGAAGCGCTCGACCTTCCCGCCGACCTCTTTATGGGTCACGTTCGGGAAGCTGTCAGTGTAGATACTGTTGGAGCCGTGAGGCATATGCCCGTTGGTGATATTGCACGCGATGACCGCCGGATAGCGTCCCTGCGCACGGAGCGGACCTCCGTTAAGACCGCACGACGTCATCTCCGCCTGGGCTATACTGCCGTCGGGAGCAATGGTTATGCGCTCGGCACACGCCTGACGGCTGTAGTCGGATTTATGCGTGAGGCGGTGGTAAAAGACGTACCACTGCCCGTTTATTCCGATGATGCTGCCGTGAGTAGTGCCGGTCATGTTGAGCCTGTCTGCGGCGCTCCGACCATTTATGCCGATGTCTCCGTTTGAGACTATAGTCCCGCCGAAGACGAAGCCTCCGTCCGGACGGTCGCTGACGGCGTAGCAGAGCTCGTGGTTCTGTTGGGAGGAGTACACGAAATAGTACTTGTCCCCGACCCTTCTCATGGAGCTTGCCTCGAAGAACTCGTGCCCGCCGAAATCGGCATCATAGGGAATGATGTGCTGCGGCTCGCCCTTTATGGTGAGCATATCATCCTCAAGGACGACCATGCATGCACCGTTGACGTTATCCTCAGTCGCGAGGACCTCCTCGGGGGACTTATTATAGCGCTTGCAGACCTCCGCGAGCTTGTCCTTGCCGCGCGCGAGGACATCGTTGGACTCGTCCATGTACTGCGTGCCGTAGTAAATGCGTATCGTGCCGTTGTCGTTGAAAGCGCATGGGTCGAAGCAAACGTACTTCTTCATGGGCGTGCCGTCGGGATACCGTACGCAGCCGAGGTACTCGTATTTTCCGGCAGGAGTGTCGCACACCGCTACGCTTATCGGTCCGAAATATCCGCCGAAGCCGAAATCTCCGGACATACAGTAATAGAGGTAGTAGCGTCCGTCATTGCCCTGGACTGCGTCGGGAGCGTACATAAAAGGACGCTCATTGTAGTCGGGGTCCTGCTTGGCAGAGTAGATCACGCCCTCGCAGCGCCAGTCGGAGAGGTCGTCAACGGGCGCGGAGTAGACGGTGTAGTCCTCCATGCAGAAAGTTCTTCCGCCTTCGCGGTCGTGGGAGCCGTAGAGGTAGACCCGGTCGCCGAAGATATGCGGCTCGCCGTCGGGGATATATGCATCGAGAGGCAGGAATGGATTATAAACCTGATTTTTCATCTTATCACCCTTTTGTTTTCTTCTGTTATTTGTCTGAAAATCAAGCAATGGGATTCCAAAAGGACGACTGTCCCTTTGGCTGAGTCCAGAGGCAGCGCCTCTGGCAGGTGCAGGGCAGAGTCCTGCGTATACTAAGGAGCTCCGCAAGAGGTGAATTCAAAAACGATCCGGTGGATCGTTTTTGAAGAGGAGACGCCCTGCGATAGAGGGCGTCTCCTTG
>JAFRXR010000097.1 GCA_017443395.1 Ruminococcus sp. | reverse complement strand
GGTATACGCAAGCGTTGTGTGTATCATCTGCGCGTCGGAATCCTCGGCGGGACGGATAACGCCTGCTATTTTAAGCGTTATGCCGTTGTCATAGAGGTATTTAAGACCCGTTTCGCTCTCGCGGAGGTCTTTGTAGATACCGCTGCCGTCCTTTGAGTAGCAATCGGAGGGCAGTATCATTCGGTATTCCTTGCCGCATATCTCCTCGTAAGTCCAGGAGCGGTCGTCGTACTTTATCTCCTCCTGCTTCATGGCTGTATCGACTATCGCTTTCATATCGTCGTGCGATTTCAGACCGAGCGAATAGAGCGAAAGATCATCAAGCTCGTTGTTCTCGTTCAGTACGAGCATTATCTCGTCGTAGTCCTCTGCCCACTTGCCGTAAAGAAGCTCATAGCCGTCCTTGACGAGCGAGTTGACAGGCTCTCCGTCAGTTCCCTCAAGCATTTCCGACATAAGATCGACACCCGATGAAAACATTCCCGACATCTGCGCCATAGCGCTGTTACGCGCCTCGCCCATCGCGCTCATATCAACGCCCATCGACTCGCCCATGATATCCTGCATGAGCTGTGTGGGGTCGGAATGTATCACCTCGTCATCGGTGTTCTTCGTGTAAAGACCTATGCTGAGATCGTAGGAATACTTCACCGCGCTTAAAGCCTTGTTAAGGTCGCTGCCCGGTTTTGCACGTTCCTCCTCGATAAAGTCCTTGAAGCTGCCGAGGTCGTTTGACTTCTGATTTGAAGCGCTCATAGCGTTCACGAGGTCGGAGAATATCGGCTTTGTGTAGACCGCGTCGCGCCCGTGTTCGGGCTTCTTATCGTTGTCCTTGCCCGTCATCGTCTCAACGAGCGAGCTGAAATCAACAACGGTGGATTCGATAGTCAGCGGATAGGAAGCAAGCGATTCCTCCTGCACCCGGTCGATATAGTCGGATACGCCGGTGGAAATCGAGAGTATCAGCGCGATACCGATGATACCTATACTTCCCGCAAAAGATGTAAGCAGCGTCCTGCCCTTTTTGGTCATAAGGTTTTTCAGCGACAGCGAAAACGCCGTCAGCATGGACATCGAGGGCATTTTGCGCTTGCTGTTTTCGGCGGCAAGCGCCGCGTCGCGCTGCTGTTCGGCGGCGTATTCCTCATCGGTGAGGGGAGCAGAGTCGTCGGTGAGCCGTCCGTCGAGTATCCTGATAACTCGTGAGGAATAACGCTCCGCAAGCTCGGGGTTATGTGTCACCATGATTATGAGCTTATCCTCGGAGATACGTTTGAGTATCTCCATGACCTGCACGCTCGTTTCGGTATCGAGAGCGCCCGTCGGCTCGTCGGCAAGGATAATATCGGGGTCGTTGACAAGGGCGCGGGCAATGGCTACACGCTGCATCTGACCGCCCGACATCTCACTCGGACGTTTTTTGAGCTGATCGCCGAGACCCACGTCTTCAAGGGCTTTTTTTGCGCGTTCGCGGCGTTCGGTCTTTGAAACGCCCGAAAGTGTCAGCGCAAGCTCGACGTTCTGGAGCACGGTCTGGTGCGGGATAAGGTTATAGCTCTGGAATACGAAGCCTACCGAGTGATTTCGGTAAGCGTCCCAGTCGCGGTCTCTGAAATCCTTGGTGGAGCGTCCGTTAATGACAAGGTCGCCCTCCGTGAAGCGGTCGAGTCCGCCGATGATATTGAGCATGGTAGTCTTACCGCAGCCCGAGGGACCGAGTATCGACACGAATTCGCTGCGGCGGAACCGCAGGTCGATATTTTTCAGCGCATGGACTTTATCCCCGCCCGCGGGGTAATCCTTGCTGATGTTTTTCAGTTCAAGCATAAATAATCCTCCGAGAAATGCAGTGGTTAGCGGTCAGCAGGGGCGCACCTACATTACAAACCGATCACCGACCACTGTCCACTTGAAGATATGTTGTTATCTTTCGGGTTCCGACAGCTCCTGCAATTTATCCGTCAGCGCGGCGGCTGTGCGGTAGAATTGCTTCAGATCGTCTTCCGAAACGTCCTCTATCAGCTGCTGCGAAAGCCCCGAAAAATATCCGTTTATCTTCTCGTTGAAACGCACGCCCTTATCGGTCAGCACATATCTGTACCCGCGTCTCAGCGACCTGTCCTCGGGATTGCGCATTATATATTCCCTGTCCGTGAGCAGTCCCAGCATACGCGATACCAGCGCTTTGTCATAGTCGGTAGTGTCACATATAACTCCCGCCGATACTCCCCCGGTGTTCAGCTCAATAAGTCTCATACAAACAATGTGCGACATATTAAGCCCCGAATCGGCGACTG
>JAFRXR010000003.1 GCA_017443395.1 Ruminococcus sp. | reverse complement strand
CCGTCAGCGAAGCGGTTGGGCAGGTAGAGAGTCGGGAGACCCCAGACCTCGGCGGACTGACGAATAACGTCAGCGTCGTTATTGTCGCTGTAGCGGAAGAACTCCACCCCGTTGGCGTTGTCGTGCAGACGGATAACGTTCGAGCCGATCTCATAAGCGACGAGGGCCTCGTAGCCGCCCGCCTGGAGCCTTACGACTGACATTCCGCCCCAGTTGATAAGTTGTGTGGTGTTTGCCATATGTATCATTCCTTTCAGTGGAAAAATTAAAGCTTAATGCTCAGGACAAGGTCAAAGACTTCCCCGAAAAGCGTCCCCTGCTCGGCGAGCCTGTCGAGCTCCCGCGAGCTGAAAAGCCTTTCAGCCGCCCAGACCGCCTCCGGGAGCATCTCCCGGAACCTATCCAGCACCTTGGAAGAATGTCCCATGCTGCAATATCTCAGCTCATAGTAGCTCTGCACGGTAATCTGCACGTGCTCCGCCTCGCCGCCCTCATGTGAGCAGTGAATGCTCTTGGACGCACAGTACGGATCCCTCTCCGCGAGGTAGACCATACCGCAGTACGGGTCGCGCGCGGCATAGCGGATATCCCTGATATTGGACATCACACAGGTGCCCATGCACATCGGGCAGGGCTCCATGGCAGAGTACAGCACCAGCGACCGCGGCTCATATAGCTTTGTATCGAGCCTGCGCAGGAGATTCGCCTCCGCGTGGGAGATAGACCGGTTGACCGTCTCCGGCTCGCGCGAGCGATTGTGATCTTTCAGAATGAGCTCGCCCTCCGCAGAGTACAGCGCCGCTCCGATAGGCACGCTGCCCGCCCGGAAAGCCTCCCAAGCCTCAGAGAAAGCGGTCTGCCATTGTACAGATAGATCGTTCCACATATGGTATCTCCTTTTGAGTATCGTCACTGCGGCGCACTGCCGTAACGGTTGGTCCTTGGGTGACCCTCCTTAAAGACGACAGTGAGGAGGTAGATCCCCAATCCCATGAGCACCAGTCCCAGCGCCATCATAAGTATCAGACCGCCGAGGGAAGCCGCGAGTCCGACGAACAGCTCAGTGTAGCTCGAGCCCGGATCCAGTCCCGAGAGCGACAGCAGCGATATCAGACATATCAGGTACTCCACCAGCATTCCCGCATAGAATATCACGACCGGTGTGCCGTCTCTGCTGACGTCATGGACGCGGCGCATAGTCAGCGAGAACGACGGCACAAGCAGTACCAGCGACACTATGAGGCTCGGCAGCAGCGACTCCGCCGCCTTGCCGATGAGCGTGAACGGCACCGAAACAAGGAACCTGAAAAGTATAACATAGCAGAACTCCATGCGTGACGAGCGCCCGTGGCAGTCGTTCCACCGCAGGAAGAACATCTTCACCGCCTCAGCGAATCCGCTGTTCCTTGACCCCGTATACGCGGAGGTCCTCCTGTAAAGCGGATCAGCGCTCTGCTGAGGTGCAGCTGTGCCGAAATACGGATCCGGACCCGGACCCGGCTGAACAGCACCGCACTTTCCGCAGAACCTTGCTCCGGGATTGATTCCGCTGCCGCACTGCACGCAGCTCAGCGGCTGCTCGGCGCCGCATTTCCCGCAGAACCTCGCCCCGGGATTGAGCTGATTCCCGCAATTAGCACAAAACATTCGTCATCACTCCGTTGTGTCAGTTTTTCTTTTTTTGAGGAAATAGTCCACAATAAAGACAGCGCCGCGGAAAACCAGCGCCCATGCTGCGCCGAAAAGCATTATGATGAATACGAGCGCCAGACCGAGCCCGAGAAAGTAATGCTCCGCCTGTTCTTCCTCTGTGAAGAACCCGCTGATATCGGCGAACACGAACCAGAAATACGTCCCCAGCAGCGTCAGACCGTAGCCGGTACAGTACATCAGAAAGAATATCCCCCGGTGCATACCGCGCTCCGCCGCAGCACGCTTTTCCATGACGAGCTCGAATACCGGCAGTGCCGCAAAGGCGAATATCTCACCCCAGAAAACGAGATCATTGCACTCGAGCGTTTTTATGTCCGCAAATGCCGTCAGCGCAAATACAGCCGCCGTCAGCACGAAGAAAGTCGCCGCAGTCCGCATAGCTTCCGTCTTTCTGTTCATAACATCAGTCCATACGGTTCTCCATGTCGGTGTAGCCGTGCATGGGCGAGATAGCCTTGTAGGCGGGACGGATTATCTTATTTGAATTTATGAGCTCCTCGATACGGTGCGCCGACCACCCCACGATACGCGAGGTCGCGAACAGCGGCGTGAAGAGCTCGTCCGGTATGCCGAGCATACGGTAAACGAACCCGCTGTAGAAGTCCACGTTCGCGCAGACGCCCTTGTAGATACGTCTCTCCTCGGCGATGACCTCGGGCGCAAGGCGCTCCACAAGCGAATACAGCGCGAACTCATCGTGTCTGCCCTTTTCGGAGCTGAGCTTTTCAACGAAGCTCTTGAAGACCTTAGCCCTCGGGTCGGACTGCGAGTAGACAGCGTGTCCCATGCCGTAGATAAGTCCGGCGCGGTCGAAGGCTTCCTTGTGGAGGAGCTTTCTGAGGTAGCCGCGGACCTCCTCCTCGCTGGTCCAGTCGCTGACATTCTCCTTCATGTCGTCGAACATCATCGCGACCTTGATATTCGCGCCTCCGTGCTTGGGACCCTTGAGCGAGCCGAGCGCCGCCGCGATAGCGGAGTAGGTATCGGTGCCGGACGACGAAACGACGTGCACCGTGAATGTAGAGTTATTTCCGCCGCCGTGCTCAGCGTGAAGAACGAGCGCGAGGTCGAGGATACGCGCCTCGAGATCGGTGTAGCCGTGATCCTCGCGGAGCATATAGAGGAGGTTCTCCGCGATGGAGAGCTCCGGGTCGGGGTCGTGAATAAAGAGGCTACCCCCGAACTTTGAGTATCTGTACGCATGATACCCATACACCGCCAGCACCGGGAACAGCGTTATCAGCTCGATACACTGCCGCAGAACGTTCGGAATGGAGATATCGTTAGCGTTGTCGTCATAGGAATAGAGCGCGAGCACGCTCTTTGCGAGGGTATTCATCATATTGTCGCTGGGCGCCTTCATGATGACATCGCGTGTGAAGGTCGTGGGCAGTGAGCGGAAGTCCGCGAGTATCCTGCGGAACTCAGTGAGATCATGCTCGGAGGGCATCTCGCCGAAGAGGAGGAGGTAAGCGGTCTCCTCGAAGCCGAAGCGTTTTTCCTTGATAAATCCGGCGACGATATCCTCTACGTCGATACCGCGGTAGTAGAGCTTGCCGTCGCCGTGGTTAGGCATACCGTCGCCGGTATCGAGCACCTTTATAGTGCTTATGTTGGTGAGACCCGCGACCACGCCGTTGCCGTTGATATCGCGCAGACCGCGTTTGACGTCGTACTGTGTGTAGAGAGCGGGGTCGATCCTATAGCCTTCAATGGATCTTTCAGCCAGAGCGGCTATTTCCGGGGTTACTTCTGAGAATCTGTAGTGCATATCGTCATCCCTTTCTTGTATAATACACCTATTATTATAAATTATTTCCGGATTTTTGTCAAGCATACACAAATAAAAACCCTCTCCGCGGCGGTTATTGTTCAAAAAACAGCAAAAAAAGGTATCCGTTATCTCACGCAGCTGCCGGCTCAGCCTTTTTCTGTCTGGGAGCGTTTTTCCCGCTGGACTGCCGTCTGACGAGCACCGTCAGCACCACGAGCATTACCGCGAAAGCCGCCTCAACAGCGAGGCAGAGCGCAGCCTTGCCCGCGTCGAACCTCGTGTCGCCCATGAGCATATCATTCAGCACGGTGTACCAGTACATCGGAAGGAACCTTGCTGCCGCGAGCACGCCGCCGCCGAGCATCGACTGCGGAACGAACACGCCGCAGAGGAAGCTCATTCCGAGACTCGCGATCTGCGTGATAAGCGCCTGAATGTTAGGACCGATCTCGAAGCCGGAAACGAACACCGTCAGAGCGGTCACGACGAGCGAGAAGATGATACTGTTCGCGACAGCGAGGAGCATATCCCCGTTGATACCGCCGTTCAGCACTATGCCAACGACCGTGAACAGCGCCAGCACCGCGAATACGAAAATCGCGCTGCCAAGGAACAGCTGCATGGTGTACGACGCCGAGCGTATGCTCGAGCAGCTCGTGCGGAAGCGCAGGTCGCGGCTGTTCATCGTAACGATGACCGGACACAGCGTACCGAGAATGACCGAAACGAGTATATACGGCAGATAGCGGTAGTAGAAGCCGACAATGTCTTTAAGACCGCCGCCGCTGCTGAATGATTTCATCGTGACCTCGGTATCGGTGCTGAGCGCGTCGGCAGTCTTGCTGAGCGCGTCGCTGAAGGAATTGCCGGAGGTCATGAAAGCCTTGACGGTCGAGGTATACTCGCTGAGGAGATTCGTGACGTACACAACGGAGTAGCTGTCGTGCATATGGTAGCTGCGGAAGAGATCGTTCGTCTCGCCCGCCGCGAGCTTCTCGGCGTAGCCCTTGTCGATGATGAGCGCGTAGTCTATCCACTCATAGTAGAGCGCGTCCGTCATGACATCGCGGTCGTTCTCGAGGGTGACTATCTTGTTGTTCTCTGCGAGGAGCGATATGAGCTCGCGGCTGGCGTCGGTGCCATCCTCGTCGAAAACGCAGATGTCGAGGCTGGTGAGCTTCATCGCTTCGGTGGCGTTGGAGCTGCTCGCCATGGGGATAGCTATCCCGAGGAACACCGCTATATATATCATCGCACTGAGCGACCTCTTTTTCAGCACCTTGAGAAATGCATTAAAGACTTGCATATTTCTTCCTCCTTGTAAGAATGAGACCGAGAGCGACGAACACCAGCGTGATGATCACCATAGATATCATCTTCACGATGAACCTGCGGTAGTCGCTGTAGATGTTCAGGCAGTAAATGCTGTCGGAAACTACCGCAGCGGGATTTATCATGTTGAGCCACGGCGCCTTTGCCGAGATGAGCGCCTTCATATTGCCGACCATAAGCCCGCTGAAGAAGCACATGAGCATGGAGAACGACATCACCACGCCGGTCTTGGCACTCTCAGGCATATTGAGCGCCCCCACGAAGAAGCCTATCGAGACTCCCATGCAGCCTCCGAGCAGCGCCGCCGCATATACGAGCGGGAGCCTGCTGCCGAAGTCCACCCCGAGCGCAAAAGCCACGAAGCTGACGCACAGCACCATGCACAGTCCCTGAATGATACAGCTGCCGAGGAAGCTCGCCGCAATGCTCACGGACTTCCTTGCCGGCGCACAGGATCTCCTTGCGCCCAGCGGCGACATATTCGCCTGATTCCCGGCGCTGACGTGCAGTCCCGTCACCGCACCGTACATCGCTACCATCGCGATGAGGTTGTAGAAATACTGTACCATGTTGTCGGTGTTGCCCTCAGTGAGGGGTATCTCGCGGCAGGAGGAAACGTCCTCTGATATCGCCGCGATGACCGCGGGAGCGCTCGCGGGGTCGTTCATCAGCGCGTCCTTGATTATCGCCGCACTGACACTGTATCTGTCCGCGAAGCTCTTGAGGATAGTCTGCCCCAGACCGGAGCCCGCAACAGTCAGCATGACCTCGTCCCCGGCATAGAAGATACCCTCAACGTCGCCCCTTTCGAGCATTTCGAGTGCAGTTTTCTCGTCGGTATATGTGACCTTCAGGAGCGCCTCATCGCCCTCGCTCACGGAATCACACACGTTCCTGAAGGCAGGATCGTTCTCCGCGCCGACAACAGCAGCCGGTATCGCGGAAAACTCCGTATTCCGGGCGTAGACGTTGCCGAAAGCTATCTTGAAGAACGTCCCGAGAGCTATCGGGAATATCATCAGCCAGATGATGAGGTCCTTGACGCGCAGAGACGAAAGCAGCTCATATTTAAAAATATGCAGGAACATATTAATCCTCCTTGTCTCTCAGTGCCTTGCCGGTTATCTCGAGGAAAACATCGTTGAGCGTAGGCAGCTCGGTGTAGACTCTTCCGAAGCCGAGGTCGCGGCTCTGCAAAACGTCGAGAATGCGAATTAGATTGTGCTTGCCGCCGGAGCAGCAGATGACGAGCCTTTCGCCGTCGTGCTCGGCGCTGTAGACGTGCGGGAGGGACGCTATCTGAGCGCGCACCTCCTCGGGCAGCTCGATTATCTCGATCGTTACGGTCTCGGTGTTGCGTATCATGCGCTTGAGCTCCTCCTTGGTGCCCTCAGCGATCTTTCTGCCCTTGTCCATGATAGCGATGCGGGTGCAGAGCTGCTCGACCTCCTCCATGTAGTGAGAGGTATAGATGACTGTCGCACCGGCGCGGTTGAGCTCCTCGATGCCCTCGAGGATACGGTTGCGGCTCTGCGGGTCAACAGCGACCGTCGGCTCGTCGAGGATTATGAGCTTGGGCTTGTGCGCGATACCGCAGGCGATGTTGAGACGTCTGAGCAGACCGCCGGAGAGCTTCTTAGGGTAGAACTTCACGAAGTCCCCGAGGCCTGCGAACTCAACAGCCTCCTCAACATACTTTTTACGCAGTGCCTTATCGGAGATATACAGCCCGCAGAAGTAGTCGATGTTCTCATAGACCGTGAGCTCGTTGAGCACGGCGACGTTCTGCATGATGACGCCGATATCCTTTTTGATATCGTAGCTGACGGGGGTCATCTTTTTGCCGAAGAGCTCGATATTGCCCTTATCGTAGGACAGGAGGGAGAGGAGGCAGTTGATAGTGGTGGTCTTGCCGGAGCCGTTTGGACCGAGCAGACCGAATATCTCGCCCTCTTTTATCTCGAGGCTGAAGTGGTCGAGCGCGATGAGCTCGCCGTAGCGTTTAACGAGGTTTTCTATTTTTACGACAGTGTTTTCCATGACGTAACTCCTTTCGGTTTATGATACCAGTATACACCCTGCGGGGAGGAAAATGAAGTGCCGCGAATCATTTTGTGAGGTGACAAATGTCACAAGCGCGGACGCCCCCGCGGGCGGTCTAATGCAAAGGGAAGACCTCATTGGGCGACACCTCGTCCGAACAGCTCCGTAAACTACGCAGTCGTCCGAGCCGTCCCCGCGCGGTTTTCCCTCTGCACTCTCTTTCCCTTCCTCCGGGTGGTTGTCCCTTTGGAGTACGCCGCCCCCACGATTCCGCATTCCTCATTACAATGCGCCGCTGCACAGCCTCTCCCCGTAAAAAACCTCCTCCCCGGCAAAATGACTTGCACTTCTCCGCATAATATGTTATTATATCAAGGTACGAAAAAAAACAAACAGGAGAATAGCAATGAAAAAAGACTTCCTCCGCGGCGCCTCTCACGGTATCCCGATATGTCTTGGCTACCTTTCGGTGTCGTTCGGATTCGGCATACTCGCCGTAGAATCGGGGATATCCCCGCTCATCGCCTCAATAATATCCGCCTCGAACCTCACCTCTGCCGGACAGGTCGCGGGGGTGGACGTTATCCGCACCGGCGGCACGATAATAGAGATGATACTGGTGCAGCTGGTAATAAACATCCGCTACTCGCTCATGGCGCTGTCGCTCTCGCAGAAGCTCGACCCCCGCTTTACCACGCCCCACCGCTTCCTCGCCTCCTACGGCATAACCGACGAGATATTCGCGGTCTGCTCCGCTCAGAAGCAGCGGATCACCCCCGCGTATATGTACGGCATGATACTCGTCGCAGCGCTCGGCTGGGTCACGGGGACAGCCCTCGGCGCAGCAGCGGGACAGCTCCTCCCGGACTCCGTCAGCAGCGCACTTGGCATAGTCCTCTACGGAATGTTCCTCGCGATAATCATACCTCCTGCACGCAGACAAAAAAGCGTCCTCGCAGTAGTGGCAGCCGCCGCGGGAGTGAGCGTGCTGTTCAGGTACGTCCTGACCGCCGTTTCGCCGGGATTCGCAATGATCATCAGCGCAGTGGCAGCGTCAGCCCTCGGAGCGGCGCTGTTCCCGGTAAAGGAGGAGACAGAGCAGTGACACTTGCAGCATACATGATAGTCATGGCAGGCGTGACCTACCTGATACGCGCCGTGCCGTTCGTATTTTTCCGCAAAAAGATAAAGTCGCGGTTCGTCCGCAGCTTCCTGTACTATATCCCCTACGCAGTGCTGTCCGCGATGACCATACCCGCGATATTCTACAGCACCGGCAGCAAGCTCACTGCTGCCGTGGGAACGCTTGCAGCGCTTCTGCTGTCCTACTTCGGACTGCCGCTGATAGCGGTAGCACTTGCTGCCGCCGCAGCCGCGTTCATAGCGGGATTCCTGATATAAAAATGAAACAGCCATAAGGGAACATCACTTTCCTTATGGCTGTTTTTATAGAGCAGAGCACACAAAGCCCCGCCCTTATCGGACAAACGCCCCGCACGATCACGCAACGTATATTCCGCGAACCCGTGGGCGGCGGAACGCCGCCCCTACGATCCCGCATTACAGCACGCCTCAGACATCTCCCCGCATTTCCCGGCATATGATATCACGAGGTGATAACATGAACGACGACCCCACCACCGACGAGCTCGAGCGGGAGTACAGCCGCACCGTCCGCGAGCGCCCCGACGACGTCCCCGCGACGCAGGCTGTGCTGTGCATACTCATAGCCGCCGGACTATTCTGCACCGCCCTCCTCGACCCCGCCTTCGGCGCACAGCTTTTCACGCGCCTCACTGCACTTATCTCCGCCCCGCACGAGCTCCTGCCCAATCCGCTGCCGCTGCTCAGCGCACTGTTCTGAGCGTGGGCGCATTCCGTGTGCGGTTCAGCTTTCTGGTGCTGACCGCCCTGCTGTTCCTTCTGCGCGACGAAAAGCTCATACTCTCACTCGCCGCAGTCTGCGCAGTCCACGAAGCCGGCCACCTCACCGCCATGAGCCTGACCGGCGCCCGCGTCCGCAGCGTCACGCTCTCCGCCGCCGGGATAAGGATAGAGACCGTCCGCACACCGCTGCGGAGCGTCCCGCGGGATATCCTCGTCCTCCTCGCGGGGCCCTTCGCGAACGTGCTGATGTACATTCTGCTGACCGCCGCACACTGCCCCGGCAGCTTTCCCATGCTGAATCTCGCGGCAGCGGCATACAACCTCCTCCCCTACCGCACACTTGACGGCGGCGCGGTGGTAGGAGCTCTCATCTGCGGCACACCGCGGGAACATGACTGTCTGCGGGTACTGCGCATATTTCAGGGGATAGTCTCGCTGACCCTGCTCGCACCGGCAGTGCGCTGCGGCGGAGAGTACGCCCTCCCCTTCTGGATATCGCTCGCCCTTTTCGCCGGCGACCTCCGCTGAACACTGCGCGCAAAAAGAAAAGGCTCCCTCATGGAGCCTTTCCGCGTTTATTCAGCTATTGGTGTGTCCAGCCAGTCCGGCAGGCTGAGCGTGCCGTTATCCACACTGTACGCATTGTAAGTGAGTATAAGCGAAGCGTCCACGCCGTCGATGAGGGTATCACCATTGACGTCCGCGACCGCCTGCTGAGCCGCCGTGAGGTTATCGTCGATACCGTTGGCATTCGCGTAGAGAATAAGCGAAGCGTCCGCGCCGTCGATGAGACCGTCGAAGTTCACATCGCCGAGCAGCGCACTGCTGCCGATCCTGCGCCAGTAAGTGATCTGGCCCTCGTCCTCCCATGTGAGGAAAGTCCCGTCATACAGGATATTATGCACGGTGCTGCTCTCGCTGAGAGAATCGCCGTTGTAGAGCTTGATCACGCCATCTTCTATACACCACTTAAGTGACGCTGAAGGACCATTGCCTGTATCGAAATAATAATTTCCGTCGTCGCCGTAGGTGTAGACCCAACCGTCGAAGCTGTCGATCGAGACCTCTTCGCCGGTGCTTATGTCAACGCGCCTGCATATCTCCCAGTCGCCGAGGAGTTCTTCCCCAGTTATCGGTACATTTACCTCCGCGGCTTCGTCCCACTCGCAGATGAAGCCGAAGTTCTCAGGACCGTAGAAGCCCGCATTTGGATTTTCCTCCTTGACAACGCCGCTCCTGTTTATGTCGCTCCAGCCGAACTTGAAGAACGCGCTCTCCGGGTTCGCGGGAATGCACAGACAGTCGTCGTTGTCGTAGTTATCGGGCTGATAGGTGTTCCAGTTCTCGTATGTAACTTCCTCGCCGGTCACCCATGAGAGCTGCTTGTTCTCGAGGTTCCCTCCGAGCCAGTAATTGTTCTTGACCTTCTCGTCAGCGAGCATGGACTCGATGAACTTCTGCTCGCCCTCGCTCGTGACAGTAACGAGGTGCCCGCCGAGGGACTCACAGTAAGCCTCAGCCTGATCCCACGTCATACCGGTGTCGAAGCGCTGATAGGTGTGACCGCTGTAGACCTGCTTCTCGCCGGTCTCCTCCTCGGCCGGGACAGGCGCCGCACTGTACCTCCTGAAATATCTGGTACGATCCATGCTGTCCTCGATGTAAAACTCATCGTCTGTGAAATGTATAACGGCATACAGCGTAGTGCTGCCCTCGGGATACATACGCAGCTCGCCGTCCTCTATCCTCCATGACGCCGAAGAATTATACGCTCCGTCAACAAGGAAGTCCAGCGTATTATCAGCATTGAACCTGTAAACTGTTTTTGATTTAGACGATTCCTCGGTGACGTCCTTGCCTGAGCTTGTCACGGTCATCTTATAGAACTCCCAGTCACCAAGAATGTCATTCACAGTAACTGCCGGAACATAATTCTCGTCCTTATACAGGAATATATCATTTGTGCCGTCGCTGAACGAGATGTAAGTGCCGTCATAGCTGTATGTGCCGTAGTCCGAGGCATTATCAGCGTATGTACGCAGCTCGCCGTCCACTATCGTCCAGTTGTATGCGGAGCTGTTGCCGTCAGCGTCGATGATCTGGTAGGTACCGTCCGCGCTGAACCTGTAGATATAGAGAGCAGACGTCTGCGACCCCGTAACGTCGCTGCCGCTGCTGTCGAGCACCTTTTTCACTCTCCATGCGCCGACGATATCCTCCGCAGATACCTCTGCCGCCGAAGCGTCCGCCTTGCGCAGCAGGAACACAGTGCCGTCGATCTCCGTCATAAGGATATCGAACTCAAAATAGTCATAGATGAGCTCATAGAGATCTCCGTCAGCTCCGGTCACATATACCTTTTCGTCCCGGGTCTCCCACGAGAGCCCCTGCGTATCTCCACCGTTGACAAAGCTGAACGATCCGTCGTCAGAGAACCGCCAGATGAGGCTGCTCTGCTCGTCAGACAGGGCTTTCTGCTCGCCGGTCCCGGGCTCGAGCGCCCTGTATATCCTCCAGTCGCCGGGCACCTTGCTGCTCAGGTCCGAGCCGCCCTCTCTGCGCCAGTAGTACTTCGCTCCATCAAGCTCAGTGACCAGCTCCCCGCCGTCCATGACGTACAGCGACTCATCTGACCCGTCCGCAGTATAAACGCGCAGACTGCCGTCCTTTATCTCCCACATCATATCGAGCACGGGGACGCCGTCCTTGATCTCCATAGCCGTGTGATCATCTCTGATGTAGTAAACGTACCCCTCGTAGGTCTCGACAGTGCCGTCGGAGAACACGGTCTTATACGGCTCCCATGTACCGATGACGTCCGCCTCGGTCATCTCCGCCGAAGCGCCGGCTGTACGGGGATAGACGCCAGTCACGCCCGATGTCTGCGCATAGCCGGTCATAGGAACGGCTCCTGCTATCACCGAAACAGCCATAGCCGCAGCCAGTATCTTCTTAAAACTCATAGAACGACCTCCTCATAAATGGATTGTGCTTTAATTATAACATTTTCGCAAGATATATTCAACGTTTTCCCTAAAAATTTACACATTATTCACAGACTCCCGGCAAAAAAGCTCCCCCGCAGGGGAGCCTCTTTTTCATGTCTCAATATCAGAAAAGTCCCATTGGGACAGAATCTCTTTCCAGTAATAGAATCCGTTAACGCCATGCTCAGCGCAGAATGAGTTGTAGGACAGGATAAGCGAAGCGTCCACGCCGTCGATAAGCCCGTCGCCGTTGACGTCGGCAGCCTTTTTCTGGACATCAGTGAGATTCTCGTCAATGCCGTTCGCATTCGCGTAGAGAATGAGCGAAGCGTCAGCGCCGTCGATGATATTGTTGCCGTCGAGGTCGCCGTACATATTTCCCGTCTTTTTCCATACCGGGTGCACATCTTCGCCGTACCACTCATTGTCTTCGACGAGATAAATGCCGTCATAGGCAATAGTTGTCTGGACCTCGCCTTCCTCTACATATGTTCTCTTTATCCCGTTGCCGTCAAATACGTATTCTGCCTCTTGGCAGAGAGCGTTGCCGTAAATGCAATCCGCGGTAAATGAAGTGCCGCCCTCCTCCGGATAGAAGACCATTTCGGCATACCAGCAAGGGTATTGACCGTCATATGCCGGGACGAGCTCACCGGTACCGGATTCAAGGTAAAACAGCTCCCATGTTCCGGCAAGGATATCCGCCGTAAGCTGCGGAGCCTCGCTCCCCTCCGCGAATGTATTTACCGGAGCAGCCCAGCCGATGACCGGGACCGCGAGCGCAGCCGCCAATGCTTTTTTAAACTTCATAAGATGACCTCCTTCAGAATGCTCATGCATTCATTATACAGCTTTTCCCATATTGTCAGCACCGCACCTCACGCCGCCTTGCGGGCGTCAGCGCAGACCTCATCATACATCTCGTCCCAGTACACATACCCGAACTCCTGCTCGATCCATTCCCCGAGGAAGGCGAGCTTTTCCTGCACGTGCGGATACCTGAGCGCAGCATCATAACCGCCCATGATATCATTTGGGCGCTTGGTGCCCTGAGTGTGGAAGAACAGGCTTTCCACGATCGTCGCCCTGTCCTCCTGCTCATTCACGAGCCCGTAGTCCGACATAAAATAAACGTCCTCATCATTTCCCCGATCGGCTATGTGATCCGAATACCCATACGGCAGCTCAGAGGAAGCATACTGATCGAAGTCACAGAGATACTCGAACCCCGCAGGATTCAGCGCAGTCCATGCCTCATAGTCGAAGCCGTACCTGTTCATGACGAGCGACTCCACATTATGCCACATCTCATGGTGAAGATCACTCAGGTCGCTCGAGAAGCAGTAATACGGCAGCGCGATATTGTACCACGACCCATAGGTATAGGAGATACCGCCCGGTACGAACGAGCCGTACATATCAGTGCTCAGGCTGTCCACCATGACAAATCTCAGACCGCCCTTGCCCTCGCTGTCACGGAAGTGTTCAAAGAACCCGTCAGGGTACATATCCAGAACAGTCCCCAGCTCTGTCAGAGCATTCCTGAGATACCAGTCGTCGCTCTCAGCGTCGCCGCTCCCGGTCAGGAAGCTGTCCTCCATAGAGCTGAAGATGTAGCCCGTGTCGTCCTGTGCGTCGTACACCTCATCGCCGATGAGTATGCGCACCCCGTACTTATCCTCGATACCGTTGGCTATCTTGCGGTATGTGCTGAATTTTGCTCCGCACTGCGTCGCCTGCTCCGGCTCGGGCTGACTTACCTCCGCCTGCATATCGAAGCTGAGCAGCTCAGGCTCTGCCATGAGCAGCCTTACCGTAAAATCGTTGGCTTCCCAGTCGCTCTCACTTACGGCGACGAACCAGCGCTTCGCCGCCCTCATGTAGCACGGAGAGGTCCAGTCCGTATCCTTCAGATCAAGCCCGAGCTTTGCTATCTTTCCGCTGACCGGATCAAGAAAAGCGACATCGCATTTCTCACCGTCCAGACATCTGCAAACGATGTATTCGGAATCAGGACTTGACCAGCATTGGATAATATCTATCCCGTCAACGGTGCATACGGTCCCGCCGTTCTCCTCGGGGACAGCTGTCCGGAAAACGGTGATCCCTGTGTCCCAGTCGTGATCCCACATGACCAGCCCGTCGCTTGTCTGTAACGGCAAGCTGTCGGTCCCCTCCACGCTCATCAGCACCTCGCCCGTCTCGATCGAGCAAAGCGCATTCGTGTACGGGTTAAGATCGCTGGCATTAGGCTTTCTTATGACAACATTCGCCGTCCAGGGTATGACCCTGTCGAGCTTGGTCGGTTCACTACAGGCATACACAGTCTCCGCCTCGCCGGACTCCGTCACCTTGATGACAGTATTGTCTATACTTGTGCAGTAAATGCAGTCCCCGTCAAGACAGAAGCTGCCGTCCATATGCGTGTCCGCAATATCAACGCTGTGCAGCAGCGCGCCATCCGCGCTGTAAATGCATATCGAGCTGGCGGTGTAATCAGTCACAGCGTATGAACCGCTGCTGAAAAAGCCTATCAGGCTATCGTTAACGTTGTTCAGCTGTACGGTCCTGGTTATCTCATCATTGACAGGATCAATGAATAAGACCGTATCCGCAGCCCACACTGCTTCACTCACGCAGTCCATCATCAGCATATTGTCATAGGTCTCACAAATCCAGTTTATCGACATCTGTTCCGCACACGAATCAAGGTACTCCACGGGAGACGTCATCGGCGGCATGACAGACGGGACCGCAGTGGTGGTCGTGACCGTCGTTTCGGTCTGCACAGGAGCAGTCGTCACAGCGTCAGTGGTCTGCACCTCAGTCTCGACCGTCGGCGCCGAAGGCTCCTCCGGCTTCTCCCCGGACCTCTTTCCCCCGCACGATACCGTACCTATCATCATCGCACCGCATATCAGCAGCGACATTATTTTTTTCATGATCGTCCCTCCTATATCAGGCAGCTTCCTTCCGGACCGCATTTATATTTATTCCGCGCCCTCCGAAGCTCAGTGATATCATAATGATTATAACACTAATGCTGCAAAAAATCAACACATTCCCCGCTTCCCCGACAAAAATACTCCCCACCCGGGGAGCTTTTTCCGTCAATTGATATCAGCCGGCATGGAGCTCGTCGGCCAGCCCAGCCTCATACTTCTGTATCATGAGCGCGTCGAGGTTCGTCACGCCGTCACCGTTGCCCGTGACATCGCCGCGCGCCTTTTCCTGCTCGGTAAGCTCATAGCTATCCGGATCAGCTGAAAGAAGTGTATTTCCCGTCAAATTGCACACAAATCCACTTGACACAGAGCAGGGAATCATCACGTTTGTGGGATTTTGCTTTTATTGCAACCAAAGCCCGCTTTTCGGGGTATTACTTACAGCGGCAGCAAAAAGGAGGACATCAGCAGCAGGCTCTGAAACTTCGGGAAAGCGCATGACTTGAAAGAGAAGATCAGTTATTAGCCGCAAAGCTTTCGATGTCCTCAGGCAATACAACTAAGGCTGAAAATAACCTGATGAAAGAGAGTGGTCTATAATGCCAGATCCAAATTACGAAGCAGAACGAATAACCATTGAAAACGCTATCCTGGATCATGCGTCATTTTCTGCGTATACGCGTGATATGAAGGTCAACATCTTCAAGCAGTATCTGAATTTGCTCATTATGTCCGATGAGCGCAACGAAGATAAGATAAAATATGAAGGAAAGCCTTGCTGTTTCTGATTGACCTGAGCCTCCATCTGCTGCGCCTGTTTATGCTCCTTCGAGCTGTTTAGAGGAATTGCTCAGTCCGTCGATGAGCTCTGCTCCCCTGTTCCTTTCACACATTCCCTTCAGCTTCTGGATATCCTCGAAGCTATTCACGCCGTCCATCATTCGAGTGAACGAGTCAGTCTCCTTTATCATTTCAGCGCTTCTTTTGAGATTGTTTTCACTGAGGGTAGTTTCATTGAGCTTCTTGATCTCGGAGACAGACATTTTATCGTAATTATTCTTGGTGGACTCCACAGCATCACTGTTGAGCTTGAACGCCAGCATCTCCGCTGCGTAATCTGTAAGGGCAGCCTTCTGTGTCCTCTCAAGCGCCGAGGTGAACAGCTTCGCACTGACGCCGTCGCTGTTCCTGAAGGCATAGTCAAGGTTCTTCACAGATTCAGCATACTCCTTGTACTCCGGCGACATATTCTCATTATTGTCCTTACGCTTCTTGTAGTCGTCAAGGATATACTTGATGTCATTCTTCATAGCGGAATGGAGCTCAGATATCTTATCTGTGTAGCTGTCGACCGCGGCGATCTTCTTCTCCTGTTCAGCGATCTCCTTTTTCATGAACATACGCTTTTCAGCCTTCTCGACACGCCTTATGGAGGTCTTCAGATCATTGAGCTTATTCTTGTCAGCATTCTCGCCCAGCTTTTCGCACTCAGCCTTTTCGCGCTGATAGGAAGTCTTGAGCTTTTCAAGATCAGTGATATTCTTTGCCTTCTGGATCTTTTTTATATCATCAGGAACATCATCGAAGTACGGCGGCTTTCCGCCTCCGTTACGGAACACGAAGCCTTTTTTGTCGATCTCATCAAAGTTTCCGATTATTTTATCGGCGATACCTTTGTTCTTGTTTATCTGCTCCTTTGATGTAAGAGCAGACTGAGCGGAGCTGCCTGTAACATAAGGAGCAAGCGCATTATCAACTACCTTCTTCGATGCTTTCTCCATTAGCTCATCGCCGTAATTGTCTGCATTCTGCATAAGCAGAAGCTGGTCAAGCTTTGATATAGCAACATTGTATTTATCATACGTATCGTATTCAGCAGTATCTTTTAAAATGCCTGCACTAATGGTCTCTATCGTCTTCGGATCTGATGCAGAAACATACTCCGTTCCGGGAAGACTGCCGTTCTTAACGTTTTCATGGATCTGATCCATTTTCAAGCTCATCTCAGCAGCTGCAGCCGTTCCGCGTCTGAACAGCTCCTCAGCAAGCGATTCTATCAATTATTCATTTTCTTCCAAGACCTTGCCTTTGCTATCATGAACAGCGCAGGCATCGTCCAAAAAATCGAATAATCCCACCGACTCCTCAGTTTGGGTTTTTGCCCCTTCAAGCTGCTCGATCATATGATCGGCTAATCCGGCTACATCTTTTTCCTGAGCCAATTTTAATCCTTTATTATATCCCTTTAAATAATCCTTACTTTTCTTTGGCAATATTTTTCCCTCCTGTTTATCCTGCGCCGATAGATCAGCACACTTTATGCTTTCAATAGTAACACCCTCCGCAGCAGGATATGGTTACATATGATCGAAAAGATCTCTTCACTTAACATCACCCTCCCGGCAGGGTAAGGGAGAGACCCGGTCCGTATTGATATACGGTACTGCAGCCTCCGGTGCGCCGCCTATAAGACCGGCGCGATGGATTATCCCGACATATCCTGTCTCTCTCCCGCATACAATATCGCGAGGTGAGAAACATGACCATAACCAAAAAAAGATCATCAGCGGCGCGATAGTATCCGGGAGCACTCCCAGAAAACTTCATCAAGCCGCCCTTCAGCTTAAACACAGTCCAAAAATAGCTCCCCGCGGGGAGCTTTTCATTTGTTCAATCGAAGGAGATAACTCCCCATTTTCCGTCATACTTCACCCAAGCCATGCCATTATGAACAGGGCGAATATCCTCGAATATTCCGAATTCAACAACAACATTTCCATCGGTGTCAATGTATCCGCATTCGCCGTCTATCTTTGCAGCGATATACCCGTCAGTAGCGCAGAACGGAAATGGACCATTGAACTCATTGGTATCATCACTGTATCCCGGCGCCCAGACGCTTCCGAAGGAATTGCATTCAAAAGCCTCAAAGGAATATGGCAGGAAGTCACCCTTATAGCTGAACAGCTCCCATGTTTCCCCGTCATCGGACAATGCACAGAACGGCTGCTCCTCATTCAGTATCGCGGAATCTGTTCCCAGACTGTTTGCGTAGAAATACTTGTAATGCTTTGTGAGCTCATTTCCTTCCGCATCGCAGACAAAGAAGCCTTTACCGTCCGCTATGCAGTCGTAGTCACTGAGCTCCAATTTTTTCGGGTCAACAACGGTCTCCTGCGCGATATACAGGTTCTTATTGCCCACGTTATTCACCGGAGACGCGCTGTCCTGATAGTTGTTGTAATTATACAGCTTCCCGTCATCGGGGTCCTTATAATACCCGCTCAGATTCACCTCCCCGATAAAGAACGAACCGTAAACCTCATCTGTTGTCTCGGTATACCACACCCCTTTTTTACCGTTGCCGCGGAGCGAATATACTGTTTCGCCGGTTTTTTTGTTATAAACCGCGATGAATCTGTCGTAGCTATATGATTTACCGTCAAAGCCGTCATATTCCGGCTCGACCTGTACTGTGCCGTAGTAATCGATCAGTCCGTATTTCCCGTCCTGTATGTAGTACACATAGGGCGCCGAACGTGGAGTGTCGCTGGAGCTGTATTCCGAATACATATCTCCTACAAGAATATCATCGACCTCTATCTCCGGCTCAGTCACCCAGCTGACGCCGTCAGGCAGCTTCTTTTTCTTGCCGGAGCCGCCGCTGCCCTTCGTCATTTTTATCCAGTCAAGGTACAGCACTCCCTCGGCATCGACATGGATAGTCTCCTCGCCGTCCTTCCAAGAATAATCCTGATAGTCCCGCGCCGTGACATCGAGGTAATAGTCTCCCTCGGGAAGAGCCATCTCAAAGTGTCCCTCTTCATCGGTCCACGCCCAATAGTATTCTTCTGTCTCGGCATCTGTAAAAGTCAGGTTTGCACCATAGACTGCCTCGCTCTCATCGTCTTTGTTGACAACAAATCCGAGCACAGAGCCGCGCTCATTTTCTTCATCAGTGCCCTCGCCAGTAGTTTTGCTTGCAGCCACAACAGCCTTGTATGCGTCCACCATTGGAT
>JAFRXR010000096.1 GCA_017443395.1 Ruminococcus sp. | reverse complement strand
TCTGGGTGAGGGTACCGGTCTTATCGGAGCAGATTATTGATACACAGCCGAGTCCCTCGACCGCCTTGAGGTCCTTGATTATCGCCTTCTGGCGCGACATCTTCTGCGTGCCGATGGCGAGGGAGATAGTGATTATCGAGCTGAGCGCCTCGGGTATCGCCGCGACTGCAAGCGCCACCGCGAACATCAGGGCGTCGCCGACAGGCTGCTTATTGATGAAGTAGGTCATCAGGAACACCACGATACATACCGCGATAATGACTATCGACAGCACTTTGCTGAACTTGTCGAGGCTGACCTGCAGCGGGGTCTTTTTCTTCTTCGCGTTCTGCATGAGCGAAGCTATCTTGCCTATCTCGGTGTCCATGCCGACGCCTGTCACTACCGCTACAGCGCGTCCGTTGGAGATGTTCGAGCCGGAGTAGATCATGTTGACGCGGTCACCGAGCGCGAGCTCCTGAGCGTCTATCGCGTCCGTGGACTTGGTCACATTGAGCGATTCACCGGTGAGGGCGCTCTCGTTTACCTGCATGGACGCCGCTTCGAGGAGACGTCCGTCCGCGGCGGCAACGTTTCCTGCTTCCATGAGGAGGATATCTCCGACAACGACCTCGGAGGCGGGTATCTCGGTCTGGGCGCCGTTTCTTATGACCCTCGCAGAGGGCGCGCTCATGGCTTTGAGGCTGTCGAGCGACTTCTGCGCCTTGACGTGCTGCACGGTGCCGAGTATCGCGTTCATCACGATAACGACGAGGATAACGATAGTGCTCTCTATCTCGCCTGTGAGCATAGATATTATCGAGGCGATGATGAGGATTATTACCAGAAGGTCAGCGAACTGCTCGAGGAATATCATGAAGAGACTTTTCTTCTTCTCCTCGGAGATCGCGTTCTCGCCGTATTTTTCGCGGCTTTTGAGTACCTGTTCGTCGGTGAGTCCGCGCTCTCTGTCCGAGCCGAGCTCGCTGACGACGCTTTGTCCGTCCATGCTGAAATAGTTCATTTTCTCTCTCCTGTATGTTCAGATTTTCCGGCGTGCATAAAAATAGACCTCTATTGCAGCCGTCGTGCAATAAAAGTCTTGCTTGAAGCGTTACGCTTTCGTCCGCCCGGCAGCTCAGAGGCTGCGGCTATGGCGATGCGGACGGCGCTGCACTATGCAGTGAAGCTACTCCCTCTTATTTAAGACAAGTATATCATTTGTGCGGGAATATGTCAAGAGCCGCCGCGTAGAATTTGCCCGCTGCTTCGCGCCTTTTTCTGTGCATTAAGTCCATTTCCCGGCATTTGCGGGGATATGCAGTGCAGTTTCTACAAAATGCAGGAGATATCATTAAGATTTAATTACATTTCAGCGACTTTTTGAAGAAGCCCTTGAAATTGCCGGAAAGCCGTGATATAATAGAAAAAAAGTATCTTGGGAGGGACTTGCGTGAACAGGTTTGCAGCATTTTTCATAGCGTGCGCGCTGTGTTGCGGCTCAGCTGTTTCATGCAGCAGCGCAGGAAATGCGTCTGCGGACGGCGGCTCGTCCGTGCCCGGTCCCGTAAGCACAGAGGAAAGCGCTCCCCGCAAAGAAAGCTCGGAGCTCAGCCCCGCTGAGACTGCCGCTCCTGCGGACGTCCCCGATGATACTGATACCACCGCGGCATCGGCTGAGACTGTCTCCCCCGGGGAGAGCACGTCCGCACCCGTGACTGATCCCACTGACCCACAGACCACTGCCGACAGCGACCCCGGAGGAGATATCACCGGGCGCTGGCTGATAAGCAGCTCCGACGGTCTGAGCGTGGGACTGGGATTCTTCGGCGGGAGCGGCTCGGTGTTCGTTGATTTCTCGGAGCAGCTCTGCTTCTCCGGCGGCAGCTTTTTTGTTTGCGGCAAGCAGGTCGATGACGTCAGCTACGACGGCTCGACGCTCACGGTCGGCACGGAGAGCTCGCCTCTCATGGAGCTGAAAAGGACCGGCAGCCCCTCCGGCGACAGCTTCGACGGCGAGTATGCGCTGGTCAGCGGCGCGATGTACGATTCGCTCGTCTCTACGGTCGAGGAGCAGCTCGGGATACCGGGCGGCGACGCAGAGGTCACCTTCGGCATCGACGGCGAGACCTTCTACATGAGCTTCGGGGATATGTTCACCTACACCGTCAGCGGGAATATGCTCGCGATGAAGGGGAATGTCGATCTGCTCGGAGCGGACGCCGGCAACGGCAGCTATGCGGAGTTCGAGATAAACGGCAGCAGCATGAGCTTCCTGACGAATACCGGCGAGCTGATAAGCCTTTCGAGGTGGGGAAAATGATGATCCTGCGCTCTGCGCATGATTATAAATATTTAAAGAAATAGGGAGAGATAATTATGAAACTGAAAAGAATACTTGCAATGCTTCTTGCCTGCACGATGACCGCCTGCGCATTCGCGTCCTGCGGCGACGACGAGGACACCGACAAGGAGGAGAAGACCTCCAAGTCCGACAAGGCTGACGACGAGGAAGAAGGCGAGGACGAGAAGGTCGACAAGGAGAACGAGGACGACGAGGAAGAGACCAAGAAGTCCGAGGAGGAAGAGGAAGAAGAGACCGAGGAAGAGACCGAGGAAGAGACTGAGGAGGAAGAAGAGGAAGAAACTACCAAGAAGTCCTCTAAGAAGAGCTCTGACACCGACCTCGTCGGCGAGTGGTCGCTCGGCGAGATACAGGACGGCATGATCGGCGGACTCGTTATTAAGGACGACGGCAACATCTCCGTTCGCGTCGATGCCTCCGAGATGATGTACTTCGATTATCCTTCGCTCTATATCTCCGGCATGGAGATCGCTGAGGACTACATCGACTACGACGGCGACGTTATCAGCGTTAACATGGAGGGCACAGACCTTCTCACACTCACAAGATCTACAGGCTCCGGCTCCACATCGAACTACGACGGTACATATAAGTTCACCAGCGGCATGATGGCAGAGGGCATGGACACCGCATTCTCCGACAGCCTCGGCGGCACCTCCGGCTCCACCAGCATCATCGGCATCATCGACGGCAAGAGCTTCTTCATCGACTTTGAGGACCTTATCCAGTACACCGACAACGGCGACGGCACAATGGAATTCTCCGGCAGCACCGATATCTTCGGAGACCTCGACGCAAACGGCACTCTCGAGTACGAGCTCGACGGCGACACCCTCACACTCACTGACGAGAACGGCGAGGAGCACGAGCTCACAAGGTGGGAATGATCTCCCGCGCAGTGCGCTGAGCTCCTGAGGAGAACATGATATGAAGCTGAAAAGGATACTGGCTCTGCTGCTTGCCTGCACTATGACAGGCTGTGCATTCGCGTCGTGCAGCCTCACTAAGGATGTTGAGGAAAAGGTCGAGGCTGGCAGTGACGAAAACGAGGACAGCGATAACGAGGAAGAGGAAGAAACCTCAAAAAGGTCGAGAAAGTCACAGAAGGACGAGGAAGAGGATGCCACTGAGGACAGCTCCCCCGAAACTTCCGCGGATCCCGGCAGCTCCGACGAGGACCTCGACGATGTGGCAGAAAAGATCGCACAGGCATTCGAGTACTCCTGCGTGGACCTCAACAACGGCGAAGGGACGTACGTCCGCAACGCTGTGGCTACCTCCGTGGGACCTTGCTTCTACGGCAACAAGGACGATTCCTCCGTTGACTTCGAGCTGCTCCACGATTATGCAAAGGACTATTTCCCGGAGCTCGATGACTACGAGTACCTCGTTTACCTGAACTGGGACTACCCGCTCCAGACCTATGTTGCAAAAAACATCGACGACAATGTGCTCGGCAAGGCTGGATATACGCTTGACGAATATGAGGGATACACCCTCCCCATGCTCTACAACGAGTACTACAACAGCATAGATCTCGAGGTGTGGTATGCGGGCTCGAGCCAGGACGATGACGAGCTGAACAGACTCGGAGAGATCGCCGAAACTGTGTATGGCTACGTTGAGAACGCGCTCGACGAGGCGGAAAGTCAAGGCTTCTACACGCAGAGCGCTATATCTGCGGGCGGAGAGCTCATCTCCCCGGGCTGCCTGCTGCTCACTCGCCGCGAAAAAAGCGGATATGAGACCGGCAGACCTCCTCTCTTTAATGAAGCTCTGCGCGACCAGATCGGATACGACTTCGATTATTCTTTCTTCGCTTACATAAACGCGAACAGCGTAGTATCGGTGTATGTCGCTGATAAGCCGACAGATTCGACCGTAGTTATGTATAACGGCAGCACCGCCGAGGAATACATCTACGGCGACCTCGATGAGACCTACAGCGAATTCGTAACGAGCGCCTGCACCTGACCGCCCCATAACTCACATCAATAACGCACCATGCGTTATCATATTAATAACAAAGGAGATTTGTAACCATGAAACTCAAGAGAATACTTGCAATGCTTCTCGCCTGCACCATGACCGCCTGCGCATTCGCGTCCTGCGGCGACGACGATGACGACGACAAGGACGAGAAGACCACCAAGTCCGACAAGGCTGACGACGACGAGGACGAGGACGAAGACGACGAAGACAAGGACGACGAGGACGACGAGGAAGAGACCACCAAGAAGGGCAAAAAGGACAAGGACGAGGAGGAGACTACTGAGGCTCCCGAAGAGGACGACGACCTCGACGATGTAGCTATGAGTCTCTCCAAGGCTATCAACTCCGCTCTCGTAGATATGGACGCAAAAGACGAGGCTTGCCCCACTTCTTCTATGTTCTGCTCTGACAGCTTTGACAATCTCGTCTGCGATGACGACAAGAGCGTAGACTTTGACCTTCTCTGGGACGAGACGAGCGATTACTTTGAAGACCTCGACGACTACGAGTTCATGGCTGTAGTTTCCGACGGGAGCTGCGAGGTAATATTCGTTTCCGAGTCCAAGAATTCCAAGGAGGTCGGCGCATACGCTCCTGACATGGACAGAGACGACATCTACGAGATCCTTGACCTCGACGACGACGCTACTCTCAGCGAGATCTACGACGTTATGGTGGAATTCTTTGAAGAGGCTAACAGCGAGTCTACAACAACATCATCCTCCTCTTCTTCCACAGGCAAGACTGAGGCTGACGACGTTGCTTACGGCGTATACTGGGCTGCATACTGGACTATCTCCGATATGGACACAGACCCTGATGACGCTCTCATCACCTCCGACGAGAAGAAGAACATCTACGACGGTGACTTCGACCTCGCTGACTTCAATGCAAACTTCCCCGACGAGCTCGAGTTCGAGGAGATCGACGACAAGATCGGCAGCTATGAGTACATCTTCTGCGTTCTCGATCAGGACATCGAGTTCGCTGCTGTCGCTCCTGACTTCGACAAGACAGAGGCTACTATCTTCACTTACGATACCGACTGGGAGGACGGCCTCGCAGGCATGACCCTCCAGGACATCGTTGATTTCTTCAACGAGCAGGAATGATCCCGATCCATAACGAAACGCCCTTCCATTGCGGAAGGGCGTTTTTTTGCGTTCATGTGTCCTTATTCCTCTGCCTCGATATATGTCTCCTCGAAGCTCAGTATGCGCCAGTTGTCGGACATACCGTTATCCACCTGCCCGATGACGAAATCCGTCGAGATCTTGTCATCTGAATCTAGTAAATAGTGTGACAGCGTAGTGGAGAGAGTGCCGTCCTCGTTGACTGTCAGCACCGGCTCCTCCTCGAGCCATTTGGGATCCCAATTGGGGAGCTTCTCGTCTATCAGGAACGCCTGGATATACCAGCCGTCGCTGTTCCTGAAGAAGAAATCCACGTTATTGTCCTCATCGATCTCGCGCTCCTCAAGGCAGTTCCAGCTGTCGATAATATCGTCCGCAAGATCGTCTGCGAATATCGCACGACCCCTTGTGATAACATCGTCCCAGGTGCGGTAGCGCTCGTCGGTGACGTGGTAGAAGGTTATCGTCGTCTCGTTGCCGTTTATGTCCGTGACCGTCTTCTCGACCGGCGCCGACTTATCGACCTCCAGACCTCTGCCGTAGATAGTGGCAGCGTAGTCGATGTACATATTCGTCAGGCGGTTCACCTGGAACTGATAATCCACAAGGTCAGCCGTTTCGGTGACTTCGTCGGAAGCCGGCTCCGCGTCCTCATTGATGATCTCAGCGGCGGCGGCTTCCTCGGTCTCGGGGGCGACGGTCTCAGCCTCGGTCTCCTCAGCGGGAGCACTCTCAGTGATCTCAGCGAACTGCGCACTGCCGCCGCTCAGACCCTTGAGCATAAAAGCTCCTCCGCCGACAACTGCTCCTCCCGCGATGACCAGCGCCGCAGCCAGTCCTGCATAGCGTCTCCATGCGGGGCGGGTGTCGCGCTCAACGCCGCTGACCTGATCGCCCGCGTTCACGAAGCTGCTGTTCATTTTATTCAGTTTTCTTCTGCTCATAGTGTAGATCCTCTCCTTTTCCTGATCTGTGAGCGCTCCACCGGTGAGCCGTCCGACTATCTCGTCGTCCGCGCCGCAGAGCGTTTTTCTGATGTCCTTTTCATTCATAGCGAATACCTCCTATCCGTTCATGCCGGACTTCCGGAGCAGCTCTCCGAGCCGGACGAGTGCCCTTTTTATCCGCATCCTGACAGCCGAAGGCTTCATCGACAGCATTTTTGCTATCTGTTTCGAGGTGCGGCTGTAATAGAACCTTTGAATTATCATAGTGCTGTCGGGCTCACCGAGCTCCTCTATGCAGCTGAGGAGTATCCTCTGCTGCTCAGCTCTGTCGGCATCAGCCTCGATGTCAGTGCCGTCGCTGAAGGTGCCGAGGACGTCGTCCGTGGTGGCTGCGGACGCCGCTGAGCGTGCGTGCAGGGCGTGGTACCGGTTAATGGCGCGCCGCTTGGCGACTGTACCGATATATCCCTTTATGTCGCCGCCAGCCAGCTTCTCATCGAAGCCGAACCATATCTCGGCGAAAACATCGCTCACGCATTCCTCGATATCCTCACTGCTCGCACACGCGCCAAGCTTGTTGTACACGACGGCATAAACGTATCCGCAGTACTCATCGAACAGCGCACGGCAGGCTTTGTCGGGCGACTCGGTCCGCAGGGCAGCATATTCATTGATGTCCATTGCAGTCCCCCTTGAAGTTCCATGGAATTTCTTCTGTATACATCACATACATTCAGTCCGGAATGGCAAAGTGTCACACATCTGAGAAAAAAATACGAAAAAGGCACCCCGCGGGGTGCCTTTTGAACGCTTGAGCAGTTTATTCCTGCGGTGCAGGAGCATCTTCTACCGGGAGAGAGGTGTATATGCCCGCCTCATACTTCTGTATCGCGAGCGCGTCATTGTTGGTAACGCCGTCGCTGCCGCCGATAACATCAGCGAGCCGTCTTCCTCTTTCTGTGAGTATGAACTCATCAGGGTCAGCCTGATTGCGCATGATGAATACAGCGTCAGCCATATTTACTTCATCGTCCTCATTTGCGTCGCCGGGGAGGTCGATAACGTCGCCCGTGCCCATTTTGTTGATCTCATATAAGGTCATTATCTGATTTCCGTCGTAAACAAGACCTCTCAGCTGCACAGTGTCTCCAGCCTTGTAATCCTTGAACCACTCTGTATAAGCGTACTGCGAGAAGGTGTATGTTCCCTGCATAGCGAAAACTATCTCGCCGCCTTCGCCGATCTCATCGCTGACAGTTATCGACTCGATAGTGTCGGTGAAGTTTATCTCCCTGGTATCCTGACCGGGGTATGAGGTCGTGGTGGTGATAGTGGTCTCATCAGCAACAGTTGGGGTAGTAGTTGTCTGTGTGGTAGTCTTGGAAGTAGTGGTGACAGTCTCGAGAGGGGTTATGTCGTCCACTATCGAATAGAAGCAGGGCTTTGCGGTGTAGTCCTCATTGAAGAGGAGCGGAGACTGAGTCGTTCTCCAACTCTGATCGTCGGTGGTTCCCCATACGACAACAGCGGAGATGCTGTCCTTATACTTGACGATAGCGTCCATGATATCGCTGTAGTACTGCGCCTGCTGCTCGAAATACTGCGAGCCTGTGTCCTTGGGAACAGTAGCATCAAGCTCTGTTATCTGGATATCAAGTCCGAGTGCTGCATATTTGGAAAGAGCGGATTCGTAAGCGCTCGCGGTAGGGAATGCGTCTGTGCCGCCGGTCCTTACATCAAGGTGCGACTGCATACCGATACCGTCGATGAGCCCCTTTTCCTTCAGCTCTGTAGCCATTTCAACGATAGCTGCGACCTTCTGCGGCATATACTCGTTGAAGTCGTTGTAGTAGAGCTTTGTGTTCGCGGGAGCATATTCGCGTGCATATTCAAAAGCATAGGGGATAAACGAGTTGTCGCCGAAGATAGCTGTCCAGCCGGAAAGAGTGCCCTGCGGAGATTCCTCGTATGTGCCGGGCTTTCTGGGAGTGCCGTCATCGAGCCAAGCCTCGTTCACAACGTCCCACGCATAGAAGTCAACATCGGAGTATTCAGCATCAAGAGCCTCAAAAACGCCCTTTATATAGCTCTCCATACGCTGGAGCATCACTTCCTTGCTGACGTAGTCGCCGTCTGCGGAAAAGCCCTCCTTGAAGAACCAGCCGGGGGTCTGCGAGTGCCATACAAGAACGTGACCTCTTACTGAGAGACCGTTCTCACGCGCGAAATCAAGTATGTTTCTTGCAGCGCTGTTGAGCTTTACAGATACCTCGCCCTCGTTGCCTGCCTCTGCATTCGCCTTACAGCCAGCCTGATCGAGCATAGCTTCGGGCTTGAGCTCGTTTCCGAGGGTAATGCTGTTGAAGTGCTTGAGGATAAGATCCTTGGTGGTCTTGGGCGTGAGCTCACTGTCGGTACAAGCCGTGCCGAACTTGAAGTAGCCTGCATAGGTGTCCTTGAGGGACGGTATATCGTCCTCAATGTCGTAGGTCTCAGCCTGCTCGATGACGAAATCATCGACAGAGAGCTTGGTCTCGGCAGAATTGCCCTCGAGGTAGATGAAGACATCGCCGTCGCTCTTGCTGAAGCTGAAGCTTGCGGACAGGTCTACCCATTCGCCCTGCGATACCTGCTTAGCAAGGTTGCCATAGCTCGTGTCGCCCTCAGCGGGGCTCTTCTGGATAGAGAGCATGAGCTCGGTGTACCATTCCGCCTTCGCCTTGCAGCGGACATTGTACTTCACGCCGGGCTCGAGGATAGTGTTGACCTGTATCTGCGGACCGTTCCAGCCGTTGGAGCGCTCAGATACGAGCATGATGCCGCCCTGAACAGGGTCGGTGTCGGCAGTGATGACACTGGTGTCGGTGTCTCCGCGCTTGGAGAATGCGGAGACGTCGCCGTCCTCGAAGTCATACGAACGAATGATGACTGCTTCCGTAGCGGAACTGAGTGAAGGGACTGTCAGCTCAGGCACGAAGGCAGCGTTCGCAGCTGCTGAAGTCGACAAAGTGGCTGCACCCACAAAGCCGGCAAGCACCTGCTTGAAGATTTTGAGTTTCATTGGTATTCCTCCCATAAAAATATTGCAACCATAATTGTATCACATTGTACACAAAATGTCAACAATACACACTCTGAATTTACGCCGGATACAAAAAAGTCCGCAAATTTTGGGCAGTGCGCAATTTCTGACATCACCCGGGACGGGCTTCCGCTGAAAGGACGCTGCCAACATATCCTGAACCCTCCGCCGCAGGTAATGTTCCGTATGCGATGTACGGGCAAGGTCGTTGGCAAAAGCAAGTGAGACTGCGAGCGGCAGCGTGCGGGCGTGCAGGGTGCTGCCCTGCAAAGTCCGCAATTATTGACAAGTCAGTGCCCTTGACATTTCCGGATTTTCTGTGGTAAAATATTGCTATACCACCAAGAACGGAGTTGTATGCCATGCGAATGGACGAGATCGGCTATAACCACAAACACGACAAGTCTTTCGTCATAGACCGTCCTGAAGGCGTGGGCGACTGGCTCATGCTCGCGGTAAAGACCAAAAGCATTTTCGTCATTGACGGCGCGGAGACCCACGCTCCCTCCGGCTCGTTCATCATCTATACCCCGGATTTTCCGCAGTATTATCAGGCGGACAACACCGAGTACGTCGATGACTGGATACACTTCGGGCCCGACCCAGAGGAGGAGATCCTCATGAAAAAGCTCGGGATACCGCTCAACCAGATAGTCTCCGTCGCGGACATCACTGGTATTTCCGCGATAATCCGTGATATGTGCTACGAGCATTACTCCGCGAACCCAAACCGCAAGGCTGTGGTGGATCTGTACTTCCGGCTCATGCTCTACAAGATAAATGAGAGTATGTCCGTCGCGAAGCTCGGCTCGGTCAGCGAGAATATGTACTTTGAGAAGCTCCTTTGGATACGCGAGAGCATATACCGCTGGCCCGCGAGGAACTGGAGCATAGACGATATGGCTGCGGAGCTCTCGCTGAGCCGCTCCCGCTTCCAGCACCTCTACTCACAGACCTTCGGGGTGAGCGTCTCCAAGGATATCATCACCAGCCGCCTCGACCACGCAGTCGATATGCTTGAGAAGTCCGACCTCTCCGTGAACGACATCGCCCTCGCGGTCGGCTACAGCAACTCCTCCTACTTTATCCGCCAGTTCCGCTCCGTGTTCGACACCACCCCCGTGCAGTACCGCGCGGATTACTGGGAGAACCACAAGCGCGACTACACCGGCGAAGTGTGATTTCACATATTTTTCCGATTATCCGCAAGATTTATTCATAAACTTCTGGTATAATGGTTAAAACTGGGAGTATACCTCCGGAATGAGGAATAGCTATGAAAGAAAAGCTCGCGAAGATAAAGGATTTCCTGCTAAACCCGCACCTGCTGCTCTGCGTCGGCATTGCCTGGCTGATAACGAACGGCTGGGCGTACATAGCCCTCGGGATAGGCACATATTACGGTCTGACCCCGCTGATGACGATAGCGGGCGTCTACCTCGCCGTGCTGTGGTCGCCGTTCTGCCTTGAGGGTATCTTCACTGCGCTAATAGCGCTCTTCCTCCTCCGACACCTCTTCCCTGACGACACCAAGACCCTCGAGAAGCTCGAGGATATGCGGGACGAGCTCTCTGCAAAAAAGCAATCCCGCAGACTGCGCCGCAAGGGCGCTGCTGACATCGACGATGAGATCGACTGAACGAAAAAGGCCTCCCGAAGGAGGTCTTTTCTTATTGTGCATTTTATTCTACGATACCGAGTCCCCAGATAGTGAAGCTGCCGCTTGCGCTTATGGAAACATCAAGGTCGCCTGCCGTATCCTGATAGTAGCCGAGCTCGGCGTCAGGACCACCCCATGTGTACAGCTTGTTGCCGTCTATCTTGGTGGTCTTGCCGTTGACGGTTACGTCAATGCTGCCCATTCCGCTGGCATTCGCCTTGAATACCACGATGAAGCCCTTTGCGTTCACCTTGAAGGTCATCGGGCTGCCGCCGCTGGAGGTGTAGCCGAACGGGAGCGAGCTGTAGCCTGTGCCTGCTGTCCACGAGCCCGCATTGAAGCCGGTGAGGGTCTTGGGGTCAACGTTCCTGCAGGAGACGTATTCGGTTCCGTATGCAGCGGTGGTCGGGATCTCGTAGGAATCCGAGCGGTTCTCGGTCTTCATCGCCTGACGGAGGTAGTACGCCATGCAGTCCGCGATGAGCTGACCGCCCTGCTCATGCGGGTGGTACTCGTCGGTGAAGTAATCGCTGGTCTGGAGGAAGCCGCTGTTGAACGCCTTTGTGAGGGCGTTGTTCATGCTGATGACAGGAACATCGAGGTTCTTGCCTATCGCCTCCATCTGAGTCTGGCTGGAGAAGCCGCCCTTGGAGCGGTTGATGAGGATTATTACTGCGGGCTCGCTCGGGAGCTCGAGGAACTTCTTCGCCATGCTCTCGAGAGACTTCTTGTAAAGTATATCCTCGTGGTCGTTTACGGAGAACTCGATGACAACGATATCGGGATCCTTGCTGCAGATATCATTTTCACTGCGGACAAGTCCGACAACGGAGGAGGTGCCGGAGATACCCGCATTGACCTCGGTGAAGCTGCCGTTCGCGAACGTATCCTTTACGTAAGCCGTGAACGGTCTGCTGTAGTTCTTGCCCTCGGTGATAGAGCCTCCGATGTAGGTGAGGGTGAGATCCTCGCCGTTCTCGGCAGCCTCGAGCTTCTTGGTGAGGCGGTATGTGTTGCCCATATTGCAGATGGAGCTCTGGTAGAAGTCTATCCACTGAGCGGAAGCGGTCTCAGCGTAGTCGTCCCACTTGTTATCAGGCTTGGGCGGCTCGGGGAACTCGGAGATCATGCCGAGCACGAACTCCTGCGCGAGCACGACGTCGTTTATCGCGACCTCGCCGCTGCCGTCGATATCCGCCGCAGACTTCACTGCGTCGATCGCAGTACCGTTCACCACTATGCTGCGCAGGACTGATATGTCCACCGCATTTATCGTGCCGTTGAAGTCGGTGTCGCCGCGGACGATAGCCTTACTGCCGCCTGCACCCTCGGTCTTGGTGCCGGGGACAGCCGCGCAGACGTCGTCAACATAGAAATCAACAGTATCCTCAGCGGTCTCGACGTACAGCTGGATATCAGTCGCACCCTCGGGGAGGGTATAGCTCGTATTTTCGAGCTGCGCCCACATACCCTTGACTGTCGTCACCTCAGCGATGCCGTCGTAGCTCACATCGCCGGCGGCGTTCTTGAACTGTATCTTGAGGTAGAAGGTCACTGACTTCGCGCCGGTCTTGTACATAACGTTGGCGCTGAAGCTGTAATCGGAGCCGGCTTCAAAGGTGCTGTCAAGCGCCTTGACAGCACCGTTCCACGCGGCAGTTCTGCCCGAAACGAACAGCGAGCCCGAGCCTGAGAAAGCCTCGGTGGAAGCAGCAGTACTCGCGGCGCCTCTGCCGCTCCAGTCGCCCGCGCCGGACTCAAAATCGTCAACGAAATAGTAATTGTCGGTCTGCGCTCCCCCCTCGGATACCGCGCAGACAGGCACTGAGGGTAGGGCTGCTGCGAGCATTCCCGCCGAGAGGACAGCGGATAGCATTTTTCTGATCTTCAATTCAAACACTCCTTTTGTCAGTTTATTGGTAATGCCGAAAATTATCCACTGTATATTTTACATTTTTATTAACGTTTTGTCAATCCGTAAAATGAATAAATAGTGTGTAATCCAAATACGTGCTGCGGCGGTGCAAATACCGTAGGAGCGCGTTCTGCGCTCCGCGCAAAAGCCCCGCTCATTAAGAGCGGGGCCCGGAACAAAGGAGGTTTATATAAGTGTGGTAAGCTTGTGTCAGGACTGCTCACTGATGAGGATAGATACACGGTTCTGTATCATAGCAGCCGTATCCTCAGCGGATTTCTCGCCGTTGAAGTATGCCTGTACTTCCTCGCTGACGATGTTGTAGACATCAGTGGAGTAGGAGCTTGTGATCTGGTTCGCAGACATGATCTTCTCCCTGAGGAAATCGCACTCCTCTTGTGTGAGCGGGTCAACGATGATCTCCTCGTCGTTGATGTAGACTGTGTCGTCGTACTCGACCTTCTTGCCGTTCTCGTCCTCATAGTAAGGCTTCTGCATCGCCTCCTCGAACTTCTGGTCGAAAACTGTAGCGAGCATGGGGATATTGTAAGAGCAGTGATCCTTCTGGTAATCCTCAGTGAAGAGCGTGCTGATGAATCTCCAGCAAGCCTCCTTGGAGGGCGAATCCTCAAGGATAGCAAGATTGTTGGAAGCCTGGAGGAACAAGCCGTTGCCTGTCTTGGAGGGATAGCCGACGATGTTGATGTCCTCGCCGAATCTGCCTACCTTGGACTCCTTGTAATCCATGAGCCACGAAAGACCGAGCTCATATACGAAAGCCTTGTCGTTGCGGTAAGCGAGTTCCTGCTCTCTGCTGTAGTTCGTGATCTCTTCCTCTGTTGCTGTCTCCCAGTTGATGTCCTCCTCTTCGTCGGGGAACTCGTTGCAGAACTTGAGGAGGTTGATGAAGTCCTCGTTGTCGAAGTCGCAGGTGCCGTTTCTGTAGTCAACATAGTCGCCGCTGCCGTAGAGGAGCATACTCAGGACAGTATCCTTGGAATTGCCCCACTGGAACACCTTGGCGCCCTCGGGGAGCTGGCGGAACGTGTCGATGAACTCGGAGACTGTCCATGTGTCCTTGTTGTAGTACTTGCTCTTTACAGCGTAAGCGTACAGATAGAAGGAAGGTGCTATGGAGTAGAGCTTGCCGTCTGTCTCGAGAGCCTCGAGGAGGTTGGGCATGAGCTCGTCCTTGGAGATCGTGCCGTCCTTGCCCATGTACTGGTAAAGGTCAGTAAATGCGCCCTTATTTGCAAGGGTGTCCATTACTGTGCGGTCGTAGCAGCAGATCATATCGGGGGTCTTGCCTGCAATGATGTCCTTCTTGAGCTGGTCTGCCGCAGTGTTGTTGATCTTGGGCATATCCTGACCCTCGATGTACTCATAGTCGTCGTACTTGCTGTAGTTCTCGACTCTGATACGGTAGTCAGTGTTGGAGTTATTGAAGTCGTTGACAGCCTGTGTGAGCTCGTAGTCATCGTAGAGCACCGCGATGGTGACAACGATAGTGTTCTCGAACTCGGAGGAGTCGATCTTGGAGAGCTTGTTGAACGAACCATTTCCGCCGTTGTAGTCATAGCTGTACATCACGAACTCGTCCTCGCCGACAGCTGCGAACTGGCTGTAGTCATAGGAGTTCATGCCGGAGTCGATCCAGTTTACCTTCTCCTCGACGGTGCCGTCGGCAGAAACACCGAATATGCCCTGTCCGGTGGTGAAGTAGATCAACTGGTCGCCGAAGCCGGTGAACATACCGTTGACATCGTCTCCGGCATCGGAGAGGTCGATCGTATCAGACTCAAACTGCATCGTGTCGGTGTTGACCAGCTTCAGCTCCATGCCGGAGCCCTGACCGTACATACTCAGCGCGAGCTTTCCGTCGGAGGTGGCTGCCGACGAGCTGAACCATGAGTCCTTGCCGAGCGAGAGCTCGCCCTGCTTGCTGCCCTTGGAGTCGTACTTTATAAGCACCTGATTATCGCTGGAATCGTATTCCGAGGAGATGATAGTGTCCTTGTCAACGACGAACACCTCACTCGAGCCGTAATATCTCTTATTGCCGGTGGAGCTATCGTCCACATTGAAATCGAAGGTAGAGAGCTCGTTCCCGTCGATGTCGTAAAGCGTCATCGTGGAGGTCGTGACACCAGCCTCCTCCATAGCGTCCCAGTCGAAGTGCTCGTAGTCGAAGTTAGGATCGTCGTAATCCGGGAGCTCGAAATCGCCGTAGTCCGTTGTGGTCCTGCCGACTGCGATAGTGCCGTCCTTGCCCACATATGCGTTCGAGTAGGAGTACTCATCGCTCTCACCGAGTTCTATCGGGAGCTTATCGAATACCGCCATGCTCTTGTCTGTGGTGTAGATGCCGAGATTGTAGTCGCTGTCAGCGGCAACTATCACGAGCTTATCCATATCCGGCAGGTAGCTCATGTAGTTCACATAGTTGAATTCTGCGTCAGAGAGCTTCTCCGCGCGGGCAGCGTTCTTGATCTCGGTGCTGCCCTTCTTGGGCTCCTTGCCCTCTTCTGTGTTCTTTCCGCAGGAAACTGCGCCTGCCGCGAGTGCGAGTGCTGCGATGCCTGCCATGGTACGCTTGAATAATGTCTTTTTCATAACAATTCCTCCCTATATCTTTTTTGATGTATTATTGACCTTCTTTTGTTTTCTGGCTGCGCTTTTCCCTGCGTTCAGCCGATCTCTGTATCAGTCTCCACCTCAGGTGGCTCAGCTTCAGTGCAATGAAGCTGAATAAGCGCCTGCCCTGCTTCTTCAGCGCACGGTAGCCGATGACCGCGAGCCATATCAGTGTGAGCACCGGGACTATGAGCAGCAGCCTGCGGTAGTGATAGAGCTGCGAGAGCTTGAACTCCACTATCCTTGAGGCGTTCTCCCAGTAGGGGTAGACCGTCCCTGAGCTGTGTACCGCATAATCTGAGAGCCTCTTGTAGCGCTTGGCTCTCACTGAGGGCTTGAAGCGGGTGGTATTATTGACCACACTCACTGTCGTTCCCTCGAAGTGCTTCTTGACGGCACCGTAGGCAAAGCCGTCCACGGGATCCGGAATCACGCATTCATAGCAGGTTATGTGCCTGAAGCTGCTGGTGCCGGTGTACTCATTGTACTCTCCGGCGAGCAAGTCAGCCGTCTCGTATGAGACGTAAGCCCGGGGCTTGTCGCCCGCGCACTGTTTTTCGGGCTCGGTCTGCGGGTCTGCTATGACTCCCGCGATATAGAACTGCTGACCGTTTATATATACGCTCATGCCCGCGACGTCGTCGGAGCCGTAGAGCGAATAAGCGAGTGTGCGGTCGATGACCGCTCCGTCCTGCATGACATCGTCGTCGGAGAAATACGCTCCGCTGACGAGCTCGAACTGCCGGAACAGGAAGAAATCTCCTCCGACTGCTGTGAGCTCCGCCTCGGACTGCCCAGGGATATCGCCTGTGACGGTGTATGTGCCGAGCGGTGCGCTGTAGCCGTATGCGATGAGGTCCTCGCCCTCCCCCTCAGTGACGGCGACCTCCTTCAGTGCTGCTGTGAGGTCAGCCTCAACTCCTGCGACGAAGTCAGTAGTGAGCTCCTCGCCGCCTTCAAAAAAGCAGCTTATCTGCGTGAAGTTCATCTTGCTGCTGCCCCGCCAGACATCTGCGGCACTGTTGTACCGCTGGGACTTTGCCATTGAGCTGCCTGCTACGGTCAGCGCTGCCGCACCGATGAGGGCTGCTGCGTTGACTGCCGCTATGACAGCGTGGGCTAACCTTATCCTGAATCTCATAAGCGCCGCACCGCCTTATTCCTTCATGCGGACCTGATCTCCGGGATCTATGGGCTTGCTCCATGCGGTTATGACGTAATCGCCGTAGTTTATGTCGCCCTGAACAGCACTCGAGGTCTCGTCTGAAACGATCACCTCAACGGGCACTCTGTCAACGTAGTAGCGGTTGCCGAGAGGCGAGCTCTTGGACGTCACCATCATAACGAAGTTGCCGCCGTTGTCCTTGCGGACCGCGTTCTTCGGGACTATGGCATCGTAGTTGCCGCTGCCGCACGGTATCGAGATATCAAGGTAGGTTCCGGAGTCTACGTTTCCGGTGACTGTGAACACGAGCACGCGGTTCTTGGAGCCGGGAGTAGAGTCATTCTTTATCTCGGAGAGGACTGCCTGAACGTCGCCGTTCCAGTTGTTCATGACCTCCGCGGCAGTGCCGATCTTTACCTTCGATGCCTTGGCGCCGTCTACCGTGACCTTGAGCGTGTAGCCCTCCTCCGAAATATCTATCGAAGCGAGCGCATTGCCTGGGGTAGTGGTGTCGCCGGGCTGTACATATACGGAGCTCACGACGCCGCTGTACTTGGACTTTATCTCGGTCGCACCGCTCTCCTCGCGGAGCTTGGCTACCTTCTCCTCCTGCTTGGTGATCTCGGTCTGCATAGCCTCGAGGTCGAGTGCCGCAAGAGCAGCTGTATTCTCGTCGGTGGTCTTGGTCTTGGCGAGCGTTATCATGAGGTTCTCGAGGTAGCGCTGCTTTTCGGTGACCTGTGCCGCGAGGGATTCATACGACTCCGACGGATCGCTGAGCGAAGCCTCGTATGCGGAGATGTATGAAGAAAGGTAGCTTATATCAGACTGGAGCTGCGCGAGCGTCGCCGAAAGCTCGGAGCGCTTCGTGGACTTTGCGCCGGAGTAGCTGTTCTTAGCTTCATCGCGGCGTGCGGACTTCGCGTCCATATCCTCCTGTGCAGCTGTGAGAGCCTCCTCAGCCGCTCCCTCTGTGAGGAGCCGGGAGTAGAGCTCATATGCTGCGCTGTATTCAGACTCCGCGCTCGCGCACTCGCTTTGCAGCGAGACGAGGTCGCCGAGGTATTCCGGGGAAGCCGTCGTGTAATCGTCGGCATCTATCGCTGCGATAGTGGCAGACACTCTCTCGGACTGCGAGGTCTTGTCAGCAAGCTGAGCCTTGCTGCTGTTGTACTGATCGAGGGCAGCCTGTGCGCCGGACTCGCGTATCTTTGCCGCGTCGCGCTTTGCGATGAGGGCATTGAGGTCCTCCTGCGCGTTGGCTATCTCCTTGTCCTCGGAGCTGTAATCAGCAGCGGGAGTGAGCAGTGCCTTGGAGTAGTTGAGCTGGAGCGTCGCGAGCTGGTCCTCTGCGGCAGTGAGTTCCTCGCTGGGTGAGCCGCCCACGACGAACAGCACGTCGTCAGCATTTACGGTCTGACCAGCCTTTATCATTATCTTGTCAACGCTCTTGTTGCCGTCGATCGTGACCTCGTATGTCTGATTGGACTCGATCACTCCGCCGCCGCGGACTCTCTCGGTGAGCTTTCCGGAGGAGACCCTCTCGGTGGTTATCTCCGCAAGGGAGCGGTTCATTATCGTGTTCGAGAAGAACGTGAGCAGCAGGAGCACCACGAGGAAGATGATGAGTATGGTCTTTATGGTCTCACGCTTCCTGCGCGGGTCGCGCTTCTCGGGATCGCCCTTTATCTCTTTTATTTCTTTAAGTTCTGTGCTTTCATTCATAGCAGCTTCTCCTATCCTTTAATTCCGCCCGAATATGTTATTCCCTCCACGAGGTAATCCTCGCCGTAGAGGAACATCAGTATCGTCGGTACCATGTAGACGGCTCCGACCGCGAATGCGAGGCCGACGTCGCCGGTGTTGATCTGCGAAAGGAACACTGACAGCGGATGCATTTCCGCGTCCTTCATCAGGACGAGCGGCTGCTCCACCATGTTCCAGTAGTCGATGAATACGAGCATACCTATCGAGACGAGTGCGCTCTTGCAGAGCGGGAGATATATCTTTGTGAGTATCTGGAACTCGCCTGCACCGTCGAGCTTGGCAGCCTCGACGTAGGATACCGGTATACGGCGCATTACCTTAGTGAGCAGGAACACGCTGAACGGAGAGAAGATACCGGGGAGTATCACTGCACGCCGCGTCCATATCATCGAGAAGACGTTCAGGAAGGCTGCCGCTCCGCGGAAGGGGAGCTTCTCGGCTGCCTCGAGCATCCCGAACTTATCTGCGACGAGGTAGTTCGGCACGAGCGTTACCTGATACGGCATGAGCATGAGGATTATATATGCGAAGAATATGATGTTCTTCACCTTGTTGGGGTATCTCGCGAAGCCGTAGGACGCGAACACCGCAACTATGAGCTGGAACAGCGTTATCGGTACTGTGAGTATCACGGAGTTCCAGAACTTCATCAGGTAGTCCGGGCTCTTGAAGAGCACCGCCCTGTACTGGTCGAACGTTACCTTGTCGGGAATGAACTTGAGGTTGACGTTCTCGGAGATGAAGGTCTTCTTGTCATCGGTCATGTTGCTGAACATCGAGCCGTAGTTGGCGGATATCTCCTTGGAGGTCATGAACGAGTTCGCTATCGTCAGGACCGTGGGCATTATGAACATCACTGCCGCCACGAAGATGAACACGGTGACGATGACATCGAGCGTGTGTTTTTTCTGTTTCAGCGTCATCATCAGCCCTCCACGTCCTTTCCGAAGAAGTTCTCGACGATGAGGAGCACCGCGATGACGACTATCATCACGAGCGAGAACAGCACCGCTGCCGCACTCAGCTTCTGGTAATCGAGGCTCGCAAACGTGTTGTTCATAAAGTGCTGGAGCATATACAGCTTATCGAAGGGGTAGTTGCCGGTAAGCAGGTATACCTCGCGGAATATCTTGAAGGAGTTTATCAGCGAGAGTATCAGCACGAAGAGTATCGTCGGGGAAAGGTAGCGGAGCTTGATGTGTACGAACTTGTACCATGAGCTCGCGCCCTCAAGGTCTGCGACCTCGAGTATGTCACGCGGGATACCGCTCAGCGCCGACATGAACAATATCATGTTGTAGCCCATGTTCTTCCAGAGGAACATACATATTATAATGACCTGTCCGTGCTGCGACTTCAGCCAGTCGACCGGAGTGCCGCCGAAGAGCTCCACGACCTGATTGATCGTACCGTGATTGTGGAACAGCACCTGCCACACAAGCACTACCGAAGCCGTCGGCACCATGAGCGGACTTAGAAAGAACGTCCTGAACGCGCTCTTGCCGGGGATATTTCTCTCCAGCAGCACCGCAAGCCCGAGCGACAGCACCACTGCGAGCGGTACAGCCACAATGCTGAACATCGCCGTGTTGTTCGCCGCCTTCCTGAAGGCTGTGTTCTCGAGGAGCGCCGAGTAGTTGTCGAGCTTCACGAAGTCCTTCATGATAGGGTTGTTGATGAGGGAATAGTAAACCACTATCCCGAACGGTATCAGGAAGAAGATGAGCACTCCGAGGAGGCTCGGCACAATGCAGGCGCTGCTGAATATGCGCTCACCGCGCCGCCCGCACTGGTTCTTTGTCTTTTTCTTCATTTCACCACACCTTACATTTTGCGTACACTATATCAATATAGTGTCGGTCTCTTTATGATCCTGCCAAGTTAAATGATAAAAATTATCCCGCGGGATCTGCTCTCCACATATAAGTGATTTTTAAAAGCAAAAAAGACGAAACAGCCGATATATTTTTTTGTTTTAACTTCCGATCCGCTCTTCTGCTCTGTGTTTTCGTTCTAAGAGAATGATATTACAATAACGATTTTTTGTCAATAGATTTTGCATTTATTTTGCAACTTTTGCCATAACTGCGCAAATTTTGCATAAGACCGCTGTTTTTGGGCAATAGCTGACCGTCGTTATGCTATAATGATACACCAGTCACCTTACATTAATGTGACAGAATACCCCTTTGATGAGCCTGCCGGGGCAAATCGTCATTTTACACTCCGGGACAGACCGGCAGAATACGGTTTTTGTGGATTCTGACTGTTTTTGCAATGCGGTATTGACAATAACAGTGCTTTGTGGTATAATATCACCTGTTGAAACTCCGCTGCGGGTGTAGTTCAATGGTAGAATTCCAGCCTTCCAAGCTGGTTACGTGGGTTCGATTCCCATCACCCGCTCCATACAGAGTCCATGACGCAGCCTCGGCTGCTGAACTTTTCTGTGCGCCTTTAACTCAGCTGGATAGAGTAACTGCCTTCTAAGCAGTAAGCCGCTGGTTCGAATCCAGCAAGGCGCGCCACTTCGAGGTCCTCTGTTTCATGACTTCATCTAATGGAGGGCTTCGTTTATATTTATTGATGGTGGGTGTAGCTTAGCTGGTTAAAGCGTCGGATTGTGGTCCCGAAGATCGTGGGTTCGAATCCCATCTCCCACCCCACAACAGCGCCCCACTGATAACTCAGTGGGGCTAAAATTATAAATAAGAAAGAATAAATAATAGTGAATAATACTATGGCAGGCGCTGTTGTACTATTCTTTGTTATTTATTCTTTTTTCATTATCCGCTAAAGCCGGCGCGGCGTTATTCCTCGAAAAACAGCCAATGCAACGGATTATAACGCAAATGTTGCCTCCCGTTGACGGATTTCCAAGCGTAGTTGGTAGACTTTTGCAGGCAGAAATGGTACGATGGATTCATCAGGAAAAAACTATTGCCAAGCGATAGAAGGAGGAATTCATCTATGAACAAAATCATCAAAAACATAAGCCCGTTCAACAGCAAAACGGAAATGCCGGCTGCCATGTTAGTTACTAAAAAGTTTCTTGCATTCATACTATGCTTTGCGGCCGGCACACTTTTGGGGAATGCCGTTGTCATAGGCGCGATGATCGTCGGCGGAAAAAATTTTGCACAGGGCGAGACTTTCAGCGAAAACACTATGGAACTGCTGGGGCTGTATGCCATGTCAGGAATGATAGCTGCAAGCGTTCTTTACTGGAAACTTATAGAAAGAAAGAAGCTTTCAGAAATGGGTGTGACTAAGCACATCGGAGGCTGGCTTATCGGTGCTCTCATAGGCGTGGGACTGCTGACTGTCTGCGTTGCTGCGATCATGCTAACGGGCAGTATAAGATTTGAGGGCTTTACCCGAAACCCCAATATCGCGATGATACTGCTTATGCTCGGCGGCTTTATCGTTCAGGGTACAACCGAGGAGTTCCTTTGCCGCAGTCTCGTTCTCTGCTCGCTCAAGGACAGAGTACCCCTTCCCGTGGCTATCGCAGTAAGCACACTGGCTTTCATTTACCCGCACTGGAGCACGATACGCGGATTCGAGCCGCAGTACGTCATCTCGGCACTGCTCAATTTAGTCCTTATCTCGTGCGTGTTCTCGTTCATCACGCTCCGCACAAAGAGCATATGGGCTGCCTGCGGACTTCATTCCGTATGGAATTTCTGCCTGAGCTGCGTCCTCGGACTCGAGCTCAGCGGTGTGGAGGGCTCTTCCACCGCGCTCATCAAAATGAAAAGCGTCGGTGAGAACCTCCTCAACGGCGGAAAATACGGCATAGAAGCAAGCATCATCACTGATATAGTCATAGCTGTCCTCGCGGCTGTGACCGGATATATGGCTATCAAAAAGAATGAAAGGGGAATTGAAAATGGAGTTCAATAATAAGCTTTACGAGCTGCGCAAGCAGAAGGGGTTATCTCAGGAGGAGCTCGCGAACAGGCTGAACGTCTCGCGGCAGACCGTCTCAAAGTGGGAGGTCGGCGATTCCACGCCGGATATGGAGAAGCTCGTCGCCATGAGCGACCTGTTCGGGGTATCGCTTGACGAGCTGGTGCTGAACAAAGCTCCCGAGCCTGAGTCTGAAGCTCAGCCGGTCAAGGCAGACCTCTACACCGACATCAAGGAGCACGTCCTCACTGATGGCAACAGGAAGAAAGCGAAGAAGGGTCTGAAAATAGCCCTCATCGTCCTCGGGGCAATAGTTGCTGCGGACGCTGTGTCCTTCGTGATATACGTCGCCCTGAACGGCTTCCCGAAATAAACAGAAGGCTCCCGCCGCGGGTATATCCGGCAGCGGGAGCTCATTTTACGTCTGTCTCTTGATTTTTCATGCGGGACAGGCTATAATTAGCTTAGAGATAATTACAGGGGGCGGGACACAATATGCCAAAGCTCGCAAAATACCTTATCTTCACTTTTTCGGCCGCATGGCTCATCATGATCGTCGGCGTCCGCGACCTTGTAAATGCCGGTAATGCAGAAATGCTGACGTTCAGCGCCTCGCTGATGTGGTGTATGTTCGTTCCGGCTGCCGGAGCACTCATAGCGGGTGCAAACTTCCGGGAAATGGGCTTTAAGCCGGATATCAGCAAGAATCTGAAGCTGATACTCTTCGCGTGGCTCGCACCTACGGTCTTTGAGCTTGTTGGAGCGGCGTGCTGCTTCATGGTCTTCCCCGATGACATACGGATACCGGGCGTCTTCATCGAGCACTCCGACCCCGCCGCATTCGCGGAGCTCAAGGGACACACCGGCGCGTTCTGGTGGTATTTCACGAAGGAGGTATTCTATTCCGTGACGTCGTTTTACCTCATTCCCGGAATAATACTGGGACTCGGCGAGGAGATCGGCTGGAGGGGCTGCCTCTTCCCGGAGCTGAAAGAACGCTTCGGCAGAGTAAGAGCGATGCTGCTCGGCGGAGCGATACACGGCGCCACAAACGGTACTTCAATCCCTTCATGCTCAGAGGCGGCGAGCACGAGCTCCGCACCATATTCGGTCCGTCTGACATAGGGCTCATATCAGTCATTCCCATGGCGCTCTTCGCCGCGGGGGTATTATATTTTGGGGTAAAGCGCGATAATTCGGTCGAATGGGACTGATCTCCCCGCGCAGAACGGAGGCAGCATGAACTGGACTATCAGAAAAATGACGGAGAGCGAATACGGGCTCCTCGGTGACTTCCTCTATGAGGCGATATTTATCCCGGAGGGCGTTGCTGCTCCTCCGAGAGACATAATCGGGCTGCCCGAATTGCAGGTGTACATATCCGGCTTCGGCACAAGAGAGGGCGACGTCGCTCTTGCCGCAGAGTCTGACGGAAAGGTAGTCGGAGCGGTATGGGTGCGTATCATGGACGACTACGGTCATATCGACGATGACACGCCCTCCTTCGCGATCTCCCTGTACAAGGAATACCGCAGCCGCGGGATAGGCACCGCCATGATGAGAGCCATGCTCGCCGAGCTGAAAAGAGCGGGCTTCAGTCAGGCGTCGCTGGCTGTGCAGAAGGCGAACTACGCCGTTGAGATGTACAGAAAGATCGGCTTCGTCACCGTTGACGAGAACGATGAGGAATACATCATGCTGTGCAGGCTCTGAGCGTGAAAAACACACCCGCGAGCTTCGGCGGTCATACCACAGCCGCGCGAACTCGGGGCGGGGTATGTACATAATAACAGGATAATGAAAATGAGACCGGCTGCTTTCGCTGCCGGTCTCATTTTATACTCATCAGAGAATAACTCCTTTGAGCTTACATTGAGCAAACTGGCGGCCTCACACCTCTCTTGCGGTGTCATATCCTCCAATACTAAAACTGACAGATCTCTTTTACTTGGCATTTTTGATCCCTCCTATTCGGTTTTTGTGGTCGGACCTGCATCCTAAAGTAATACCCCGGAGAGCGGAAAATAGTTACAGAATGCAAAAATTTCTCTGCCGCTCTCCTCTGTAAGGGATATGCATTGAAACAGGAGAGCAAAGATACGGGCATAAAATGTTGGATTTCGTATTGATTTCTGTGCAGGGATATGATATACTGAATTATAAAAATCCATTGATGAGGAAAAAGCTATGGATCCTCTCTTTGTTGCCGATACTATCGGATACGTTTGAGATGATCTTGTAAGGAGGAGCATTATGAAGATACTATTTATCGGCGGCACCGGAACTATCAGCATGGCGATAACAAGGCTGCTGGCACAGCGCGGAGACGAGCTGTGGCTCCTTAACCGCGGCAGCAGGAGCACCGAGCTCCCGGAAAACGTGAAAACTATCACGGCAGACATCAGCAACGAGGCTGAGGTGCTGGAAAAGCTCGGCGATATGAAATTCGACTGCGTCGGAGAATTCATAGGCTTTGTACCACAGCAGCTTGAGCGCGATCTCAGGCTCTTTAACGGAAGGACAAAGCAGTACATCTACATCAGCTCTGCATCGGCTTATCAGAAGCCTCCCCAAAGCCACATCATTACCGAAGAGACCCCGCTTGAGAATCCCTACTGGGAGTATTCACGCAGCAAGAAAGCCTGCGAGGATTACCTGTTTGAGAGATACCGTGAGGACGGCTTTCCCGTAACAGTGGTCCGCCCAAGCCACACCTATGACGAGAGGAGCGTTCCCCTCGGAGTACACGGAAAAGGCGGCAGCTGGCAGGTCGTAAAGCGCATAATGGACGGCAAGCCCGTCATCATACACGGCGACGGCAGCTCGCTCTGGACCATAACTCACAACAGCGATTTCGCAAAGGGCTTCATCGGGCTTATCGGGAACCCGAAGGCTATCGGCGAGGCGTTCCATATCACTTCAGACGAAAGTGTTAGCTGGAACAGGATATATCAGGCTATCGCAGACGCCCTCGGCGTCGGGCTGAAGCCGTATTATGTGTCCTCACAGATGCTTGCGGATATGGGCAGGGATTATGACTTCACGGGAAGTCTGACAGGCGATAAGTCCAACACAGTCTTTTTTGATAATTCAAAGCTCAAAAAGCTCGTGCCCGGTTTCAAGGCTGAGATCAGTGCGGAGGACGGCATAAAGAGCACAGTGAGGTACATTCTCGCTCATCCCGAGTTCCAGAAAGAGGACAGGGAATTTGACGAGTGGTGCGACAAAGTGATCGAAACGCTTGAAAAGGCAAAGGCGTCTATGTATGACTAATGCAAGGAGGAACACTGCATATGAATAATTTCAATTTTTACAGCCCGACGGAGTTCGTATTCGGCAAAGGCAGAGCGGACGAAGCCGGCAAGTACGTCAGGAAATACGGCGGGACCAAGGTGCTCATACACTACGGCGGCGGCTCGGCAGTTCGCTCAGGGCTGCTTGACAGAATAAAGAGCTCTCTCAGCGAGAATGGTGTGGAGTTCGTTGAGCTCGGAGGTGTTCAGCCAAATCCCCGCGATACGCTTGTCTACAAGGGCATTGAGCTTTGCAGGAGCGAGGGCGTAGATCTCATTCTCGCAGTCGGCGGAGGTTCGACTATCGACTCCTCAAAGGCTATCGCTGCCGGAGTTCCTTACGACGGCGATTTCTGGGACTTTTACAGCGGAAGCAGCGTGACAAAGGCGCTGCCCGTTGCGACAGTGCTGACTATCGCAGCGGCAGGCAGCGAGGGCTCCGGCGACTCTGTCATCACCAAGGAGGACGGTATGCTCAAGCGGGGCACGGGTTCAGATGTGCTTCGTCCGAGGTTCTCGATAATGGATCCCGAGCTGACACAGACTCTTCCGGCATATCAGACCGCCTGCGGTGCCACGGACATCATGGCTCACGTTTTCGAGAGATACTTCACCAACACCGCGGAGGTCGAGATAACCGACCGTCTCTGCGAGGCAGTGCTTCTGACGATGATAAAGGAAACTCCCCGCGTTATCGCAGATCCGGACAACTACGACGCGAGGTCTAATATCATGTGGGCAGGTACAGTTGCGCACACAAACATCGTCGGCGTCGGCAGGGATCAGGACTGGAACTCGCACGGTATAGAGCATGAGCTTTCGGCACTGTATGACTGTGCTCACGGCGCAGGTCTTGCTGTTATAATGCCTGCATGGATGGAGTATGTTTACAGGCACAACGTAATGCGTTTCTGTCAGATGGCGACAAGGGTGTTCGGCTGTCAGATGAACTTTGAGGCTCCTGAGGCTACGGCACTTGAGGGCATAAAGCGATTCAGGAGCTTCCTGCACAGTATCGGTATGCCTATAAACTTCAGGGAGCTCGGTGCCAGGGAAGAGGACATACCGTTCCTCGTTGAGAAATTCGGTCTCGGTGACGGAAGGACCAACGGGTTCGTAAAGCTTTCCTCTGCGGATATCGGGGAAATATACAGGATAGCCGCAAGGGCAGAGCTCTGATAAATACGTATATACCTTTTTCTATGTTTTCTCTAAAAGGCGCACATTCGGATAGCCGAATGTGCGCCTTTTAATAGTGTTATTGCACAAATAATTAAACGTTGATTTGTTCAGCTCTACAAAAACAACTCCGTCCTATTGACTCTTACGCAGCGTAATAGTTTATAATGATATCACACGAGGAGGTATGGTCTATGAGAACGGTGAATGAAGTCAGCAAGCTCACAGGAGTGAGTATACGCACCCTGCAATATTACGACAATATCGGACTGCTGCCGCCTGCGATGCGCACGGAGGCTGGCTACAGGCTGTATGACGATACGGCGCTGGAGCGCTTGCAGCAGATACTTCTTTTCCGCGAGCTTGAATTCTCACTCGACGACATAAAAGCCATACTTGAAGCTCCCGGTTTTGATCGCCAAAAAGCTCTTGATCAGCAGATAGAACTGCTCACGCTCAAAAAACAGCGCCTTGAAGCGATGATCGGGCTCGCTCGTGAGATAAAAGACAAAGGAGGAAATAATATGAGATTTGAAGCATTTGACGATACGAAAATTGAAGAATACGCCGCTCGCGCAAAGGCTGAATGGGGCGGTACTAAGGAGTATGCCGAGTATGAAAAGAAAAGCAGTTCACGAAGCAGGCAGGAGGAGAAGCTCGCGGCAAATGAGCTTATGAGCGTTTTTTCTGAGTTCGGCGCTATGCGCAGTAAGTCACCCGACAGTGCTGAGGTAAGAGCACTGGTAAAGAAGCTCCAGAGCGTTATCACGAAGAATTACTACAACTGCACCGACGAGATACTTGCCTCACTCGGGCAGATGTACGCCGCAAACGACGAGTTTAGACAGAATATCGACAAGGCAGGCGGTGAAGGCACAGCGGAGTTTGTCAGTCGTGCGATCGCTGAATACTGCAAATAACAGGATCGGGAACGGCGATGTTACGCTGTTCCCGAGAACATTGATTAGTGACCCGTACGGGAATCGAATTAATCCCGAGCATTTAAGTAGTTTTTAGTAAATGCGAAAATGGCTGTATTTCGCGGATTTTTGAAGCTTCAATTATAGTAACTTCAAGCGGTTTCAGACGATTTTTAGTACAAATAAGTGCCAAACAAGTGCCAAAAGTGGCGCATTCTCCTCCAAATAACAAACCGACGTTCACTGGATATATAGCAGGGATACTTCTGAAAAAGAAGCGTTTATCCCTGCTTTTTTCTTGTTCATCAAGATGCTTATTGCTTCTTTGACGATCTCGTTTCG
>JAFRXR010000095.1 GCA_017443395.1 Ruminococcus sp. | reverse complement strand
TTTTCTTAAACTAATTGTAACCCAATACTTTGGCAGTGTCAAGGCTGAAAAAATCTTCCTTCGGCTGTTGCATTTTGCAGCGTGATGTGGTATAATAATTTTTTGGACAATTATTTAAGGAAAGTGTGGATCTATGGACAGGATAGCTTTTTTCAGGGACCTTGCTATTATAATCGTGTCAGCAAAGCTCTGCGGTATTCTCGCGCAGAAGCTCAAGGCGCCGCAGGTGGTCGGCGAGATAATCGCGGGACTTCTAATAGGTCCGAGCGTGTTCAAGCTCGTCGGGAACTCGGATTATCTCTCGCTGCTCGCGGAGATCGGCGTTGTTATGCTGATGTTCAATGCGGGTCTCGAAACGAATATGAAGGACTTGCTCAAAACAGGTCCGAAGGCACTCTGTATCGCGTGCGTGGGTGTTTTAGTGCCGCTTGCGGGCGGTACGCTGCTGTACAGTCTGTTCTACGGCTTCGAGGCGGTCGGCTCGGAGGGCTTCTACCGTGCGGTATTCATAGGTACTATCATGACCGCAACGTCGGTCGGCATTACGGTGCAGACGCTGAAGGAGCTCGGTCACCTCAAAGGTGAGATAGGGACGCTGATAACAAGCTCCGCTATAATCGACGACGTTATAGGTATCATAGTGCTGACCTTCGTTATCGGGTTCAAAAATCCGGATTCCAAGCCGACTGAGGTGCTCATTCACACGGGAGGGTTCATTCTGTTCAGCTTCGCGCTCGGCTTCATGATGTACTACATCTTCAAGTACATCGACAAGCGCTACCCGCACCAGAGACGTATCCCGATACTCGGTCTCGCGCTGTGTATGTTCATGGCTTTCGCGGCTGAGGAGTTCTTCGGTATCGCCGATATCACAGGTGCCTATGTCGCGGGTCTTATCCTGTGCAGCCTGAGCGATTCCGACTATATCGCACGGCGCGTGGACATCAACTCCTACATGATCTTCGGTCCAGTTTTCTTCGCAAGCATCGGTCTGAAAACGCAGTTCAGCGGCTTCAGCAAGGAGCTACTCCTTTTCTCGCTGGGGTTCGTTCTCGTGGCGCTGCTCACTAAGATCATTGGCTGCGGTCTGACTGCGAAGCTCATGAGGTACAATATGCGCGACAGCCTGAAGGTCGGGGTCATATGATGACCCGCGGCGAGGTCGCGCTGATAGTCTCGCAGAAGGGGCTGTCGGTAGGTATGCTCGACCCGAAGTACTTCGCGTCGGTAATCCTGCTCATTATCGTGTCGTCTGTGACTACGCCGATCGTGCTGAAGCTGCTCTATAAGGGCGAGCCGAAGAGTGATACCGTTCAGGCAAAATCTTAAACAATGATAATAATGACAGGGTTCCGGCTCTGTCATTATTTTTGCACTAAAATGCTTGCATTCGGTCGGGTTTTGTGGTATGATGTAATAAATGGAGGTGCTGTGATGAACATTCTTTCTACCATTTTCATGAATTTCATGGGGTACGACCTCATAATCTTCCTTGCTGCGGTCGGGACCGGCGTCGTCTACTACTACCTGCGCTCCTCCGCGGACAGGCTCTACAAAAAAATGCACCTGACTGTTTTCGTCCCCGACGGCGAGACCACTCAGCTCGAGGCTGAGGAGGAGATCGCTGATATACGCGAAACGGACGTCATTTCCATGCGGAACCATACAGGTAAGCTTTATTCCCTGTTCGTGAACCTTACAGGTATATTCCCGCTTCTCGGTATCCTGGGTACTGTTATCTCCCTGCTGGGGCTGGTCGCGGACAATACGAATGTTACGGGGAATTTCTACGGCGCACTGACCTCGACCTTCTGGGGTCTGGTCTTCGCGATAATTTTCAAGTTCCTCGACGGTATGATATCGGCAAAGATCGAGGACAACGAAAAGAGCGTCGCGCTCTATCTGCAGCGGAATCTCGGCGAACGCTCCGGTGAAAAGGTGAGGTTATGAAGAGCAAGGGTATCGTTATCGAGCTGACGGCGCTGCTCGACGTCATTCTCATCATGCTTTTCTGGGTCATGCTCAATATCCAGGACAGCAGCGAGGCTGTCAAGGCTGATGCAGAAAGCCGCGTCGCGGCGGCTGAACAGCAGCTCGAGGAACAGAAGCTCGAGTCCGAAAGGGCGCTCGAGGAGCTGCGTCAGTCCACAGCCGCTGAGATCGAACGTGCTAACACTATCGCTGCAAATATCAACGCTCAGGCTTACGCCAATCAGCAGGCGCTCGACGGCTTCGAAAAGGGCGTGCTCGTCACGCTGAACCTCCGCTACGATAACGCCGGTGAGCTCTATATCCTCAATAATTCCGAGCAGATCGGCGTCGCGCAGATCACTTCAAAACAGGATATCGCCGATAAGATAGTCGAATCGCTGCGCAGCTCCGGCTCGCAGAACGACGATGTTATCCTCTGCGCTATGATCTTCGACGGTAATACCGCGCTCTACACCGACGTGCGGACGGTAAGCTCCGCTGTCGAGACAGTCCGCGATACTTATAAAAATTTTTATTGCACATACATCAATACTGCAAGATGAAAGGAACGATCGCTATGTCAAAAAACAATCATCCCGCTCCCCCTCCGCCCCACGACCCTAAGCAGAAGCCCCCGAAAAAACGGGGCGGCGGTTGTCTCCTGCTGATAATCATTCTGCTCATTCTCATTATAATCGCTCTCATGCTGCTGAATTACCTCGGTCTCTTCGGAGGCGGTCTCGGTAAGGATAAGAACAGCGGGAGCGGCGGCGAGTCCTCTGCAGCTTCGGTCACCGTGAATGAAAGTCAGGAGGAAACTACTGACGAACAGCAGCAGTACGCCGATATCACTGTGTCCGGTGACTCCTACATCTTCGAGAACAGCAACTCAAAGCTCGAGGACATCATGACGTCCGTTAAGGGTCTGGACAGCAAGACCGTTGTCCGTATCAAAGATCAGGACGCGAGCTTCAACGCTATGGACGATCTGAAAAAAGCCCTCGATGACGCGGGTATCTCCTACTCGGAGGTAAGCTCCAACTGATGTGCTCGGCTTGCGCCGTCGCAAAAGAATAAATAATAGGATTAACGAATAGCCCAAACTAAAATCAAAACCACCCTCAGATGAGGGTGGTTTTTCTCTTATTTGAGGAATCCGTTGATTATCTGCTCCTCGGCTTCGGCTTCGGTAAGTCCGAGAGTCATGAGCTTTATGAGCTGTTCACCGGCTATCTTTCCGATAGCTGCCTCGTGAACGAGCGCGGCGTCGATGTTGTTCGCTTCGAGCGACGGTACGGCAAGTATGCGTCCGCTGTCCATGATGATCGAATCGCACTCGGTATGTCCCGTACAGGCGGCGTCGCCGATAATGCAAAGGTCAAGCTTCTGGAAGCTCGTGTCCCTTGCGACTGAGCGCGATACTACATCGGCACTGGAGCCGTCGCCCTTGAGCTCTACCTTGTAGACGCTTTCCGCATTCTGCTCACCGTGGGTCATCAGACGCTCACGGATAATGAGCTTCGCGTCTTTTCCGAGCTCCGCGAGGGTGGTGCGGTGGGTAGAATCTACGCCCTTTATCTGCACCATTTCCATTTCGACGGTGCTTCCCTCCTCCTGGTAGACCTCGGTCTTGGGGTCGAGGATACGCTTTCCGGAGCCGTCGCCGGAGCCGTAGTGCTTCTCGACGTAGCGGATCTTTGCGTTCTTTCCGACGAAGAAACGGTGGATACCGTCGTGCTCGGAGTCCTGACTGCCGCAGTTGTCGATACGGCAGCCGGCTACGATGAGCACGTCGCAGTCGTCGCCGATGTAAAAATCGTTGTAGACAGTCTCCTTGAGCCCGCTCTCACTCAGAACGACCGGGATATGCACGCTCTCGTTCTTAGTACCGGACTTTATGCGTATGTCGATACCATTTCCCTCCGGCTTGGACTGTATATCTATGTTTGCGGTGGTCGCTCTGCCGACTGATTCGCCGTTTGCGCGGAGATTATAGGCTCCCTCGGGAATGTCATGCAGGTCTGCGACCTCCTGTAAAAGTCTCTTCTGTACTGCGTCAATCTGCTTCATCTTCATTCCTCCTTACCCAGCTTACAGCAGGTGCCGACAGCGAATTTTCCTCCGATTATCTCGGGAAGTATCTCGTCCTTCGTGCCCTGCTTCGTGACCTGACCGTCGGCGAGGACGATTATCTCGTCGGCGATATTGAGGATACGCTCCTGATGTGAGATAACTATGATCGTGCGGTTTTTGTCGGTATTTCGCATTTTCTCAAAGATACGGATAAGGTTGTTGAAGCTCCAGAGGTCGATACCGGCTTCGGGCTCGTCAAAGAGTGCGAGCTTGACGTCGCGTGCGAGGACTGTCGCGATCTCGATACGCTTCAGCTCGCCGCCGGACAGTGAGGCATTCACCTCGCGGTCGATGTAGTCCTTCGCGCAAAGTCCGACCTCGGAGAGGTACTCACAGGCGTCAGCGGATGTGAGGTCCTTCCCTGCAGCGATACGCATGAGGTCATGGACGGTAAGTCCCTTGAAACGGACAGGCTGCTGGAAGGCAAAGCCGACTCCCATACGGGCGCGCTCGGTTATGGACTTAGAGGTGATGTCCTCGCCGTCGAGGAGCATTTGTCCCGACGTGGGGGTAATGATACCGGCGATCATCTTGGCGAGGGTAGATTTTCCGCCGCCATTGGGTCCGGTGATGACAACGAATCGGCTGTCGCCGACCGTGAGGGTGAGGTCGCGGATTATCTCAGCGTTTTTGCCGTCAGAATCCGCGCTGAACGATATATTTTTAAGTTCAAGCATTATTTACAGCTCACTTTCCTTGACTTTGATATCATATTAACACACATCTGCGAAAAAATCT
>JAFRXR010000094.1 GCA_017443395.1 Ruminococcus sp. | reverse complement strand
TTTCAAAACAGTCCACTGGACTGTTTTGAAATTCACCCCTTGCGGAGCTCCCTCCAGTGTTTCGGGGCGCTGCCCCGTACCCTGCCAGAGGCTCTGCCTCTGGACTCCGCCAAAGGGTGACTCCCCACAGTGTGGGGAGATGTCCGAAGGACAGAGGGGACGGACCGGTTAGGTCAGGTTCCCTTTGGAATCCCGTTGCTGCAAAGTTCCGTATGCGATGTACGAGTGTGGGCGTTGTTAAAAGTGAGCGAGCTTGCGGGTGTGTTTGCTCGTGGTAACAAATTTACGAAAAATTAACATTATATCGCGTGACTTCCTTTCACTTATGTTATATAATTATATTGTGGCGGACACCGCTCTTTTCCCGTCCGCTGTCTGACAGATTATTTTGCTACCGGAGGGTGCTCACTCAGTCATGGATAAAAAAGAACTCAAAAGCGCTGTGACCGTCGCGCTGCTCGCCGTCGCAGTCTGCTTCATCGTTCAGAATTTCCCGGCGATAACTCAGTTCCTCTCTGCGGTCGGCTCTGCTGCCGCTCCGCTCATCATCGGCTGTATCATCGCCTATATCTTCAATATAATCATGGTGCGCTTCGAGAAGCTCTACTTCCCTAAAGCCACCTCCGGCTTCCTCTCCTACTCGCGGCGTCCGGTGTGCCTCGTGCTCGCATTCGGCATCACCGCTGCTGTCATCACGCTCGTCCTCAAGATCGTTATCCCTGAGATAATCAGCGCCGGCAAGCTCATCTACGAGGGTATCCCCGCTGCCTACCAGAGCATTCGCAGATTCGCCTCCGAAAAGCTCGTCGAGTACCCGCAGGTCGAGCAGTACCTCAGCAATATGGAGATCGAATGGAAGTCCATCGACTGGAACTCTGTTATACAGAACGTCTTCAACGGCGCTTACGGTCTGCTAAGCTCCGCTATCTCGGTCATAGGGGCTGTTACTTCGACCGTTACGAGCTTCGTGCTCGCCCTGATCTTCGCCATTTATGTCCTCCTCCGCAAGGATAAGCTCTCCGCGGACGCCAAGCGCGTACAGAAGGTGCTTTTCAGCGAGAAGGTCAGCAATAAGGTCAACCACTTCCTCAGCTGCGCTCATGAGACCTTCACCAGCTTCTTCGTGGGACAGTTCATCGAGGCTATCATTCTCGGCTCGCTCTGCTTCGTGGGCTCATGGGCGCTGAGGCTCCCATACGCGGCTATGTCCGGCACTATCGTCGGCGTGACTGCGCTGATACCGGTCGTCGGCGGACTGGTCGGGGCTGCGGTCAGTGCGTTCATAATCTTCACGGTCGACCCCGCAAAGGCGCTGGTCTTCCTGATCTTCCTCATAATCTTGCAGCAGTTCGAGACTAATATCATCTACCCCAAGGTGGTCGGCTCGTCGGTCGGGCTGCCCGGGATATGGGTCATCGCGGCTGTTACGGTCGGCGGCGGACTGTTCGGGGTGCTCGGTATGCTGGTGGGCGTGCCCCTAGCGGCGACTGTCTACAAGCTCTGCTTCGAGGAGCTCGAGAGCCGCGAGAAAAAGCTCGGCATCCCCTCCCCTGAGCCTGCGGCTGAGAAGAGTCAGGCGGTGCCGAAGACAGACAGAAAACCTCCCGCCAGAAAAGGCAGGAAAAAATAAGACATGAATTCTATTTGTAAAGGAGTCCTTGTTTATGTCAGCAGATCTTCGTAAGGAATGGGAAGGCTTCACTCCCGGCAGGTGGAGCGGCACGTCAGTCAACGTCCGCGACTTTATCCAGAAGAACTACACGCCCTATGAGGGCGATGAGAGCTTCCTCGCGCCGCCGACTGAGGCTACCGTCAAGCTCTGGGAGCAGGTCATGGACCTTACACGTCAGGAGCGTGAGGCGGGCGGCGTCCTCGACATGGACACCAAGATAATCTCCACTATCACCTCCCACGGGGCGGGATACCTCAACAAGGACCTCGAACAGATAGTCGGTCTCCAGACGGACAAGCCCTTCAAGCGTGCCCTCCAGCCCTTCGGCGGTATCCGTATGGCTCAGCAGGCGTGCCGCGAATACGGCTATGAGGTCGATCAGGAGGTAGTGGATATATTCACGAAGTACCGCAAGACCCACAATCAGGGCGTCTTCGATGCTTATACCCCTGAGATGAGGCTCGCGCGGCATTCCGCGATACTCACAGGTCTCCCCGACGCCTACGGCAGAGGTCGTATCATCGGCGACTACAGGCGCGTCGCGCTCTACGGCACCGACCACCTCATCGCGGACAAGCAGCAGCAGATCGCCAATTCCCTCGTGAGAATGACCTCCAAGAATATCCGTCTGCGCGAGGAGCTCTCCGAGCAGGTAAGGGCTTTGCAGGACCTCAAGAAGCTCGGCGACATCTACGGGCTCGATATCTCCAAGCCCGCCGCCAACGCCAAGGAAGCCGTTCAGTG
>JAFRXR010000016.1 GCA_017443395.1 Ruminococcus sp. | reverse complement strand
ACGACGGCAAGGCGCTGTTCTACGAGCTCGCAATGGACAGGACCGAGACCGCCTACAAGCGCCTGAAAAACAACCCCTCCATAATCGCGTGGTCTATCGGAAACGAAATGGCATACACCAGCGACCCCAATGCCGCCGGCGGTATGTTCCGCGATATGATATGGTACTTCAAGAACAACGACCCCACCAGACCCGTCCACAGTGAGGGTCAGGGCAGCAGCATGGGCGTTGACATGGGCAGCAATATGTACCCCGGCTCGGACGTCATCGGCTATAACTGCGGCGTGGGCAAGATACCCTACGTCATGTGCGAGTACGACCACGCAATGGGCAACTCGGTCGGCGCACTGAAAGAGTACTGGGACGTTATCCGCAGCGCCGACAATATGCTCGGCGGCTTCATCTGGGACTGGGTCGATCAGTCCCGCGCGGTGGATATCCCGTCAGGCGGCTGGGATTACTACTCCGAGCCCTACGCACAGAAAAACCTCTACTCCGATGAGATAAAGGGCAAGTACTACGCCTACGGCGGCGACTGGGGCGACTACCCGAACGACAACAGCTTCTGCGAGAACGGGCTCATCAGCCCCGACAGGAACCCCCAGCCTGAGCTCGCGGAGGTAAAATACCAGTACCAGAGCTTCTGGTTCAGCGCGACCTCTGAGCAGCTCTCGCGCCATGAGGTATCAGTCTACAACGAAAACAACTTCCTCGACCTCGGCGACTTTAACGTGTACTGGGAGCTCCTCAAGAACGGCGTAGTCATCGAAAGCGGCAAACTCGACAGGGCGTTCTGCGAGCCTCTCAGCAGCGAGACGCTCTACGTCCCGTTCAATATCCCCTCGCTCAGACTTGCTGGCGACGAATTCGCGCTGAATATCTCCGTCCGCACCAAGAAAGCGACCGACCTCGTTTACGCGGGCGCTGAGACAGCCTACGCACAGATACCTATAAGCACCTCCGGCAGCACAGTTTCTGATGTGCCGTCCGGCAGGGAGATAACAGTCGTGAACAATCCCGATATGTACGTCGTTGTCGGCAGCGCCTTCAACTTCGGCATATCCAAGTCCTACGGTAACCTGATCACCTACATCTACAACGGCGACGAGCTCATCTCCCACGGACCCACGCCGAACTTCTGGCGCGGCAACGTCGAGAACGACGGCAACGCAGGCAGGTACAGCCTGTTCGATACCGCGTGGGAGACCGCAGCCGACAATATCACAGTCGATTCCATAGACGGCGCGGACGGCGCGGACAATACCAAGATCATCACCGTACATCAGTCATACCCCAATGCAGGCAAAATGAAGTCCACTATCACCTACACAGTCTTCCCCGACGGCAAGGTCAGGGTGGATATATCCGTTGACGCGACTCAGTCCGGACTGGGCAATTTCCTGCGCGTCGGCTCTATCATGCGTCTCCCCGAGGGCATGGAGAACGTCATGTGGTACGGCAACGGCCCCGTTGAGACCTTCAACGACCGCAAGACCAACGGCAGGGCTCAGGTATGGGAGAGCACCGTATCAGAGATGTTCTACCCCTATATGAAGGCTGACGATACCGGCAATCTCACCGATGTCCGCTGGATATCCGTAATGGACCCCGAAAAGGACTACGGTCTCATGATAGCAGCCGCGGGAACAGTCGAGGCAAGCGCGCTCCACTTCACCCCCGAGGCTCTTCAGGCAGCAGACCACGTCTACAAGCTCTCCCCCAGCAAGGAGACCTTCCTCAGCGTGGACTACGGTTCAATGGGCACAGGCTCTGCGACCTGCGGACAGGGCACGCTCGAGAAGTACCGTCTCCCGTCGAACAGAGTCTACGACTGGAGCTACACTATCGTCCCCGAATCCACTGATTCCACGGGCGAGCAGCTCTCAACAGCCGCTGCAAAGCTCCGCTCATCGGGCGTATCCGTGCAGGATAAGAGCCGCAACGCCCTCACAGTACCGGTCGGCGGCAGCGCCTCCATAAAGGATACCGCAAACGGCAAGGCAGTCACGGGCTCACTCAGCATTCCCTCCGGCAGCGGCCTCGACAAGTGCCTCTCCGGAAAGAACTCCTTCACCGTCGAGGTGAATGTAGTTCCCACGGGCAACCCCGAGTTCAATATGTTCGCCGGCAAGGGCGACAGCGCATTTGCACTGAGAACACGCAACAATTCACTTGATTTCTTCGTATACGCCGGCGGTCAGTGGAGACCTCTCTACTGCGAGATGGGCACGGACTACGCCTCCGGCTGGATAGGAAATATGCACCAGGTCGCAGGCATATATGACGCTGAAAACGACATGATGCGGCTCTACGTTGACGGACGCATGATCGGCGAGAAGTCCACAGGCACGAGCGACGGCGTCGGCGCGACCGGCTTCGACCTCACCGTGGGAGCTTGTCCCGATACAGGGCGCTCGTCGCAGGCTGAATTCTACGACGTGAGAGTATACAGCAAGGCTCTCTCAGCTTCCGAGCTCGCCTCGCAGAACACGAGCTCGCCCATGTACAAGCCTGACAGCGAATACGTCCAGCTCTGGCTCGATTTCGACAACTCCGGTGCGGGCACGCTGCTCGGCGACATCAACGCTGACGGCGCCGTGAACACCGCGGACATGGTAATGCTGCAAAGCCACCTCATAGGCGAGACCCCGCTCAGGAACAGCCAGTTTGCAGCAGCCGACGTCATCACAGACGGCACAGTCGATATCTTCGATATGATCGAGCTCCGCCACATCTGCGCAGAGCTCGCATGGGCTGCCGCCTGATAAAACGGGCCCTTCCCTGATATTATCTTCCCGCAGAGGAGCTGCAAACGGCAGAAAAAAAGCTGCCGTATGATACGGCAGCGTCTCTGCGGGAAGATATTTTTATGCTCTCTTACTGGAAGTCGTACTCCCCGTCGTATTCCTTCTTGAACACCTCGAAGACCTCTCCGAGCAGACTGTCATCGTCCACAGAGACGAAATCGAACTCATCGTCGTTCTCAGTCGGGAGCATCTCGAGTATCACGACCTCGTCGCCCTCCTCGTCCTCGAACGGGAGGAGCACAGCAAAAAGTCTGTCCTTATACTCAGTCGTACCCAGAATCTCGAACGAAACGTCGTTGCCGTCGTCGTCGGTCAGGGTGATGTACTGCTCGGCAGCCTCCTCTTCCTCGTTGAGCTCCATTTCCATATTTTCAGCCATATCCGGCACCTCCTGTCAATAGTATATACAGATTATACCACACACCGCGGGAAAAATCAAGACTCCTCCGTCTCCGAGCTCTCCTGCTCACCGCTTTCGGGCTCGGTGCTCTCCGGATCGGTCTCCTCCACGGTCTCGTCCCTGATGACCGTATTCATCTTCAGCCAGCTGCACCAGTCTGTATAGTACCTCGCGAGCGGGTGGACGCCGTCATAGCTCAGCTCCGGGCGGAGAGCGCCGTCAGCGCCGTCAAATACGGGGTTCACGTCCAAAAAGAAAACATTCTCGTTGTCCGCGAGCGAAGCCATGCCCGCGTTGACCGCGTTTATGCGCTCGTTGTTGACCGCGCTCGTCTCTGCGGACTTCGAGACGTGAAGGTTCGCAAGCAGGTAAATTATCGCGTCCGGCTGGGACTCGCGCAGCTTCGCGATGACTCCCGCGTAGCTGTTGGTGATGACGTCTGCGTCGCCGCCGCACTCGTTCACGCCGAGCATTATGTAGATCTTCCCGAACTTCCGGGAAGCGAGAATGCCGTCGAGCGTCCTGTTATCGACGGTCTCCCCACCGACTCCGAGGATAGTCATTCCGACGCTGCAAAAATAATCCGCATTGGTGATCGTGCCGTAATTCTTGAGCCCGACCGTGCGTGAATCGCCGAGGAACAGCGCGTCGCCGAAGTATTCGTCTCCGCTCTCGCCGATAGTGTACCCCGCTGGAACAGCGGTGGTCTCCGGCTCGGAGGTAGTCTCGGGTACGGTCGTGACCTCGGGAGCGGAGGTCGTCTCCTCGGTCTGCACCTCAGTGCTCACCGCCGGGGCAGTGGTGACCGTCGTCTGCACAGGCTCCGTCTCCTGTGGGAGCACAGCCTGTCCGGCGTTGAGGTCGAGCACAGGGACAGCCTCGGGGGCGGTATCCTTTATGGCGCTCGTCTTCCATATCCGCATGAATATGAACGGCGAAGCAACCGTGACGGTCAGCAGCAGCATGACCGTATATGCATAACGTTTGAATCTTTCCATTTTATCCATTCTTCTTTAAAACCTGAAATACATGAACGGGTCGTCCATGCCCTTGTACATACACCACACAGACCCCCAGAATATCGCCAATAGAACTGCGATACCGAGAAAGCTGCGGCGTATCTTCGTGTAGATCATCATCGGGAGCTTCGTTGACATGAGCACTCCCGCGAGGAGAAATTTCCAGTAGGTGCCGAGGCAGCTGACATAGTCGTCCGCGCGGACCGCATAGGTGGTCTGCGGAATGAACGGAAACAGCCGCTTGAAGTATATCCCGAGCTGTGTGAGGTCAGGAACGGCGAATATCAGCCATGTGAGCGGTATCGCGAGGATCATGTAGAGATGTCCCGCGAGGGCGTGCTTCTCGAGGAAGTCACCGTACACGAAGCGCTCGAGCATTATCAGCGCGAACAGCACCATTCCCCAGATGATGAAGTTCCAGCTCGCGCCGTGCCACAGTCCCGTGAGCGCCCATACGATGAAATAGTTACGCACCGTCCTGAGCTTACCTTTCCTGCTGCCGCCGAGCGGTATGTAAACGTACTCCCTGAACCACGCGCCGAGGGTCTTGTGCCAGCGCCGCCAGAATTCACGCATAGTGCGTGAGAGGTATGGGAAATCGAAGTTCTCCGGCAGGTCAAAGCCCATGATACGACCCAGACCTATCGCCATCATCGAGTAGCCGCAGAAGTCGAAATACAGCTGGAAGGAATAGGCGATGATGCCCAGCCACGCCAGCGGCGAGGAAATACTCTCGTAGCCAATAGTGGAGATGTCCCGCCAGAGCCCGCCGAGCTGGTTCGCAACGAGCACCTTGCACCCGAGACCGAGCGTGAACGTTTTCAGACCGTTCTCAATGCGGTGCATGGTGTGTCTGCGGCTCTTCAGCGCCTTCGACACCGTACCGTAGGTCACGATAGGTCCCGCAATGAGCTGCGGGAACATACTGATATATGCGCCGTAATTGATGAAGCTCTTCTCCGCGGGGACCTTCTTCCGGTACACATCCGCGATGTAGGAGATATTCTGGAAGGTGTAGAAGCTGATGCCTATGGGGAGGATTATGTCCTTCACGGGGAGCGAAGCCCCGAGCTCATTTATATTAGTGAAGATGAAGCCTGTATATTTGAAAAATCCCAGCCAGAAGAGGTCGAAGGTCACGCCGAGCGTGAGCCAGAGTTTTCCTCTGCGCGGGGAGCTCTCTATGAACTGCCCGACGATGAAATTGAAGAGCACCGTCAGCAGGAAGAGCCCGATGTAGACCGGGTCGCGCACGCCGAGCCCGTAGAACACCGAAGAACCGGCGAATATCACCGCATTCTTAAATCGCTGCGGAACGGCTGCGTAGACAATAAGAAAAGCCGGGAGAAATAAAAAAATAAACTCCAGACTGCTGAAAACCATTATATCACCCTTTGATCTTGCTGTCTCTTTCTATAATAATATTCTAAGGCAAAACAGGAGAAAAGTCAATAATGCAAATACATAGAATTAACATGAGCAAGCGCGGGGTTTTTTGTCGATTAATTCCGGCGGGAGGGAGGCACGGAGAATGCCCCTCCGTGCGACCGTCACCGGTCGCAAGGGAGATGATTTGCTGCGGCAACAAGGGGACGTCTTCACTTGCAGGGCGCTCCTTGTCGGAGCCCAGCCCCTCTGTCGGCTCCGCTGACATCTCCCCGCACTGCAAAAAGACCTCCCTTGCGGGAGGTCTTTCGTTTATCTTATCTTTGAGCCAACGGGAATGCTGTCGTCCACGAACACGACCTTTATACCGTCGGGAGTGTCCGCCGCGCATATCATTCCGAAGCTGTCAACGCCGCGGAGCTTCACGGGCTTGAGGTTCGCGATGAGCTGGAGCTTCTTTCCGACCAGATCCTCGGGAGCGTAGTACTGCGCGATACCCGAAACGACCTGACGTCCGCCCATGCCGTCATCAAGCTGTAAGCACAGCAGCTTGTCGGACTTCTTCACCCTTTCTGCCGATACGACCTTAGCGACTCTTATCTCGATCTTAGCGAAGTCGTCTATGGTTATCTCCGGCGCGAGAACTATCTCCTCCTTTGGAGCCTCATCCTCGCTCAGCTTAGCCTGAGCCTCGTCCATATTCCTGCGGATAATGGCGTTGAGCTCCTCGATCTCCTTGTCTACGTCGATACGCGGGAAGAGGATCTCCCCCTTCTTCACGGTGACGTCAGCCGGCAGCACGCCGAACTTTCCGGCGTTCTCGTAGGTAGCCATGCCCTCCGGCACGCCAGCCTGCTCCCACACCTTGGGCATGGTCTGCGGCATGAACGGCGAAAGCAGTGTGGATATCACGCGGATAGCCTCGAGCAGATTATAGAGGACCGCCGCAAGACGCGCGCGCTGCGAATCGTCCTTGCCGAGCTTCCACGGCTCGGTCTCGTCGATGTACTTGTTTGCACGGCTCACGCCCTCAAAGATAGCCTCGAGCGCCTGCTTTATCCTTGTCTCGTCGATGTACTTGTCAGCCTCCGCGCGGAGACCGGTGATGACGGAGATGAACTCCTCGTCGAGCGGAGCGGACTCACGCTCAGTGGGGAGCGTTCCGCCGAAGTACTTGTCAGCCATAGCGACCGTGCGCGAAACGAGGTTTCCGAAGCCGTTCGCGAGGTCGGAGTTTATGCGGTTTATCATGATCTCGTTGGAGAATGAGCTGTCCGCTCCGAGCGCCATTTCACGCAGGATATGGTACCTGATGGCGTCGCAGCCGTATCTCTCGCCGAGCACGAACGGGTCAACGACGTTGCCGAGAGACTTCGACATCTTCTCGCCGTTCATGGTTATCCAGCCGTGTACGGCAAGGTGCTTCGGGAGCGGGATATCGAGCGCCATGAGCATTGCGGGCCAGATTATCGCGTGGAAGCGCATGATGTCCTTTGCGACCATGTGAACGTCAGCCGGCCAGAACTTCTCGAAGTCCGCGTACTCGCTGTTGAGGTAGCCGAGGGCGGTGATGTAGTTCGAGAGCGCGTCTATCCAGACGTAAACAACGTGTCCCTCGTCGAATGTGACGGGTATGCCCCACTTGAAGGTAGTTCTCGACACACAGAGATCCTCGAGACCGGGCTTGATGAAGTTATTTACGAGCTCGACCGCGCGTGTCTTGGGGCGGAGGTAGTCGGTCTCGGTGAGAAGCTTCTCGATGCGGTCCGCAAAGGGAGACATCTTCATGAAGTAAGCCTCTTCCTTGGCGAATTTAACGGGTCTGTGGCACTCCGGGCAGCAGCCGTTCTCGTCGAGCTGAGAGTCGGTCCAGAAGCTCTCGCAGGGAGTGCAGTACTTGCCGGAATACTCGCCCTTGTAGATATAGCCCTTGTCGTAGAGCGCCTTGAATATCTTCTGCACGGACTCAACGTGATAGTCATCGGTGGTGCGGATATAGCGGTCGTAGGAGATGTTCATGTAGCTCCAGAGCTCCTTGAACTTCTCCACTATGCCGTCAACGTACTCCTTGGGGGTAACGCCGGCTTCAGCGGCTTTCTGTTCTATTTTCAGACCATGCTCGTCAGTCCCGGTGAGGAACATTACATCATAGCCCTGCATTCGCTTATAGCGGGCAATGGAATCGCACGCTACCGTAGTATAGCAGTGTCCGATATGGGGATTGCCCGACGGATAATAGATGGGGGTGGTGATGTAAAAGGTCTTGTTAGGCATTATATTTCTCTCCTGTCATATTGGGATAAGGATATTATAACACACCCGCGCGGAAAAATCAACCTGCGGGGAGGAATTTTCAGCGGCGCGACTCCGGCTAAGTAAAGTGGGACGCCGAGGGCGGCGTCCCCTACGGTGGGGTAAGGAAATTTTTTGCAGGGGTCGATTCCCGCATCGACCCGGACGATAACAGTTGACCACAGGCGCCTAAAGGGCACCTCTACACAAATCTTCCGTATGCGATGTACGATTAAAGTCGTTAATGAGAGTGAGCGAGCTTGCGAGCGACAACGTGTCCGGGTGCAGCGTCACGCTGCAAAAGACCTCCCTGTATCAGGGAGGTCTCTGTGAGGGTATTATGAAAGTGTCCTTATCACGATTCGGGAAGCTGAGTAACGATACCAGCCTCGTACTTCTGTATCGTCAGAGCATCATTGTTGGTGACGCCGTCACCTCTGCTGAAAACATCAGCATTGTCCCTGCCCTGAGCGGTAAGAGTATAGTTGTCGGGGTCTGCCTGATTCCTCATGATAGCCACGGAATCCGCCATGTTTACGTCGCCGTCCTCGTTTGCATCGCCGAGGAGGCCGTTTCCGCCGGACGCCGAAGTCTCAGCCGAGGTCGTGGTGGTAGTCTCAGTGACCGTCGTGGTCTGAGTCGTCTGTGTTGCGGAGGTCGTCGTGACCGTCTCCTCATCGGGAACTGCGAAAACAGTGTAGTTCACGCAGTATGCGGACTGCCCGTTGCTGCCTAATCCAACGAGCTCGCCCTCCTTGAACGACCTGGAGTACAGCTTGTAGGTCACATCGTTGGAGCTTGCAGCAGTCGAGTCCTCAAGCGTCCAGTCATTGAGGAACGCGGGAGTGTTCTCCACTCTGCTGTCCACCGCGACATAAACCTTTATGTCCGCGCCCGCCGTGAAGAATGCGAGGTCGGAATCACTGTTCTTGGAATCGCACGCAGTCATGATATACTCTGCCCCGATGAGCTCCTCCGGGAGCTGGGTGTAGGTCACATCGCGGTCGCCGAATACGCTGCTGCCGGACGCCGCATTATCGGCGATCTTCCAGTCAACTGCATTCTCGGTATCCTTCACGCTCAGATCCTTTATGAGCCTGCCGCTCACTGGCAGCTTCATGCCTAAAACTGCATAGCTCACACAGCTGCCGCTCATGCCGTTAGTGCCTAAAGTAACGGTCTCGCCGGTCTTGGCAGTCCTCTCGTAAACGGAGTAGACCACATCGTTGCTCGCGGCGGAAGTGCCTCTGAGCTTTGTCCACGAGCCGAGCCATTCGGGCGCCGAGCCCGCAGTCTCAACACGCTGGTCGAGGAGGACATATACCTTCATGTCCGCGCCCGCCGTGAATGCAGCGAGGTCGCCTGACCAGTTCTTGGAATCACACGCAGTGAGCAGAGCCTCGCTGCCGTCGAGGTCACTGAGCAGCTCCGCATAGGTGAATTCGCGGTCGCCGTAGATAAGGCTGCCCGTCTTTGTAACGGACTGTATCTTCCAGTCCTGATAATTGTCGGTATCATACACCGTAACATTCCTGAAGAGTGCACCGTCGAAGGGCATGACCTTTATCACGAGCTGCCATTTCTGGTCGTCGCTGCCGGTGCAAGCCCACTCCACTACGTTCGCGCCGCTGTCCTTAGAGCCCGAAACGACCCCGAGACAGCTCTCGTCGTCCGAGACCTTGGTGCAGATAGTGTATGTGCCGTCGCCGTTGTCCACCAACTTATAGAGCTGCGCGTCGCTGTTTGTATTCGAGTACAGCCCGATGTTGGTGCCGTTGTCGGACTTGCCGTAATCTACGTCGAGCAGCGCAGTACCGTCGCCGGGAGCGGAGGAGATGTAGTAGTAGCCGCTTCCCGCGGAGGTGAACTTCCATACGCCGAAGTCGCTGCTGCCCTGCTGAACGTTGGTGCCGTTCGCGGCAGAGCCGTCAGCCGCCTCGAGGTAAAGCCCGCTGTTGACATTTTTTATCGTGTAATAGTGGGATTCGTCGATGACCGCGCCGGGCTTTCTTGCTGTTGAACCGTTCACGGTACACTCCGGACGTGCAGGCAGGTCGTAGCCTGTGCCCATGAAGAAGCTCGTGTGCGGGGGCTGGTTGTATGCCGTATTCTGAGCGGACACCTGCATACGGTATTGCGGGTCATGCATGAGGGTGGTGATGCGGTAGTCCGTATCGTAGGTCGTGCAGTAGATGCGGATAGACTTGCTGTCTGCCGCTCTTACGATGAGCTCCTCGCGCCAGTCGCCGAAGATGTCAGCTGACAGACACGGCGTACCCTTTGTGGTATTGCAGGTGTAATAGCCTGTGGTCGTGAGGATAGTATCGAGGGTGCCGCCTGCATTCATTTTGGTGATAGTCGCAGGGGAATCCGTGTAGCCGTCGAGTATCTCGCGCTCGAGGTCGCCGTCCCAGTAGGACAGGAAGTTGATAGCTGGTCTGCGGCAGGAGAGCGTATTGCCCTTGACGTCAAGGACAGGTGTACCGCCGTTTTCTGTATTCCCCCAGAGCTCAGCGCCGGGATTTCCAGCCCATACGTTATCACCGCAGCAGCGTCCGGTATCACCGTTAGCGTTATCGTGGTGGAAAATTATCTTCTTCTGGTCGGCATCATAGAGGGTAACGCCGTAGCCGGATTTCTTCTCCTCGTGGCAGATATATACCTCGATGCCGGGGTTTGTGGGGTCGAGGTCACCGACGTGCATAGCGTCGCCGTGTCCCTGTCCCGTTGTATAGTAGAGGGTACCGTTATCGTCTATGATAGCTGGTCCAGTGATGACCTCCTGCTTGCCGTCGCCGTCAACGTCGGCTGGCATGGAATTGTGGTTGCCGTCGCCGTAGCCGGCAGCAGAGCTGCTGTTGCCGGTATCGAAAGCCCAGAGCTTCTTCAGCTTCTTGTTCTCAACAGTGTAGGCGGTCGCAGTCATGCGGGTGTAGTAGCCGCGTCCGGTAACAACGCACGGATGTACGCCGTCGAGGTAGGCAACTGTGCCCCAGAAGCGGTCAACACGGTTTCCGTAGCTGTCGCCCCACGAGGAGACAGTGCCGCGTGCCGGCTCGTAGCTGACGGTATCAAGGATAGTGCCCGTCGCTCCGTCAAAAAGGGTGTAATATTCATTGCCCGTGAGCACGTAGCCGTTGGAATTGCGGTAATCCGCGCTCGCGCTGCCTATTACCGTACCCGCTGCATCGGTAGTGCCGTCAGCGGTCTTGCAGGTCATCTCGCACTTGCCGTCGAGATCGAAGTCTGCAACGTAGAACTGAGTGTAGTGCGCGCCCGCACGGATATTCACGCCGAGGTTTATACGCCAGAGCCGTGTGCCGTCGAGCCTGTAGCAGTCGATGTATACAGGATCTGTCTTGCCCTTCTGCGAGTTGTCCATGGAATTGTTCGGATCCCATTTCAGGAAGAGCTCATACTGACCGTCACCGTCAACGTCGCCCACGGACATATCGTTCGGGGAGTATATCGACGACGGCGGCGAGAGCGGGATATCGAACCATGCGTTGTTCGATGTGAGCTTGCAGGTGTCGGAGCTCTTCACGACGCCGCCGGAGAGGTAGTCCACGCGGTATTTCGAGCTTGCTGTGCCGTCCTTGTCGAGATAGCAGGTGCCCGCGGTGCCCTCGCTGGTGTAGATGAGAGTGCCGTCGCGGTAGAGCTTGAACACCGCGCTGTCGGAGTCCGACGCGAGCCAGCGCCAGTTCACGAGCATTCCTGAGCCGGTGTTGATCGCGGATATGCCGCGGTCGAGGTACTCAACCACGTTAGTCGAGCCGGCGGCAGAGGCAGTGACGCTCTGCACGACCTGCGCAGCCGGAGCAGAGACTGCCGGAGCTGCCGCGATCAGAGCCGAAAGCGCCGCCGAGACCGTCCGCTTAAAGCGTTTCTTCATAAAAGATCATTCCTTCCATTCCCCAGCAGCCTGTCCCCCAGGCTGCTTTTGTAAAATTATTTTTACGGTTTAACACTTTGTCTATAATAAAATTATACAAGATTTTCGGGCATTTACAATCAATTATCATATCTTGTTGAGAAGATTTTTTTGATTTTTACTGAAAAATATGCAAAATCATCTTGAAATTTCTGAAAAGGCATGATATAATAGTCTATATAATATAACGCGGCTGCCATACATTATAATACACTCCCACACGCAAAGGAGGGACAAAATGACCACCAGACCTCTCATCGGCGTCATCATCGCAGACTGTCATGTGGACTTTCAGGCTGAGATACTCCGCGGGATAATCGCGCAGGCTTACCGCTCCAACTGCGACGTCGCGGTCATCGCGCCGCTGCACAGCTTCTATGCCGATTCGGTCCACAAAAACGCCGAAAAAGCCATCTTTGACCTCATTCTCTCCGACAGATTCGCCGGCTTCATCTACGACAGAAATTCCTTCTACAGCGACGCCGTAAAGGAGCATATCGACTCCGTCTGCACACGCTCCGGCAAGCCCGTCATGCTGCTCGACGCCGGCGGCCACAAGAATTTCGAGACCACCTCCGTGGACGACTGCGACGCCTTCGAGACCATAACGAACCACCTCATCGAGGAGCACGGCTATAAGCGGATATACTGCTTCACAGGTCCCAAGAAGGACTACAGCGCCGAGGAACGCCTCAAGGGCTATATGAACTCCATGAAGCACCATTCCCTGCACTTCGACCGCACCTATTATGAATACGGCGACTTCTGGACGGTGCAGTCCAAGGCGTATGCCGAGCGCATAGTCAGCGGCGAGCTGCCGCGCCCCGACGCGATAGTCTGCGGCAACGACGTCTCCGCTATCGCGATAACCAAGGCGCTCATGGCGGGAGGTATAAACGTCCCCGCGGACATCGCCGTGACCGGCTACGACGCCAGCATGGACGGCTACAGGTTCAGCCCCTCGATAACGAGCTACACCCGCCCGAACTACCAGCTCGGCGCGGAGGCTTTCCGGCGTCTCTACCGCATACTTACGGGAAAGATCTGCGCCCGTGTGCCTAACGAGAACGGCTCGCTCCGTCTCGGAAGGAGCTGCGGCTGCCTCGAGGAGCCCAAGCTCCGCCGCAGCATACAGCGCGCCATACAGATAAATTCCGACCGCGAGAGCTATATGTTCTACGGCGATATGCTCTATGAGCTCTCCTCAGCATTGAACGTGAAGGAATTCGCTGACGCGCTCGCGAGGTACACCTTCTTCCTCTACAAGTACGTCCGGGTGAGCGTCTGCCTGACCAAGCGCTACCTCGATGCCCTCGACGGGAGCTATAACGAGCGTCTCGCATTCTGCTTCGGCGAGAAGATGTCCGAAGCGCTCTCGCAGTCATTTGTCGGACACACCTCCAGCACCGGGACTGCCTTCAGCTCAGCTGATATCCTGCCGGCATTCAGCTCCCAGCGCAGCTACCCCACGGCTTACTATATCACCCCGCTCCACTACAACGATAACTTCTTCGGATACATCGGGCTGTGCTTCGGCAAGGAGCCGATGTCGTTCGCCAAGCTGTACATACAGTGGATAAACAACGTTAACATAGCACTGGAGCAGATCAGGATAAAGTCAATAATGACGCACCTCATCACCAACACGAACAAGGTCCTTCTCTACGACGACACCACCGGGCTGCTGAACATCAAGGGCATGATGCAGGCATTCAATGACCGCTTCCTCAGTGACCAGCACCACAGCGAGATCCACATCATCAGCGTGGAGCTCTCAGGTCTGAAAAAGACCTACTACCAGAGCGGCGATGACAAGTGTCAGAGAATTATCCGCGGGGCTGCCCGCGCTCTCAGCGAGTGTCTGCACGAGGGCGAGATGTGCACCAAGTGGAAATCCTCGATCATGCTGATATTCACCTTCGAGCCCTCCCGCGAGAATGAGCTTTTCTCGCGCCTGAGCATGATGATGAAGGAGAGCCAGTTCGACGGAGATAACAGCTTCAACGTCGAATTCTCCATGGGACAGAATACCGTTCAGCTCACCCCCGAGCTGAACCTCAGCGACGCAGTACACAAGGCGATAATCAACAAGATACACGCCTACACGCTCTCCGACAATACCGCCAATCCGCAGTTCGAGAAGCTGTGTATGCTACGCAGCCGCATAATGAAAAACCCCGAAATGGCATGGAACATCAGTGAGATAGCCGAGAGCCTCTACCTCAGCAAGAGCTACCTCCAGAAGATATACAAATCCTACTTCAACAAGAGCATCATCGAGGAGATGATAGAGTTCCGCATAAACAAGGCGAAGGATCTCCTCATTCAGACCGGACTCACTATCACCGAGATAGCACGCGAATGCGGCTATTCGTCCTACAATTACTTCGTACGGCAGTTCCGCTCGAGCGAGGGCGTCTCGCCGTCGGAGTTCCGAGATGCACACACCGGCTCAGCCGCTACTTGATGAAGATCTCCCTCTGCTCACCGATATCTCCCTCGAGCGTATACGTCACCGTATACACGAGGGAGCTTTCTTTTTCCTCCTCGGCGATATCGCGGCTGATTATCACGGTATCCCCTGCGAGGAAATTCTTTTCGTAGAGGTATATCTTCTGCGTAAGGATATCACGCAGCTCCTCCCGCGAGAACTCCACCCGCAGCAGGGCAGTCTCCGCGCAGTGCCTGCTGACCACAGCCACAGGCAGCTCCCTCCCGAAGAACCGCAGTGCGCCCGTGCTCTCGGCGACAGTCTCCGCCGCATAATCCCGCCCGCCGAACGAAAGAGGCACCTCCAGTCCGAACAGTATCAGCCTGCGCGAATCGGAGCTCCGCCCAGTCGGGACATACCTTAGCTGACCGGTCTCCGCGGTGAACGTGACAGTGCGCTCGAACTCCCCGCGTATCTTCCCCATGGCATGGTGGAGGGTGATGTGTCCGGAATCGTCCGTCACACCGCTGACGAGAACGCTCCCCGCGGGGACGTAGTCCCCGACCTTGCGCATGAGCAGCCCGTCATACACCGATGTGTAGGTGATACGGGCGTCCTCCGCCGCGACAATATTGCACGGAATGCGGGTGCTCTCGCCCTCCGGCTTCGGGACTGTCTCCGTGACCTCCACTACAACGCGGTTCCCCGTGCAGTGGACTCCCGCCCACGAGATGCCGTCGACCATGAGCCGCAGCTCGTTTTCAACATACACGAAGTTGATACCGTACATCATCGCGCCGCGCTTCACGCCGAGCTGGCCGAGCGCCGCAAGGATATCCTCCTCTGCGACCGCGGAATTGCCCTGTACCTCGACCGTCACGATGACATTCGAGAAGTACACCGACCCCGCCAGCACTATCAGTGCGCCGATAATAAGTCCGATCCTGCGCCGATAGCTCCTCAGCCACGCAGAGACTGTCCTGCGCTCGAGCGTTTCGAGCTCCACGCCGCATTCCTGCGCCATTTCGCGTATCTTAGGCAGGTCACTGCGGCGCACCTCCGCGTGGAAGCAGTCCCTCCGGCAGTACTGTCCGGAGCAGCCTATCCGCCCGGCGTGCAGCATATTGATGAACGAGTACAGCTCCCTGCCCTTTGCGCGGAGCAGCACCCTTCCCCTGATGCGTCCGGTCAACTCTCCCCGCCTCCCTTTTCGATGAGGTCTATCCGGCTGATACGTCCGCGTACCACGAGCCCCCGGGTGCGGTAGTCATATGCCCGCAGACCCGTCCCCCAGACCTGAATGCGCAGCCTGCCCGACACAAAGCTCATGAAGACCTCGCTGCACTCCTCTATCCTGCGGCAGTTGTCTATCATCATCTCACGGTTGCCCTCTATACTTATCCCCGCAGCAAGATACAGCGCTCTGCCGGCTTTTTCGGCTATATCATCAAACAACGGCTATCCCTCCCAGAATAATGCTTGCCAGATAATAATATGATGATACGGGTGATAATTATGATGAAGCTGAAGAAAACTGCCGTTTCTGCGCTGAAAGCGGCACTTGCCGCCGCCGCACTTTTTTACTGTCTGACACGCACAGCCGCAGTGCGGGAGGCGGTCTCGGAGGGAATTGAGCGCTGCATATACACCGTGATACCCTCCCTTTACGCTATGCTGATACTGTCCGGGCTGCTCACAGGAAGCGGGCTGATATCCGCGATATACCGCCGCTCACAGGTGTTGGGTGACCTTGCGGTGTTCACAGTCTCGCAGTTTGCGGGGTACCCTGTTGGAGCGCGTATGCTCGCAGCCGAAGCCGCCGCAGGACGTCTGTCGAAGCGCCGCGCAGAGCTTCTTGCAGGAGCCTGCTGCGGAGCGGGTCCGGCATTCGTTTTCGGCTGTATATCGTCAAAGCTGTACAGCTCAGACCGCGCGGGGATAGTAATTCTCATATCCACAGTCTCTGCGAACGCCATACTCGTTGTTTGGGCTGTTTTTCGCGAAAGGAGCTCCCCTGCGGAAGACTCTGCCGCAGCACCGGAGGACGTCTCCGCAGCCTTCACGGACGCAGTTGCGGGCGGCGGCAGCGCGATGACCGGCATTTGCTTCATGGTGACCGCATTTTCCGTCCTGACCGCAATGCTGCGTGACGCAGGCATTATCGGGGTCATCGCGCACCCGATATCGAAGATATCGGGAATGCCAGAGGCAGCCGCCGCCCGCGCCGTGTGTGCATTTCTCGATGTTACAGCCGCAGAGCGCCTTCCCGCAGGCGATATCACGCTCCTGCCGGTGATAGCAGGACTGGTGAGCTTTGGCGGGGTATGTGTGCTCATGCAGGTCGCGGCAGTGGTGCAGGAACAGATAAATATGCGGAAATTCGCAGTCTCGCGCCTTGCAGCATCGTCACTGAGCTTCGCGGTCTGCAAGCTCATCGCGCCGCGGCTCATGTCCGGGGAAGCTGTGACGGCAGCTGCGCTAAGACCCGCACTGCACGCGGCACCGTCGCCTGTGCCGTCGGTGATGTTGATAATAATGACGCTTGCAGTCCTGAGCGAGAGCGGAAAGCCGTTCAGGAAGCCGCGGTCAAACTGATTTTCCGACTATCGCTTCACATTTTTGTTGAATCTGACGAATTCTTTTTCGCACAGACATTGACAAGTCCGCTAAATGTTGATATAATATTATGGACAAAACAGTTTTACACAATTAGGCTCGTGTAAACAAAAATATTTTAATCTTAGGAGGATATCAAAATGAAGAAACGATCAAAGCTCCTCAGGGGCGTTTCGTGCCTGCTCTGTGCGGCTCTGGCGGCACCCTCTGCCGCCGCTGCTCCGATTCGTGCAGGCGCCGAGACAAACAACGCCGATGCTGATTACTTCATCCGCGGCGACGTCATCAACAACGACGGCGTGACCGGTCTGGACGCGCTCGAGGTGCAGAAGCACGAGGCTGCTCTCGTCACACTTACGGACAAGCAGCTCCTCGCGGCTGACGCGAACTTCGACTCAAATGTCAATATGGCTGACGTCGTGGAGATCATGCGCTTCAACATCGTCCCGGACGCACGCTCATACACGGGCGAATACATGAGGTACGATTCCCCGGCGCCCCCGGAATTCGACGCAGATTCGCCCTCTATGCCGCTGACTAAGGGGGTATCTCCGTCCGGAGTGAGCTACAAGGAGCTCGCCGGACAGAATCCGTCTTTGAGCATGACCGCGCAGGCGGACGGCAACTACAAGATCCGTATCCGCTATGCGAACGGCTCCGACAAGTCCGCAAAGCTCATCGTTAACGCGACCAAGATCGTAAACAGCATCGAAACTATTATTGAGCTCGATCCTACGGGCGGCAGCGACGTCTGGGAGGACGCCGTGGTCGTACTTCCCCTTGATGAAGGAGATCACTATATCAGCTTCCTGCGTCCTGACAGCACCGGCGAGATACTAATAAGCAACGTGTGGGTGGACAGGTGCGTGAATTATCCGAATGAGTGCTGGGAGCCGGAGGTACCGCAGTCTGACACCACGACCTCCACCGCCGCGGAGACGACCTCAGCAGCTACGACTTCCTCCGCGACTACCACTCAGACCACTACGCAGACCACCACTGCCGAAACTACAACAACTACTACCACCCCGACCGCTCCCGCTGTGCCGGTGCGCTACTACGCTGTCGAGGCTGAGTACTACGACGGCTGGGAGGAATCCACTAACGCAGGCTTCGCGGGCACAGCTTACTTCAACTATAATAACGCTATCGGAAGCTATGTTAACTGGACTGTCGATGTCCCCGAGGACGGCAGCTATGAGGTCACATTCAGATACGCGAACGGCTCAGATGTTGACCGTCAGACCAAGGTAATGGTCAACGGCGAGCACAATGAGTGCCTCTACCTTGACTTCAGCGGTACAGGTGCATGGACGGAATGGGCTGAGGATACTGTCGTCCTCGACCTCAAGGCTGGAAAGAACACCATAAAGGCTCGTGCAACGACCTCCGGCGGCGGTCCGAACATGGATTACATCGAGCTCGTCAAGACCGATTCCGCTCCGGCAGCGCTCGTGAAGGCGAGCAGCGGCAAGACCATGGAGAACCTCAACCGCGGCGTCGCGGCTGCGTATACAGGCTCCGGAAACCTCGTTAGCTGGCGCCTCCTCGCTGACGACAACGAGAATACTACCTTCAACCTCTGGAGGATACGAGAGTCAGGCAACGAGATGCTCGGCACCTTCACCATGAAGGACGCTTCCAATTACTTCGATGCAAACGGCACGACGACCGACTGGTACACCATTGATACCTACGTCGGGGACGAGTGTACGGAGTTCGCGAACGCTTCTATCAACTGCATGACCAAGAACAGCGGTCAGAGCGGCGCTTACTTCGACATCGCAACACAGACGCCTCCCGGAGGAACTACTCCCGACGGCGTGGAATACACCTACACCGAGAACGACTGCTCCGTCGGCGATATCGACGGCGACGGTCAGTACGAGATATTCGTCAAGTGGGATCCCTCCAACTCCAAGGACAACGCAAACAACGGCTACACCGGCAATGTCTACATCGACTGCTACAGACTCGACGGCACGCTCGTTTGGCGTATCGACCTCGGAAAGAATATCCGTGCAGGCGCTCATTATACGCAGTTCATGGTATACGACTTCGACCTCGACGGCAAGGCTGAGATGATATGCAAGACCGCCGACGGCACAAAGGACGGCAAGGGCAATGTCATCGGCAACGCTTCCGCTGACTACCGCAACGATGCCGGACGCATACTCAGCGGCCCCGAGTACCTCACGCTCTTCGACGGCGCTACAGGTGCGGCACTCGACACTATCAACTACAAGCCCGGCAGAGGCACAGTCGGCGACTGGGGCGATACATGGGGCAACCGCGTTGACCGCTTCGTGGCGTGCGTGGCTTATCTCGACGGCGAGAGACCGAGCGCTGTATTCGGCAGAGGCTACTACACAAGAGTTGCACATACCGCTTACAATGTAGTGAACAAGAAGCTCGTTGAGGTGTGGGCTTTCGATACGGGAAACAACAGCTCCGCAGCCGGCTACGGCGACGGAAATCACCACTCTATGGGCGCTGACGTTGACGGCGACGGCAAGGACGAGGTGGTATGCGGCTCGGCTGTTATCGACGACAACGGCAAGCTGCTCTATACGTCGAGCATGGCTCACGGCGACGCTATCCATATCGGCGACTTCGTTCCCAGCAACCCCGGCGTGGAGATATTCCAGTGCCTTGAGGACGAAACTCATCCCAACGGCACAGCAATAAACTTCGGCACAGTCCTCCGCGACGGCAAGACGGGCAAGGTGCTCTTCCGCGAGACAGCAGGCGGCGATACCGGCAGATGTATCGCTGACAACCTCATCGCGGGCAACGACGGCGCTGAAATGGCTGGCTCACACAACGCTGTCCTCTATGACTGCGTGACCGGCAAGCAGATGACCGACGCAAGCGGAAACGGCATGACCTTCGCGAGCATAACAAAGTGGGGTCAGAACTCCGTCGTTTACTGGACGGACGTGCTCGAAAGAGCTGTCCTCGACAGGACTATGGCTGACCAGTACGGCAAGGGACGCGTATTCACCGGTGACGGCGTCACATACAACAACTACACCAAGTCCAACGCCTGCATCACCTGCGACCTCTTCGGTGACTGGCGCGAGGAGATGATCTTCCGCAAGAGCGACGGCGGTCTGAGAGTGTTCACAACGACCTTCTCCACCGAGTACAATGTATACTGCCTCATGCAGAACCCGCAGTACAGAGTTCAGGTGGCTGCTCAGAACAACGGCTACAACCAGCCTCCGCACACAGACTACTTCCTCGGCACGGGCTATGCGCTTCCCGTTGCTCCGGAGATACAGTCAGCGGGCTGATTGTGAACAATTTGTAAACATTAGGGCTTATACAACGGCTTTGCGTTGTATGAGCCCTTTTTTCCGCCCTCTTACAGGGGACACTGCGGAGTCCCCGAAAAGGAGAGTGTATATGATAATTTACGCTGAGGGGAAGAATATCCCCACTTACGCCTTCGGAGAGCTCTTCACTCAGGGCGAGCACTGCGCGGATACTATCACATTCCTCATCGGGCGCACCTACAACGGCTTCGACCTCATGGAATGCGACTTTGCTATGCGCGGGCTCACCTCCGGCGGCTACGAGGTCCAGCAGGACCTCACGCCCACCGCTTCGGAGGGCGACATGATAAGCCTCGACTGGAGCGTTGCCGATACCTTCACACTCAATTCCGGCGAGCTTCAGCTCGAGCTGCGCGTATCGAAGGTGGTGGACGGCGAGTCTCAGCTCGTCATCAAGTTCATCATGCAGCCGGTATATGTCAGACCTACCCCGAACGGGAGCAACGGTCCGCTGCCTGAAACTGCGGAACAGGCAGTGAGCCTCATCTCTGCGGCTGCGAGCGCCGGAAGGCTGTCAGTCGAATTTGCAGCAGCAACGGGTACGAATGCCGTTGAAACTGCCGCTGCGGACGGTGCAGCAGTCATCGACGCCAAAGCTGACGCTATCGAAGCCGTAATGGACGCTTACCCCATTGCTTCGGTCACGGCGCGTCTCGATCAGATCGAGGCGGATACTGCGGTATACCTCGCACGCCCGGAGGTGATCCCCGTGACACGCTCGCAGTATGATTCCATTGCCCACAAGCAGAACGCGCTTTACGTCATCACAAGGGAGGATACGATATGACAGGCACAGGTACTCGGTCAGACCCCTTTATCATCATGTCCGCCGCCGATATGTACGCGATGAGCACAGCCGGCGGCGCGGACGTGTACTGTAAGCTCGGTGCGGACATCGACCTCAACGGCACACAGTATGCAGACGATTTCACGCCATTCCCGCTCAACTGCGCTGCATTTGACGGAAACGGCCACACCATTCGCAACGTCTATAAGGCTGCTCCCGGCGGGACTGCGGCGCTCTTTGAGGTCATGACCTCTGCGGTCGCGCTATCGGGCATAAGCATGGAGAATATCATGCTAAATGCGCCGCTGCCGAATCTTTTTATGTCACAGACCTCCGGCGCGGCGGTGACTATCTCACGCTGCCGCTTCGCAATGGACATCACCGCGACGAGCAGCGCAACAAATGCCTCCGGGGATACAAAGTGTATCCTCCATGACGGCAACACTTCAGTGAACGTGCAGCTGAGCTCGTTCATTATTCGTGCACATATGCTCAAGTATCAGCCGTTCATGTCGGGCGGCACTCTCGCGAGCTCGATGTTCAGGATCAGCTTGCAGTATCTTCAGACGCGCGACGGAACGGAGGGTGCGCTCTCTGCCTTTCTGATGAACGTGAACATGACCGACTGCGGATTTCTCGGTACGGTGAAGCTGCTCACGAGCACGTCCGGCGCGATATTCTACTTTGCGAGCGGCGGTGAGCACACCAACAGCTACAGCGCGGTAGTCTTCAACAGCATGAAATATGTCTACTGGGACGCTTATATCCGCTCGACCTGCATATGGCGCTACTCCGACAACACGAACATCACCCTCCGCAACGACAAGGGCACCTCGGGCTACATACTTCAGTTCGAGATCAGCTCAATGAAGAATGCTTCGATTCTCCGGAATTACGGCTTCAACTGTGAGGGCTGACTATGAGTATGAGCATTATTTCAGGCAGGAACGAGGGCTTCCCCTGCATTCCGGACGTCCCGGATATGCACTCGACGAACCTCGTGGTGCCGTATCCCGGGGCGTCGGTCATCATCGACGGCACACACTGCTCGGGCTTTCCGTTCACGATGGCTTCAAGCGATCTGCCGGAGTCAGTCTCGCCGTCCGTACCATATCCGCTCGCGCTCATGACGGTCTCCCCGGACTATAACAGCGGGTTCCCCGCGATACGCTCCGCAGAGTTCGTGAACGAGGTCTCTTTCTCGCAGCTCTGCTTCGGGGACGTCCCGATAGACGAGCTTTTCTTCGGCAGCACGGAGATAAAGCTCGCGTACTGCGGCGGCGGGACGGTGTTCAGGAAGTATTGATACAGTCAGCAGTGCAGGGGTCGGTGTCCGCATCGGCCCGCAGTGATCATGTCCGCCAACAGAAAAAGGCTCCCTTGCGGGAGCCTTTTCTCATTTCATTCTCGTTTTGTAAAGCATCCATATGCACTCGAGGATACCGATACCTATGAATCCGAGCATGGTCTTCATGCCGGGCTTCTTGACCTTGAACCTCGTGATGAATGCAATCGCTATCAGCAGCAGCACCGCTCCGTAGACCGCGGGGAAGCATTCCCCGATGTCCTTGTGGAAGCTGTACAGCAGCGGAAGTATCAATGCCACACTCGTTACGGGAAGTCCCTCATAGACCTTCCGCACGTCCGCGGTCTGCTTCTGACGCTCCTCCTCGGCGACGTTGAAGTACGCCAGTCTTATCACCGCGCAAAGCGGGAAGATGAGAAGTATCGGCATATCGAACCAGTTTCTCATGCCGACCGAATACCCTATCGCCACCGGCAGCACTCCGAAGCATATCGCATCGCAAAGCGAGTCGATCTGTATCCCGAACTGCTTTTCGCTCTCGGTGCGGTCCTTCTTTGTCCGTGCGACCTTTCCGTCAAACATATCGCAGAGCCCCGAGACCATGAGACATATTATCGCATACTCCGGGTGAGCTCCGAGGTCGCCTATGCCGAACGCAAAGTATATGCCCAGCACCGAAGACAGCAGGCTCAGATACGTGAGTACGACTGTGTAGTTGTAAAACCCAATCATTATTTATCCCTCTGCCTGTCCGGGCGATCACTTCTCTGAGGAAGCCTTGCGCTTTCTGCCGGCAGGCTTTTTCTTAGTTTTTTCCGCACTCTTGCTGCGGTTCACCTTGAGCTGCTCCTGACGTGCCTTCTTATCGTCGAGACGCTTGTATGCCTGATCGTAGAAGTACTCCTGCGAATTCAGCGCAATCTCGCCCTCTGCGGGGTGAACGCGGACGTAGGTGCCGTCGCTCTGCATATCGCGTGCCTTGACGTTGTCGCTCATGAGGATACGGAACATATCCCGCAGACGCTTTTTCAGGCGCTCGTCCTCAACGGGAGCTGCGACCTCGACTCTCTTGACCGTGTTGCGGGTCATGTAGTCAGCCGAGCCGATGTAGATCTTCTGATCCTTGCCGTCCCTGCCGAAGAAGTAGATACGGCTGTGCTCGAGGAAGCGTCCCACTATGCTGCGCACGCGGACGTTGTCGGTGCAGCCCTCGACTCCGGCTCTGATACAGCACAGTCCGCGGACTACGAGCTCTATCTTCACGCCTGCCTGAGATGCCTCAGCGAGCTTGTTTATGATGACCGTATCCGACAGCGAATTCAGCTTCGCGGCAACATATCCCTCGCCGCCGTTCTTAGCGATCTCTATCTGCTCGTCTATCATCGCGAGCACGTTCTGGCGGAAGCAGTTCGGCGCGACGAGGAGCTTGTTCGTGCGCTCCACGAGGGTGCCGTTTATCAGCGAGCTGAACACGTTCTCTGCGTCCTCGGCGATAGCTCTGTCCGCCGTGAGGAGCATGATGTCGGTGTAGAGCCCGGCTGTTTTCTCGTTGTAGTTTCCGGTGCCTACCTGGGTGAGGTACTCATACCCGCCGCCCTGCGCCTTTCGTGTGATGAGCAGCAGCTTGGAGTGCGCCTTGTAGTCCTTGGGACCGTAGATGACCTTGACTCCCGCCTGCTGAAGGTGCTTCGACCATTCGATGTTGTTCGCTTCGTCGAACCTCGCGCGGAGCTCTATCATGACGATGACCTCCTTGCCGTTTGCAGCGGCGGTACAGAGAGCGTCGATGACCTGACTCTTCTTTGCGACGCGGTACAGGGTTATCTTTATCGAGGTGACCTTCGGATCGACTGCGCATTCCTGCAAAAGTCTGATGAAGGAAAGTCCCATTGACTCAAAGGGGTAGCTCAGCAGCATATCCTTCGACTTGACCTGTGCAAAGACGGGCCTGCTGTCCGTGAGCGCGGCAGGCTTGCGGGACGAGCGAGGCTCGTAGTGGAGCTTGGGGTCCTCGTCGAGCTCCTGCACGGAGTACAGGTAAGAGAGGTCGAGCGGTATGCGCGAGATGAACACGCGGTCGTTCCTGAGCTTGAGCTTGTGACATATGTAGTCGAGCGCCTCACGGCTGAACTCGTCGGAAATCTCCAGTCTCACCGGCGCGAGCCTTGTGCGCTGGTCCACGAGCCATTCCATGCGGTCGCGGAACTGCGCTCCCTTGCCGGATACCATGATGTCTGCGCTGCGGGTGACTCTTATCAGTGCGCGGTCGAGCACCTTATAGCCCTTGAACAGCAGATGTGCGAAGCGGAGCACGAGCTCCTCCTCGAGCACGAAGCGCTTGCCGCCCTCGCAGAGCGGTATCATGCGGTCGCTGTGGTCGCTGTCAGTGGGGACGATGCCGATAGCCACGCCCTTCTTGGACGCGAGCTGCACTGCGGCATATATCTCCTTGTTTTTAAGGAACGGGAATGGCAGGGCGTCGTTCACGACGATACCCGTGATGAAGGGCTTTATCTCGCGGCGGAAATAAAGCTCAAGGAACTTCTGCTCCTCGGGGGTAGCCGTGTCGAAGGTGACGTGCTCGAAGCCGTGCTGCACGAGCTCGCCCATAGTCTTGCGGTAAGCCTCCTCGACGGACGGCTGGAGCCTGCGGACTGCGGTGAATATCGCGTCGAGCTGCTGGGAAGCGGTCATGCCGGACTTGCTGTCCTTCTTCTTTTTCTTCTCCTTGTGGAGATCGGTCAGCGAGCCGACCCTCACCATAAAGAATTCGTCGAGATTGCTCTGATATATTGCAGAAAAGGAAAGTCTCTCAAGCAGAGGCGTATTGGGGTCAACAGCCTCTTCGAGCACGCGCTTGTTGAATTTAAGCCACGAGAGCTCCCTGTTTTCGAGGTATTCCATATTATTCTCCGATCTGCGGAAGTGCAGGGGCGGTCTCCGCCCGCACGAACCGACAATTTATACACTATAATTATATAACTTTCCAGATGATATGTCAAGTATAAATATTTGTTAAAAACGTTTAAAAGAGCTCCGGTGCGGCGCAAAAGAAAAACTGCATGACGCTCGGCCATGCAGCTTTCTCCAGTTTGCTGTTACTTTATTTCCAGACGCTTTGAAGCGGGGATCTCGGGTTTCTTTTTCGGCAGGTCGATGGTGAGGATACCGTTCTTGTACTCCGCGCTTATGCCCTCTGAATCAACGTCGGAGATGTCGAAGCTCCTCTTGTACGAGCCGAAGCTGCGCTCGCGGCGGATATAGTTTCCCTTGTCGTCCTTTTCGTCGTTGTTTGCGGTGTGCTCGGCTGAAATCTCCAGATACGAGCCGTTTATATCAAGCTTGATGTCTTCCTTCTCAAATCCGGGGAGCTCCGACTCCATGACGTACTTGTCGCCGTCGTCCCTTATATCTGTGCGGCAGGCATTCATCGGCATAGCGCCGCTGAAAAAATCCTTGTCCATGTCATTGAATATATTGAACAGATCGAATCCCGGTCTGCCAAAGGGTGTGATACCATACATAAAACATACCTCCAAATTCGTTCTTCATTACGTTCTTTTCATATTATATTCAATTCCTCAGAAAATATACCTCAGCACATGGGGCTCATCTCCTTTTTTCTTATTGTCTGTATGATACACCCCTTTTTTGAAAGGAATATCATGCTTTTGTGACAGAAAAATGAAAATTAGCACTCTCATGTCGAGAGTGCTAACCGGTTTACCATTCTAAATCCAGACGGCTGATCTCTTCAGTCGTCAGCTGAGTCAGTCCTGGGCAATTATCTCCTTGTAGAACTCAGCGTAGTCAGTTCTGCCCTCCTTGGTGAACTGGATAGCAGTGCGCGGGTGCTGGTTGAGGAGACCTGTCATGAGGTACTGAATATCGTAGCCCCATACTGCACCCTCCTCGCGGAGCCTGCTCATGTGCTTTTCCACGAACTGGATAACGGGGTATACATTGTACTTCGGGTTCTTGAGGAAGCCGAGGAGCAGCTCCATTGCACAGTTTCCTGCGCCTCTGCCCATGCCGGAGTAGGTTGCGTCGAGCCAGTCCACGCCGTCGCCGACTGCTTCGATAGTGTTCGCGAAAGCGAGCTGCTGGTTGTTATGCGCGTGCATACCGAGCTTCTTGCCGTACTTCTCGGCGAATTCGCTGTATACAGCTGCGATACGGGCGATCTGCTCGGGGTAGAGCGATCCGAAGCTGTCCACGATGTAGAACACATCAACAGGTGATTTTCCGAGGATATCGAGCGCCACCTTGAGGTCGGACTCCTGTGCGTTCGAGATAGCCATGATGTTGCAGCTGACCTCGTAGCCCTTCTTCTTTGCGTCCTCGATCATATCCACTGCTGTTGGTATCTGGTGGAGGTAGGTCGCAACGCGGATAAGGTCCACAGGGCTCTCGGAGCGGTCGTGGATATCCTCCTTGTAGTTGCAGCGTCCGACGTCAGCCATTACCGCTATCTTGAGGTCGGTGTTGTTCTCGCCGACGATAGAGCGGATAAAGTCGTCATCGCAGAACTTGCACTTGCCGAACTTCGACTCATCGAACATCTCGCGGTCGCCCTTGTAGCCGAACTCCATGTAGTCCACTCCGGCGCGGAGATTCGCGTTATACAGGTTCTTGATGAACTCGTCCGTGAAGAAGAAGTCGTTCACGAGTCCGCCGTCGCGGAGGGTCGCGTCAACGACCTTGATATCCGGTCTGTAGTCTAAGAGCTTTGATAATTCTTTCATGTTGATACCTCAATTCTATTTTTCACTGTCGCACTTTGCGCTGTAACACTTTAAAGTATGTGATTGGTGTAGCATTAGTATAGCATAAAAAAACGGGTTTGTCAATAGGTAAAAGATAAAAATATTTGCGGCGTGCTGGGAGGTATTGCAGGGGCGCATTCCGCGCGCCGGCGCTCAAACCAAAGGGACAACCTCAACAGGGGCGAGGACGTTGATATTATGCCGGCTGTCCCCGCCCCTGTGCGGTTTTCCCTTTGGGAATCCTTTTCCCCTTACTCCACCCCTGCCGATGTTTCCTTCCTTCGCGAACACCTCCGGTGTCGCTGGCAAGGTGTTACGTAAAACACGGGACGCCGCGGCCGGCGTTCTCTACAGCACGATCTCCGCGCATAAAAGGTCTCTCACCTATTTTAACGGATTTTCCGCGATATACTTGTCCAGTATCTCTGCCGCCGCCTCGACAAACCTTATGCACGGACGTGCCTTGTAGTACTGCTCTGTGCGCTTGTCCGGGACGGGGTCTTTTGTCACGCTCAGCTCCTTCAGCAGCTCGCCGCAGTTTATCGTCCCGAACCGGTCTTTGAACTGCTGTGCGAGGTACTGTATGCGGCGGTAGTGCTCCGCTTTCTGCTTGTCGTCGCTCTCAGTGCCGCTGCCGTAGAGTATCCCCGCGACCATGAACATCGCCGAGCACGTCCCGCAGACCTCGCGCATTCGTCCCATTCCGCCGCCGAACGACGACGACAGTCTCAGTGCGAGCTCGCCGTCAAGTCCCGTTGCGTCCCCGAATGCCGCAAGCACCGCCTGTGCACAGTTTTTTCCTCCCGCAAACAGCTCGCAGGCTGTCTCTGCATGGCTTTTTCCCATTTCAGTCACCGCTTTCATTATAGTTGGTATTATGATTATACACCATGCTCCCGCTTTTTTCAACAATTAGTTAGTGTCAACTAACGCATTTACATTCGTTTTCCCTTGATTAAAGCACGGAAATGTTGTATAATGATACTGTATGCAAGGACAGGCTCTTGCTGTCCAATAACCGAAAGGAGTATTTATAATGATCTATTCGCACGAAGTAGAAACAATGTGCCCTATCGCACAGGGCGTTGCTCACGGCGCTGCTCCCATCCCTGAGGAGGCAAAGTGGGTCAAGGCAAAGGAGATCAAGGACATTTCCGGCTTTACACACGGTATCGGCTGGTGTGCTCCCCAGCAGGGTACCTGCAAGCTCACACTCAACGTTAAGGAGGGCATCATCCAGGAGGCTCTCGTTGAGACTATCGGCTGCTCCGGTATGACTCACTCCGCAGCTATGGCTGCTGAGATCCTGCCCGGTCTGACCGTTATGGAAGCCTTAAATACAGATCTTGTTTGTGATGCTATCAACACTGCCATGAGAGAGCTGTTTTTACAGATCGTTTACGGACGTTCTCAGAGCGCATTCTCCGAGGAAGGTCTGCCCGTAGGCGCTGGTCTGGAAGATCTGGGTAAAGGTCTTCGCAGCCAGGTTGGTACCATGTACGGAACCTTAAAGAAAGGTCCCCGTTATCTGGAAATGGCTGAAGGTTATGTTACCGAGCTTGCTCTGGATAAAGATGATCAGATCATCGGTTACAAGTTTGTATCCCTTGGCAAGATGACCGACTTCATCAAAAAGGGCGATGACCCCAACACTGCTTATCAGAAAGCTTCCGGCCAGTACGGTAGAGTAGAAGACGCTGTGAAATTCATCGACCCTCGTAAAGAGTGATTAGGATAGGAGGAATCAATAATGGCTTTATTTGAATCCTATGAGAGAAGAATTGATAAGATCAATTCTGTACTTAACAGCTACGGCATTTCTTCTATCGAAGAGGCCGAGAAGATCACCAAGGATGCCGGTCTGGATGTTTACGAGCAGGTAAAGAAGATCCAGCCCATCTGCTTCGAGAACGCTTGCTGGGCTTACACCGTAGGCGCAGCGATCGCCATCAAGAAAAACTGCCGTAAGGCCAGCGAGGCTGCTGCAGCCATCGGCGAAGGCCTTCAGGCTTTCTGTATCCCCGGTTCCGTT
>JAFRXR010000093.1 GCA_017443395.1 Ruminococcus sp. | reverse complement strand
GCTCAAGCCGTCATTACGCTATATCCGCCGAGCAGACGTTAAGATATAACGTACCAATAGACGTTGCATCGGATAGGGTTTACATAGCAGTACGGTCTCCCGCACTCTGGTGGGCTCTTACCCCGCCTTTCCACCATCACCTCCGCAAGCGGAGGCAGTATCTCTCTGTTGCACTTGCCCTAAGGTCGCCCTCGGCTGCCGTTAGCAGCTACCCTGCTCTGTGATGCCCGGACTTTCCTCATGAACTAAAGCGTTCCCGCTGCCGCATAGTCTGCTCACTCAATAATTATAGACGATTTTTCACGCGTTGTCAAGAAAAACATCATATAAGCGTATTAACGTCGTAATCAAGTGCTTCAGCTATCTTGTTGACATCGCGGGAGTGCAGTCCCTTCACGCGGAACTTCCTGTGCTCCTCACCCTCGAACCAGAAGCTGATCGTGCAGCGTCTGCCGAGCTTCTGGAAGACGGTCTGCTCGAGCTCTATCTTAACGAGCTTGCTGCGGGCGGCTGTCACGGTATGGAAGCTCGTGAACTTGCAGCAGCGTATGATCATGACGTCGTCACAGATCGCGACGCCGCTCGTTGCAAAGGCTGCGCATTTCACGAAAAAGGTCCACACTGCCGGTATCGAGAACATGAGCGCAAAGAAGCTCGAGAGGTCGTAGAACTGGGGCATGACGTAGGATATCATCCTGTGTGCCGGAATGAGAAGCACCAAGACCCATATCGGGATATAGACGTAGTTCAGCCAGCCTGTGAGCGCGGGGCGGAACTGGTTCGGGGCTACCCTGTATATGCCCGTTTTTTCAAGCTCCCTGCCGATGGTCTTCTCACGCTTTATCGGCAGCAGGACGGGAAGATGTCGCTTGTTGGAGCCGTATCCCGCACAGCTTATGTTCACTGTGACAGCGCCGAGCAGCTTCATAATGAGGTTCTGGCGCATATCGGCGTAGTTTATGTGTGAGGTGGATATGCGGTACTCGCGGCGGTGAAAGATACCGCAGCGTATCTTCATGCAGGCGGGATCGCATTCGAACCCGAACCGCGCGTACCTCAGTATATTGACGAGAAAGGAGAGCGTCCATGCTGCGATAAAGAATACTCCCACGCCGATAACGGCTCCGGGGATCTTCATGATGAGCCTGCCCATGTGCTTGGTGGTCTCCTCGGTTATGCGGTTTATAGAAGCTGTTATCATCTCGCGGGCGATGTCGCCGCCCTTGAACATAAGCGCTACGATGTAGACCGTCCCGGAAAATCCGCTCGAAAAGAATATCGAGAAAAGTATCACCGAAAGGAGATTCGGCTTTGGGAGCCCATTGATACGCTTATCTGCCTTGATGTCCGGAACATGGGTCATTATCTCCGCACAGACCTTCTCGCTGACAAGGAGCTTCATGTCGGTGGAATTGAAAATGCCAGCGCTCGTGTCGCACTTCATGCGGACTCCTCTCATCGGGAGGAGGTAAAAGGGTCTCTCAGCGGTGACAGTGCTGAGATTCTTATAGGGCATATCCGTGCGAAGTCTGACGATAACGCCGTCGAAGTGTACTATCGAGTCCTCGGTCAGCTTTATGCGGGAGCAGTACCAGCGGATAAGTCCGAAAATGAGGATAGCGCCGAGTATCGCAATGTCGAACCACGCGCCGCGTACCCAGCTCACGAAGCGGTTGGCGTCCTGTAAAAATGCATTCAGACCTCGTATGAGCGGGAAGATCAGCAGCCAGATGTTCTTCGCGGAGTAACGCAGTATCCTCAGGGGGTGTTCATGGTACATGATGCGTCACACCTCCCTGCCGGCGAAGGTGCGAGAGATGTCCAGTATCTCCTTCGCGTCCTTCTGACTCAGGAAGAGAAGTCTGAACTGTCCGCCGTAGACGAAGAATATGATGAAGTTGAAGCCGGTGTACTGAGCGAACGGAGTGCTCACGACAGTCGTATACTGTATCGACGAAAATCGGACGGACTGCCTGAACTTTATCAAAACGCCGCTCTTGCGGATAATCTCGGAATCGGTGACGGTATAGGTTATCGAGGAGAAATATACGGGGAGATAGATGAGCATGAGAAACAGCGCCGTGCTCGCGATGACTGCACCGAGTATGATGACGGTCAGCCTCCACGGGATAAACACCCGCGCAAGTACTATCAGGGCTGCTGAAGCCAGTGTTATGAGTATCCTGAGTGTCATCAGACCGTTTCTGTCCGGCTCGTAGGTCTTCATCGGGTGCCTCCTTTCATGCTGCAATATGAATATTATAACACATTTTAGGAATAAAGTATACCATATTTTATGAACTCGGAGGGAATATGAACGTTTTTTTTGAAAAAATAAGGGACATGGTCTGGGGCTGGGGACTTGTCGGGCTGCTGCTCGGTGCAGGGATAATGTATACCTTTCGGCTGAGAGCAGTGCAGCTGAGACTGTTCCCGTTCCTTTGGAGACAGCGCGGCAGAAAGCAGTCAAGCGGCGGTATATCGCAGTTCCGGACAGTCTGTATGTCCCTTGGTGCGGCTATGGGGACGGGCAATATCACCGGTGTTGCAGCTGCACTGGCGGTCGGCGGAGCGGGCGCGGTGTTCTGGATGTGGGTCTCGGCGTTTTTCGGAATGGCGCTCGTTTACGCAGAAAACAGCCTGTCTGTGCAGTTCAGTGACAATGAGCGTCGCGGTCCCATGGCGTATCTGAACGAGCTGCCCTGCGGAAGATCGCTTGCGGGAGCATTCGCGGTGTCGTGCCTTTGTGCTGCCTTCGGAATGGGCGGGGCTGTGCAGGTAAGCGCGGTCGCAGACAGCCTGAGCGGTTCTGCGGCAAGACCTGTGATCGCTATAGCTTCGACATTTGTGATATTCGCAGTGGTCAGCGGCGGTGCAAAGCGCATTGCTGCTGCGGCTCAGGCACTTCTCCCGGCGGCGGCTGGACTCTACGCGGCAGCGTGCATTGCAGTGCTCGTCATGCATGGAGAGAGAGTTCCCGCAGCCTTCGGGGAGATTTTCGCGGGGGCTTTCGGTCTTCGGCAGGCTGCGGGCGGAACAGCTGGATTTGCCGTAAAACAGGCTGTTTCGGTCGGTGTGCGGCGCGGGATATTCTCGAATGAGGCAGGTCTCGGCAGCTCCCCTGTACTGCACAGCGCTGCCGAGAGCGACGTCCCCGAATTGCAGGGAATGTGGGCGATGTTCGAGGTGCTTTTCGACACGATGATATGCTGTACACTGACCGCGCTCGCCCTGCTGTGCGGTTCGCCGGACACGAGCGTGAACGGTGCGCTGAGTACAGTCCTCGGAGGGCTGACGAACGGCTTTATTTCGGTGGAAATGAGCGTTTTTGCATTCTGCACGGTGATCGGGTGGTACTACTGCGGCGAGACAGCATTCCGGTACCTCACGGGGCGTCCCGGCGGGAAGACACTCGCGGGAGTATTTGCCGTATTATCGGCGCTTGGGGCAGTTTTAACAATACGGACGGTCTGGGCAGTATCGGACATTTTCAACGCGCTTATGGTGCTGCCTAACCTTGCGGGGCTGATCTTTCTGCGGCGGCGCGTGAATAAACCAGCTCCTGTGCGTCAAAAATAAACAGGAAAACGATTCAAGGAAGTGGAAGAAAATGGGATATATTGGCGAAAATACGATATTCAGCTTTCGCGGGGGAGCTGTCGAAGTGCGACCGGGTACGACCCTCGGTGCGGCTGGTGCTGCGCAGTTCGGACGGATACTCGCAGGGCAGTTCCGGCGGATAAGTGTGGGCTGTGCAGGTTTCTCGCACACGCATCTGCTCTACGCGCTGTGCAGCGGCATTGCGGAGTCGGGGAGGGACGTCTACGTCTGCGAGAACACCGATATGCCTTCGTTCCGGTTCGCGCTGAAGCCGCTCGGCGCTGACTGCGGGATATATGTTGTTAGCGGCGTGAAAATGGCTTTATTCCGCGGAAATGGCTTTCCAATGGGGACAGATGAGATGTCCTCGCTGATGAACAGCAAGCCCGCTCCTCCAGCAAAAAAATGCGGGAAGATGTCGCCGGTAAGCTCGTTTCGTGACATCTATGTCAACAACCTTGTTGACAGTCTAAATGGCGGTTTTAAGCCTGTACAGGCGGGTGTGAGCTGCGGTGACCGGGCTGTGCGATCACTCTGGGGGGAGTTCTTCACCGGCGGGGACGACCTTGTGTTTCAGGTGTCCGACGGAGGCTGCCGCGTGAACGCTTACTCGTCACTGCACGGCTTCATCTCCCATGAACGACTGATAATGGCGTATTCACGGCTTCTGGCGCTGTCCGGGGAGACACTGCTGCTGCCGGAGGGTCTGCACTATGCTGCGGACGAGCTTGTCCCCGGGCAGAAAGCTCCAAGATTCGACATCTTTGGCGATATACCAGAAGAAGCCGTCCGGCAGCGCGCACTCGCCGACCCGCTCTTCATGTGTGTGCAGCTCACTGCCGATATGCACCGATCTAACTCGATACTTCGCGATCTTCCGCAGGCTGCGACAGTACGGCGGGAGGTCGTCGTCGGAAGTGCAGGGAAGGTCCCATGCGGGGAGGAATTCCGTACCCAGACCGGCAGGATAAGGCTCACGCGAAGCGGCAGAGACCGCATTACTCTCGCGGCGCAGTCGTTCTCGTCAGAGACCGCTTCCGAGCTCTGCGCTGAGTGGACAGAAAAAATACGCAGAATGTTCCCGTGAGCCGGAAAGATTTCCGTAAATTTTTCATAATAATGGTAAAACGGGCGTTTTTCTATTGACATCAACGCCCGTTTTCAGTATAATAATATTGTGTATCGTTATTCCCAGCCGCGGAAATTCGCTGCATGGCGTGTTACAGGCTTTACCGGTGCAAGGGCGCCGTTAATGATATGAGGCGGACTGCCGTGGGGCGTCTGTTCCTCAAATAATGACCGGGATCCATGATCTTTGAACATCCTCACCGCAAGTGCTGGATAGTCTGACTTATTTTCCCGGCAGCCATACCTACATACCCCAGTGAGCCCGCGGCGGACGATCCCGTGTGCTCCGATATCCCGAAAGTGAGGTCACATAGTGAACGAAAAAAACAAAAATCCACGCCAGACAGCCCCGAAAGCCCCGAAAGCCCCTCAGACCGGAGCCAAAAGGCGTCCCAGAAAAAAGCCAGCCGCTGCTCCTGCCGAAGCTCAGGTGACTGCTGAGATGAACGCACCTGCTGCTCCTGCGAAGAAGACCCGTTCCAGACAGGTCAAGGAGCCGCGGAAGACTCCCGTGCGCATTATCCCGCTCGGCGGTCTCAACGAGATCGGCAAGAACATGACCGTCTTCGAGTGCTCGAACGATATGTTCATCCTCGACTGCGGACTTGCCTTCCCGGACGCGGATATGCCCGGCGTTGACATAGTTATCCCCGATTTTACCTACGTTGAGCGCAACCGCGAAAAGGTTCGCGGTATCGTCATCACGCACGGTCACGAGGACCACATCGGCGGTCTTGCGTACTTCCTGAAGAAGGTAAACGTCCCCGTCTATGCGACGAGACTGACTATCGGTCTCATCGAGGGAAAGCTCCGCGAGCAGGGACTGTTCGGCAAGGTGCAGCTCAATGTCGTAGAGCCGAAAAAGACCGTGAAAATGGGCTGCATGGCTGTTGAATTCATAAAAGTCAACCACTCCATACCGGATTCTGTCGGAATGGCTATCCACACTCCTGCGGGTGTTATCGTGCATACCGGAGACTTCAAGGTGGATTACTCCCCTATCGACGGCAAGATAATCGACCTCGCACGCTTCGGTGAGCTCGGCAGCCGCGGTGTCCTCGCGCTCATGGCTGATTCCACAAACGCCGAGCGTGCCGGATACACTCACTCCGAACGCACTGTAGGCGAATCCTTCGACAGACTGTTCAAAATGGGCGAGGGCAAGCGTATCATCATCGCGACCTTCTCCTCGAACATACACAGAGTTCAGCAGATCATCAACTGCGCGGTGCGCTACGGACGTAAGGTAGCGGTTTTCGGGCGCAGCATGATAAATGTCATAAATACGGCGATAGAGCTCGGATATCTCGATGTGCCGGACGGCGTCATCATCGACATAGAACTCATGAACCGCTATGAGAACGAGCGTATCGTCCTCATCACTACCGGAAGCCAGGGCGAGCCGATGTCCGCGCTCACCAGAATGGCGATGAACGATCACAAGAAGGTCAACATCACGCCTATGGACTTCATAATCATCTCCGCTACGCCTATCCCCGGCAACGAGAAGTACGTCACCCGCGTGGTGAACGAGCTCATGAAGTCGGGTGCGGAGGTCGTTTACGAGGCGATGTATGAGGTACACGTTTCAGGACACGCCTGTCAGGAGGAGCTCAAGCTCATGCAGGCGCTCACCAAGCCGAAGTTCTTCATTCCCGTACACGGCGAGTACAAGCACCTCAAAAAGCACGCCACCCTCGCATACCAGATGGGTATGCCCAAGGAGAACGTCATCATCGCTGAGATAGGCAACGTCATCGAGACCGACGGTACGCGCATGAGCGTCGTATCACAGGTGCCGTCCGGACGCATTCTCGTGGACGGTCTCGGAGTGGGTGACGTCGGCTCGATAGTCCTCCGCGACAGAAAGCACCTCGCTCAGGACGGTCTTATCATAATCGTTATCGGTATCGAGAAGAGCACCAACGAGATAGTTGCCGGTCCGGACATCATCTCCCGCGGATTCGTGTATGTGCGTGAGTCCGAGGAGCTCATGGACGAGGCAAAGCAGCTACTCAGCAGCACTCTCGCGAACTGCTCGTATGCCGAGCTGCGCGAGTGGAACACGCTCAAGGGCAAGATGCGCGATGCGCTCTCTGACTACATCTACCAGAAGACCAAGCGCAGCCCGATGATACTGCCTATAATAATGGAGACATAATATTTCGCTGATACCAGCTGAAAGGAGCTGAAAGGTGAAGACCAGATTTCCGGCGGCGTTCTACATTATCCTGACGCTGCTCATAATCACGTCCGCGAGCGCTTCTGCGCTGCTCATGACGGCAAGCCCGCACACCGGACTTGCGTTCCTTGCGGTCTCAGCCGCGCTGTTCATTGCCGCTCTGATCTCGGCACTGCTTTATTCCCGCAACTCCATACGCCATATCTCGCGTATGAACAGCCACCTCGAAAGCTCTGCCGCAGAGTATATGAACTCCCTCCCCGCTCCTGTCGCTGTTCTCGGTGAGGACAGACAGTGCGTGTGGTACAATCAGATCTTCATCGAGAAAATTAGCCTCGGGCAGGATCTTTTCGGTTACGACCTCTGCGGGATAGTCAACCTCGACATCGACGGTGTCGTTAACAACGGGTTCTCGTACTGCTCGGTGAACGGCGCTGTTTACCGCGTTACTGCTGAGAGATTCGCAAAAAACGATATCTCCTTCCTCGTCCTGTATTTCCACGACGAGACGCAGTACTACCTCCTGAAAAAGAGCTCTGATGCCGCACGTCCGAACGTCGTGGTCATCACTATCGACAACTACGACGACATCATGCAGAACGCAAAGGAGTCTGAGAAGGCGCAGGCTTCCGTGGAGACCGAGCGCCTCATCGAGAACTTCATGAACGGCACCAACGGCTTTATCAAGAAGACCTCCTCGAACACCTTCTATGCGGTGATCGAGAACCGCCACCTCGATAATATCATCGCCGGAAAATTCCACATTCTTGAGGAAGCACGCGCGATAAAGATAAACGGCAACCACCCGCTGACCTTCTCGATCGGCGTGGGACCGGGTGCAGAGACCCTCGCGGAGAGCGAACGCCTCGCGCGGCAATGTCTCGATATGGCGCTCGGACGCGGCGGAGACCAGGCTGTCGTCAAGACCGACACTGGATACAGGTTCTTCGGGGGCATTTCAAAGGGCGTTGAGAAGCGCTCACGCTCCAAGACCCGCACTATTGCAAACGCATTGCAGGATCTCGTGCTGAGCTCCGGCAGAGTGTTCATCATGGGGCACCGCTTCGGCGACCTCGATTCTGTAGGTTCTGCGTGCGGTATGGCAGCGGCGGTACGGCTGCTCGGCAAGGAGGCTTTCATTGCCGTTGACCGTCCGAAAAATCTTGCTTCACACCTTATTGATGTTGTTGAGCAGCAGGTCGATAACGAGCTTTTCATCACTCCAGGCGCCGCTGAATCCGCTATAACCGAGAACGACCTCCTGATAGTCGTTGATACCCACAACAAGGACTTCCTCGAGAGCCGCGCGCTCTACGACAAGGCTAAGCAGGTCGTTGTCATCGACCACCACAGGAAGACCGTCAACTTCATCGACAATGCTGTGCTCTTCCACCACGAGCCCTATGCTTCGTCGGCTTCGGAGATGGTAACTGAGCTGATACAGTACTTCCGCTTCCCGCCCGATTCCAAGATACCGGACTGCTGTGCTGACGCGCTCCTCGCGGGAATAATGCTCGACACCAAGAACTTCGTAATGCGCACCGGCTCCCGCACCTTCGAGGCAGCGGCGTTCCTCAAGAAGCTCGGTGCGGACACGATCGCAGTAAAGCTGCTGTTCTCAAATTCGATAGACTCCTACAGGCGCAGAACGCAGATAGTCGCGTCTGCAAAAATACATCAGAAGTGTGCGATAGCCGCCGCGGATTTCAAGTCTGACGACATACGTCTCGTGGCTCCGCAGGCAGCAGATGAGCTCCTCGGCATTACCGACGTTGATGCGGCTTTCGTGCTCTACAAGACCGGAAATACGGTCAATATCTCCGCACGCTCGCTCGGTGCGATGAATGTTCAGGTCATCATGGAGCAGCTCGGCGGAGGCGGTCATCAGACTATGGCTGCAACTCAGATCGAGGGAGGCTCTATCCACGACGCGGCTGAATCTCTCACACGTGTCATAGACGCTTACATCTCAAATGAATAAGAATACATAATGAAAGGATAATATATATGAAGGTGATCTTTTTACAGGACGTCAAGGGCTCCGGCAAGAAGGGCGAGGTCAAGGACGTCGCGGACGGTTACGCAAGGAATATGCTCATAAAAAAGGGGCTCGCTGTTGAGGCAAACGCCGAGAACATGAGCAAGCTGGCGGGTCAGAAGGCTTCCGCTCAGCACAAGATAGACCTCGAGATCGCGGCAGCTAAGGAGGCTGCTGAGAAGCTCAAGGGCAAAAAGGTCGTTATCAAGGCGAAAGCCGGCTCCAATGACCGTCTATTCGGCTCGGTAACTGCCGGGAACGTCGCTGACGCTATCGCCGAGCAGCTCGGCGTTAAGCTCGACAAGAAAAAGATATCCCTCAGCTCAGACATCAAGAATTTCGGCTCGTATACCGCTGCCGCAAAGCTCTATAACGGTATCTCCGAGACTATCGACGTCGAGGTCGTTGAGGCGTAAGGTGAACTAATGGACGAAAAAGATCTTGTTGTCTCCGCCCGAGAGCTGCCGCACAGCATCGAGGCGGAGCAGTCCGTTATCGGAGCTGTTATCGCGGATCCGGGCGTGCTCCCGACCGTTATCGAAAAGATAAAGCCGGAGTATTTCTACAGCGAGCAGCACAAGGCGATATACGGCATAATCCTGCGTATGTTCTCAACAGGTCAGCCTGTGGACATAATCACGGTGCTGAACGAGGCTGAGAAAATGCACATCTTCGAGTCCGCAGCCGAGGGCAGGCGCTACCTCGCTGAGATCGGCAATATGCTGCCGACTACGTCGAATATCGAGAGCTACTGCAAGATAGTCGCGGATAAGTACTTCATTCGCAGTCTCGGCTACACCGCGAGGACTATCCTCGAGGAGATACAGGCTGGCGAACACGACGCACAGCTCCTCCTCGATGCCGCCGAGCAGCGTATATACGATATCCGTCAGGGTCGTGACGTCCGCGGGCTCGTGCCGCTCTCCGAGGCTATCGCGGAGGCATACGACAGGCTAGGTAAGATATCCGGTCCCGACAAGGAAAAATACGTCGGCGCAAGGACCGGATTCACGCTGCTCGACAGCATAATCTCCGGTCTGAACAAGTCCGACCTCATCATAATCGCCGCGCGTCCCGGTATGGGAAGAACGTCGTTCGCGATGAATATTGCTGTTAACGTCGCAAGACGCGCCGAAAAGGACGTCGTGACGTTCAACCTCGAAATGTCCAAGGAACAGCTCGCCACGAGGATACTTTCCACCGAAGCGCTCGTGGACTCGAATACGCTCCGAAACGGACGCATCAACGGCGACGACTGGGTGAAGCTCGCGACGTCCGCCGGCTATCTCAGTACGATACCGCTGTATATCGACGATACCGCCGGCATGACCGTCCAGCAGATGAAGGCGAAGCTCCGCCGGGTAAAGAACCTCGGGCTCGTCATCATCGACTATCTCCAGCTCATGGAATCGACCTCGCGCTC
>JAFRXR010000092.1 GCA_017443395.1 Ruminococcus sp. | reverse complement strand
TAGATGCAGGCGGTTATCGCGGTCTGGGCGTTGTACATCTGGTGGAGACCTATCATCGCGGGGGTGAGCTTCACTCCCCTGTAGTAAAATGCCGCGAAAAGTCCGCCGTCGCCGTAGGGGCGGCAGGGCTCGTTCGGGACAAGCTCCGCGCCGGTGTCCTGTGCGGTCTGAGCGGCTATTTTCCGGACATTTTCGGGATTGTCCTCCGACACGATGACCGCTGACCCGGGCTTGATTATCCCCGCTTTCTGACGTGCTATCTCCTCGACTGTTGAGCCGAGCAGTGCGGTGTGGTCGAGTGAGACAGATGTTATAACTGAGAGCAGCGGCGGCGGTATGATGTTAGTGCAGTCGAGCAGTCCGCCGATGCCGGTCTCAAGTACGACGACGTCGCATTTTTCGCGCTCGAACCACAGAAATGCTATCGCCATTGTTATCTCGAACTGCGAGTATGGTCGGTCCTGAACTGCCGATCTTACGGTCTCTGCGATTTCGCACAGCGACTGCTCGTCTATTTCCTGACCGTTTATGCGTATGCGGTCGGTGTAGCGAAGAATGTACGGCGAGGTGAACTGTCCCGTTTTATGTCCGGAAAAAATGAGCGCGTTCGAGATGTATTCGAGGGTCGAGCCCTTGCCGTTCGTGCCTGCGATATGCACGAATCTAAGCCGTTTTTCCGGGTTCCCGATACTCTCCATGAGCTCCCTCGCGCGGGAGAGGTCGTTCACGCGGGCGCCCGATTTGCTGTAGCTGTTGATGAAGGACATCGTTTCAGTTATGTTCATGTTTCACCTCAAAAATGTAGGGGCACATTCCGTGCGCCCTGTTTTTTGCCGGTCAGACGGGTGATTTGATTCCGCATTCCGATTTCCGAATTAATAATTACGCATTACTAATTACGAATTAATACTCGTAGTCTATGCACGCGCGGGCGGTCTTGACCGTGCCGATGAATTTGCCGAATGCTAAGTGCGCGGGGTGGGTCTGGTATGCGTTGAGATCGTCTATCGTCTCAAAATCGCACAGCAGCGATATCGTGTAGTTGTCCTGCGGGGCGTCCTTCGAGTTGATGACTGCCTCTCCCCTTTTCAGCTGCGGGACATTGGCGATGACGTCCTCAAAACGCTTCTGCGCCTCGATCGCGTTCTCGTACTCGCTGCGTCCGTCGGCTTCCGTTAATTTGAACATTACGATGTGCTTTATCATTTCATTCACCTTCATTCAGTTCGTATTCCCTTGCCTTGACGCGGGTGCCGTCAAAGCGCGTATATTCGCAGTCCCGGACATAGTGCAGCCCGCATTTTTCCATGACTCTCCCCGAAGCGGGATTTTCCGCAGCGTGCTCTGCGACAAAGCGCTTCGCGCCGTGCACCTCGCGGACGTGGTCCATCATGCGGAGCGTGGCTTCGGTAGTGTAGCCCATATTCCAGCAGTCATGGCGGATATTGTAGCCGAAGCTCCAGCGCTGCTCGTCCGTCCTGTACCTGATACTGCCCGAGCCTATCAGCCTGCCGTCCGACTTGCGGGCGAAGCCCCACAGATACTCGTTTTCAAGGTCGGCGGTGGTCTTCAGCCACTCCCGCGTGGCGGAGATGTCGGGGTGGGCAGTCCAGATCATATAGCGGGCAACGCGCTCGTCGCCCGTCCAGCCGAAGACGTCCTCTGCGTCCTCAACGGTGAGAGGGCGCAGGATAAGACGGTCGGTCTCTAAGGTCGGTACAGTGAATCTCATATCACTTGAAGGCTGCGATGGACTGCATTATCTTGTCCATTTTCTCCTGCGCCTTCGCCAGCTTCGCCTTTTCAGCCTCGATGAGCTGTGCGGGCGCCTTCGCGACGAAGCCCTGATTGTTCAGCTTGCCGCTCAGGAAGTCGATGTCCTTCTGTACCTTCGCGCGCTCCTTGTCGAGGCGGGCGAGCTCCTTCTCCTTGTCTACGAGCTCGTCGAGCGGGATAAAGATGCGGGCGGAGTCTGTTACGGCGTTCGCAGAATTCTCGTGGGAGAAGCTGTCGCCGACCTCTATCTCCGACGCGGAAGCGAGCTTCCGGAAGAAGATCTCGCACGAGCGGAAAAGCTCCTTGTCGGCGGTCTCGATGAACAGCTTCGCCTTTACCGACGGGGGTACGTTCATCTCTGTGCGGACGTTGCGGACTGCCTTTATCGCCGATATGACCTTCTCGAAGTCACGCTCCTCCGCGGTGAAGTCTATCGTGCTGTCGTAGGTGGGGTAGGTCTCGAGAATGAGCATGGATCTGCCGTCTGTGAGCACCTGCCATATCTCCTCTGTGATGAACGGCATGAACGGGTGCAGCAGCTTGAGCATTCCCTGCATCGCCCAGACGAGCACTGCCTGCGCCTTCGCCATTGTCTCGCCGCCTGCCTGTATGCGGGGCTTGGTCAGCTCGATGTACCAGTCGCAGTAGACGTCCCAGATGAAGTCGTATATCTTCTGCGATGCCACGCCGAGCTCGTACTTGTCGAGATTCTCGCCGACTTCCTTTGCGAGCTGGTTGAACTTGCTCACGAGCCACTTGTCCTCTGCTTCAAGGTCTGCGGGAAGTCCGGTGAACTTGAAGTCGTCGGGGAGGTTCATCATGATGAAGCGGGAGGCGTTCCAGAGCTTGTTTGCGAAGTTGCGCGCTGCCTTGACCTTTTCGTCGATGTAGCGCATATCGTTTCCGGGCGAGTTTCCGGTCGCGAGCATGAAACGGAGAGCGTCCGCGCCGTACTCGTCGATGACCTCGAGCGGGTCTATGCCGTTGCCGAGCGACTTGGACATCTTGCGTCCCTGTGCGTCGCGGACAAGTCCGTGGATAAGGACGGTGTCGAACGGCACCTTGCCCATGTTCTCAAGTCCGCTGAACATCATTCTTATTACCCAGAAGAAAATTATGTCGTAACCGGTGACGAGGGTGTTCGTGGGGTAGAAGTAGTCGAGGTCTGCGGTCTTCTCGGGGAAGCCGAGGGTCGAGAACGGCCAGAGCGCCGAGCTGAACCATGTGTCGAGGGTGTCGGGGTCCTGTCTCATGGGCTTGCCGCAC
>JAFRXR010000015.1 GCA_017443395.1 Ruminococcus sp. | reverse complement strand
CTCGAGGGCATCGGTTATCTCCTTTGTGGTGAGCTTTCCGTTAGCCTTGCCCTGTTCCATTAGAGCTTCAATGGTGTTCTTCTTGTTTTCCATAAGACTTCCTCCTATTTTTTCTTGGACTTGAACAGCTCGCGCAGGTCGTCGCCGGAGAGGTCGCCGTCTGACGTGCTGGTTTTTTTATTCTTTCTGAGGACGTCCGCACAGTCTGTGAACGCCTCGCGGTTGATGCTGAATTCTCGGTTCCGGGCCTCGATACCGCTTATTCTGCCCATTTCGTCGGGCGAAAATTCGCCGTTGAGCTGAGCAAGGGAGAATTTCTCCCCGAACATCATCTTGTCGAGCATCGCGGAGTAGACGCGCCTGTTGAAGTCGGTGACGAATATCTCCGGCGGAGCCTCCTCAGCGATCTGCCTTGCGTCCTCGGGGTGACGCAGCAGGTAGCATATCATGGATTCCTCCGCACGCGCCTCTTTCCTGAGCTTCTCCGAGGCGGGATTGATCGCGTCGCGCCGGTACGCCACAGAAGTCGTTATGTTTTTCCACTGCGACTTCCGCTCTGCGCTGCGGTTCTTTCTGAGCATGGTGTCGATGTGCGCCTTGAGCACCTGTACCGATATATCGCACTTTTTCGACGTCCGGGAAATATATACCTCCCGCTCAAGTGGAGACTCTATCCCCGCCAGTACTCTTGAAGCCCTTTTCAGGAACTCCACCTTGCCGAGCTCGGTCTTGAGGTCGAGACCCTCCTCACACTTGTCGAGCATGAAGTCGGTCGCGTCGTTGGAGCTGTCGAGCAGTATCCGGAAGCGGTTCGCGCCGAATTTTTTTATGTACTCGTCGGGATCCTTGGCGCCCTCCATGTGGATTATCTTGGTGCGCACTCCGACGTCCGCGAAGTGGTTTATCGCCTTCTGCGTAGCCTTCTGGCCCGCGCCGTCGCTGTCATACGCGACAACGACCTCCTCGGCGTAGTGGCTGATGAGCCGTGCCTGATCGGGGGTAATGGCAGTGCCGAGCGTCGCCACGACGTTGTCGAAGCCCGCCTGATTGACTGCAATGACGTCCATATAGCCCTCACAGAGAATCAGCCGCTTGACGTCTGCGTTCTTCGCGAAGTTCATCGAGAAGAGGTTGCTGCCCTTGTCGAAAACGGGCGTGGCGCCGGTGTTGAGGTACTTCGGCACGGAGCTGTCGAGGACACGCCCGCCGAAGCCGATGATGTTTCCGCGCAGATCGACGATAGGAAACATCACCCTCTTGCGGAATATATCGTAGACGTGGTCGTTCTTCTTGGAGCGTGACCCGAGCCATGCGTCGGTGATCTCGTCGTCGGAGTAGCCCTTGCTGCGCAGAAGCTTCGTGAGCTCGTCCCACGAGTCCGAGGCGTAGCCCAGACCGTACTTCTTGATAGTCTGCGGGGTGAGCTTGCGCTCCATGAAGTACTGCAGACCGGACTTGTCCGCGCCCTTCACAAGGTTGGTATAGAAGAAATTCGCCGCGATGCGGTTCATTTCGTAGATGCGTGTCTTTCGCTGAGCGAGTCTGCTGTCGCCGTAGCTGTCCTGCGGGAGCTCGAGACCGGAGCGCTGCGCAAGGAGCTTGACAGCCTCGGAGAAATCGAGGTTCTCTATCTTCATGATGAAGGTTATGACGTCTCCTCCCGCGCCGCAGCCGAAGCAGTAGAAGTGCGGGTCGGAGTCGATGAAGACAGTGCAGGAGGGCGTTTTCTCGGAGTGGAACGGGCAGTTGCAGACGTAGTTCCGTCCGCGCCTGATGAGGTTGACATATCCGCCCATGACCGATTCTATGGGATTTGCAGCTCTCAGCCTGTATAGGAATTCGTCGTTTCGGGGCATGGTTACCTCCGTTATTTCCAGAACTTGGGGACGAAAAGCTCAGTGTAGAGATCAACGGCGTACTCGTCGCTCATTCCGGAAATATAGTCGCATACCGCGCGGTCGGCGTCGGAGTTCTTCATGATGACACGGTACTCCTCGGGCAGCTTGGCGGTGTTTTCGATGAAGTAGGAATACAGCTTCCGCACGAGGAGCTCAGCCTTGGCTTCCTCCTGCTTGGCAGCCGGGTTGGTGTAGACCTCTGCGAACATGAACGCCTTGAGGTCGTCGTGCGCCTTGCGTATATCGGGCGCGAAGTCTATGTCGTAGGGACCGTGCGCGATGACCGAGGCGATGAGCGTGGTTATGCGCTTGGTCTTGGTGTCGCCGAGCACGCGGACGCAGTCCGCAGGGAGGTCGCACGGGTGGAGGATACCTGCACGGATCGAGTCCTCGATGTCGTGGTTTATGTAGGCGATAGTGTCCGCGAGACGGACGATATTGCCCTCCTTGGTCGCAGCGACCTTATTCGTATGGCAGACGATGCCGTCCTTGACTGCGAAGGTCAGGTTCAGTCCCTCGCCTTTTTTTTCGAGAAATTCTGCAACGCGCACGCTCTGTTCGTAGTGTCTGAAGCCGTGCGGGCAGATGGAGTTGAGCACCTTCTCGCCGCAATGACCGAAGGGCGAGTGACCGAGGTCATGCCCGAGACCGATAGCCTCGGTGAGATCCTCGTTCATGCGCATACCGCGGGCGATAGTGCGGGCGATCTGCGCGACCTCGAGGGTGTGGGTGAGGCGGGTGCGGTAGTGGTCGCCGACAGGGGACAGGAACACCTGCGTCTTGCGCTTGAGGCGTCTGAACGAATTGCAGTGGAGAATGCGGTCACGGTCGCGCTGAAAGGCTGTCCTGAACGGGCATTTGTCCTCCTCACGCGCTCTGCGGGTCATCTCCTCATCGGTGCTCATGCACGCGAAGTTATTGAGCGTACCGCTCTCGATTATCTCAGTCTGCTCACGGACAGTCACAGTGATCCCCCCTAAAATACCTTTATATATTTATACTCCGGAAATGACAAAAACCCTCTATTTTTTCACACATTTTTTATTACCGAGGAAAAGTCCCGGAACTGCTCCCCGAGCTCCTCGATGACCGCCGAGCCGTTGGTAGCTTCTGTGATCTCTTTTCTGAGGGCGCCGAGCTTTTCAGTCAGTACAAGTATATCGAGGGTGACGTCCGAGCCGAAATCCGACCCGACGGTGATAGTGTCAAAATTTGGCAGGATATAGGCTATCTTGCCGTACATACCGTAATCGGCGGTGATACGCAGCTCGCGGCACATACACATATTCATGATGTGAGCCTCGCCGCACGCCAGCGAAGCCGCATGGGAGTACGCTCTCACGAGCCCTCCGCCGCCGAGAAGTACCCCCCCGAAGTACCGCGTGACAACCACGCAGACATCCGTCAGACCGCGCTTTCTGAGCACATCAAGTACGGGGACGCCGGCAGTGCCCTGGGGCTCGCCGTCGTCGGAATACCGGGAAATATTGTCGTGCCGCAGGACATAGGCATAGACGTTATGCTTCGCCTTGCGGTGCTCGGACTTTATCTTCTCCACGAAAGCCACAGCCTCGTCGTTGGTAACGACTGGGGAGATGTGCCCGATAAATTCGGAGCGCTTTTCCACAAAGGAAGCCTTAGCCGGTCCGGAAATAGTAAAATAATTCATAGCTCAAACCTTATAAGTAAAAAGCCGGTCATAGACCGGCTGTAGATTACTTGTCCATATTGAAACGCTTCTTGAATCTGTCAACGCGTCCGCCTGTATCAACGAGCTTCTGCTTGCCTGTATAGAACGGATGGCACTTAGAGCAGATCTCGACCTTGATATTCTCCTTTGTGGACAGTGTCTCGATCACGTTACCGCAGTGGCAGGTAATAGTGGTCTTGTACAGTGTAGGATGGATACCCTCTTTCACGATCTTCACCTCTTTCAGATACTATTTATATCCGAGCAGCCCATCAGTTACTTTAGACAGTAGTGCCGTTATACATTACAGTAATATATTATATCATACTTGCGCAGCTGTGTCAAGAAATCAGACACATATTTTTCTGATTTAACTATAGTCCTGACCCTTGGCACCTGTTTCTGACACCTGAAAAGGCGGACAGCGTCCGCCTTTTTCTTACTTGAAGTATCTGGAGAAATCGTCGTGCAGCTTAGCCTCGAGAGCGTGAGCCTCCTCGTGGGTAGGCTGCTTTGCGGTGATGTAGGTCTTGATCTTGGGCTCTGTACCGGAGGGACGAACGATGCACTTCGAGCCGCCCTCAAGGTAGAACGCGAGCACGTTCGACTTCGGCAGCGTGATCTCGGTCTCAGCACCTGTGAGGATATCCTTCGCGATGCTGGTCTTGTAGTCCTCGAACCTCACGACCTTCAGACCCGCTATCTCCGTCGGGGGAGCGTTCCTGAGGGAGGTCATTATCTCGGACATCCTGTTCATGCCGCTCTCGCCCTCGAAGGTGAAGCTATAGAGCGTCTGGTAGAACACACCGTACTTTTTGTACATATTCTCACGCGCCTGAATGAGCGAAATGCCCTTGGTGCGGTAGTAAGCAGCCATCTCGCAGATGAGCATTGAGGCGTTTACAGCGTCCTTGTCGCGCACGTAGGAGCCGGAGAGGTAGCCGTAGCTCTCCTCAAAGCCGAACACATAGCGCTTTTCCTCGCCCTTAGCCTCGAGCAGACCGATCTGCTCGCCGATGAACTTGAAGCCTGTGAGCACGTCGATGATCTTCACGCCGTACTCCTTGCCGATGAGGCTGACGATGTCAGTGGTAACGATAGTCTTGACAGCTATCGGGTCAGCGGGCATGGTACCGTTCTTGATGCGCTGGTCGCAGATGTACTCAAGCAGCATAGCGCCGACCTCGTTGCCGGAGAACAGTGCATAGCCGCCGTTTCCGTCGGGAACAGCAATACCAACACGGTCGCAGTCGGGGTCAGTAGCCAGGAGAAGGTCAGGGGAAACTTCCTTGCAGTATCTCAGACCAACTTCCAGAGCCTCTCTGATCTCAGGATTGGGGTAAGGACAAGTAGTGAAGTTGCCATCGGGATTCTCCTGCTCCTTAACAACGG
>JAFRXR010000091.1 GCA_017443395.1 Ruminococcus sp. | reverse complement strand
GGACGGCGCCCCTACACCTGATACCTGAACCCTAAAACCTGACACCTGTTCCGTATGCGATGTACAAGTAAGGGCGTTGTTGAGAGTGAGTGCGCGAAGTCGAGGACGCCGTCCCCTGCAACCTGACACCTAAAACCTGACACCTGTTCCGTATGCGATGTACAAGTAAGGGCGTTGTTAAGAGTAAGCGAGTTTACGAGCGGGAACGTGAAGGCGTGCAGGGCGCTGCCCTGCTTACCAGCCCTGCTCCATGAGCCAGTTGTTGAGGGCACGCTCACGGTCGCGCAGCTCGTTCTCCGCACCGCCAAAATGTCCCAGCTCCTTCTCGCCTACGATACCGCCGTCCACGATGTACAGAACTCGGCTGCATTTCGCCGCTACCTTGGGGTCGTGCGTTACGCACATAACTGTCGTGCCGTCTGCGTTGAGCTTCAGAAGCTCGCTGAGCACCTCGTCAGAGCTCGAGCGGTTGAGGGAGCCAGTCGGCTCGTCTGCGAAAAGTATCTTCGGGGAATTTATCATGCTGCGGCAGATTGCGGCTCTCTGGAGCTGTCCGCCGGAGACCTCGTTGATGTCGTTGCCGCCGATCTCTCCGATGCCAAGCCTGTGCATGAGCGCACGTCCGCGTTCCTCGGTCTTTTTGCGGCTCTCACTGGTCTTCTTCGAGCGAACTGCGGGGAGGATTATGTTGTCCAGCACAGTGAGATTCTTCATCATGTACATCTGCTGGAAAATGAAGCCCATTTCGTCAAGACGCAGACTCGAGAGCTCCTTGTCGCGGAGCTTCGAGATGTCCCTGCCGCCGAAAAGCACCTCTCCGGCTGTTGCCCTGTCCATTCCGGATACGCAGTACAGGAGCGTGCTCTTGCCCGAGCCCGACGGTCCCATTACTGCTACCATTTCGCCCTCGCTGATCGTGAGGTCGATGTTCTTCAGAACGTTGTTCTGTCTCTTGTTTACGATATAAGTCTTGCAAAGTCCCTTTGCCTGTAATACTGCTGCCATATATTTATCCTCCTTATTCTATGCTTGCCGCGTCGGAAGCCTTTATCGTCCTTGTGTAGAGCGCTGTAAGGAACGCTCCGATGACTGCCGCACCGATAACTGCTATCGGGCATACTGCAAATATGTCTATGGGGTCGATAGCACACTTGACGCCCTGTACATCGCCTATCATGCGGCATATCCAGTTCATAATCGCGTTGCCGACCGGCATCAGGAACGCCAGCGACAGCAGATACGCTATGAATGCTGCGATAGCGAATCTCAGCGTGTGCTGACCGATTATGCTCCTGCTGGGTATGCCTATCGCCTTCATCAGCGCTATCTCGCCCTTTTCCTTGGAGATGAACGAGCGCTCCATGAGTATCGCTATCATCAGCGTTACGATGACCGTGAGCACTATTATCAGAAGCTTGATAGCTGTGAGCGTATCGGTCATGCCGGTCGCCCAGCCTATCAGCTCTTCCGTTCCGTATATCTTGTCGGTCCCGAGTATCGTTCTCAGCTCTTCGTTGTTTTTCTCGATCTCCTTGTCGCTGAGGTCGCCGTCATAGCGTATCTGTATGCCAATGCTGCTGTTTGCCTTTTCGCTTCTGGTGTCGAACTCGCGGCTGACCCTTGCTACATGACCGCCGTTCATGAACGATGAGAATTTGCCGGTGATGATGAACTCGCATTCCTTATCGTCAACGGTCATTGATACCGTATCGCCTATCTTAGCGTTAAGATCCTGCATTGCGTAGCCTGTGAGCGCTATCTCGTCCGCCTTTGCGGGAGCAGTGCCCTCGTCGTAGCGGGTGGGTGCTTCGAGGCTGCCGTAGCTCGTTTCGATCATGACGGTCGCCTTGCTGGCACCGTGCTGCATATCCTTCACCATGCCTACCGTTACGCCGCATTTTCCGGGCATACCGTGCTCCGCAAGGGTCTTTTCCATATCATCAACAGTATCCTGCGCCTTGTTCTGGTCAATCATGAGATCGGCGATATATTCAACATCCAGAACGGTCGCGTCGCTGTCAACGATATCGAACAGCCATATTATATCCCTGCTCTTGAGCGTTGCCGCAAAGGTTGACATGAGCATTATCATCAGCATACTGAGTGCGAGTATCACGGTGATTATGCTGAACTGTCTGGGTGCGCTAACGACGTCGTTCGCCGCCATGAAGCCTGTTGCCGGGAGCTTGGAGCGTCCGAGATGCATGAGGCTCTTCTTGCGGAAGCGCTCGCCGGTCTGACCGTTTCTCACTGCGTCTACCGGGGAGAGCCTGCGCACCCTGCGTGTGCAGAGGTAGCAGAACAGTACGATCAGGATAACCACTGCAACAGCACTGAGGAGTCCCATTATGACGCTGTGCTCATTGCCGAGCACCATGTTCTCGGAGGCTGTGCGCAGCATCACGCTGCTGAGCGGTATCGAGCAGAGGAAGCCTATCGCCGCTCCTACGACCGATATCGCGAGGTACTTCACTATGTACAGGCTGCGTATGCTGCTGCTGCGTATGCCGACAGCCTTCATGACGCCGATCTCGCGGAATTCCTCGCTGATAGTGAACATTATCGTGAACCTGAGCACTACGAATGCCGTCAGCATGAGGGCTATGCTCAACACCATCATGATGTAGGCGGTTATCATATCGTAGGTGTAGACTGATCTCATGTCATCGCGGGAAGTAACGTTGATATCCGCGTTCTCCTTTGCCATATCCTTCAGTGTCTGAAGGTCTGACGTGTTGAGGAAGAGGACGGTGATCGGGAAGAAATCATTATCGCCCGATGCCTTGTCGAGGGTGTCGTAGTCCGTGCGGTCTACAAGCAGATGAGGCGAAGCACCGGATTCGGTGGATATTCCCGCTGCCTTGAAGCGTCCCGCGAATTTCAGGGTCACAACTGTGTCTTCAACAGTGATCTCGACCTCGTCGCCGTACTTCATATCGTTGTCCTCAAGGAAGGGCGCTGTACACCAGAACCAGCCGGGCTCGACGTCCCTGATGATGTTGTTGTTCGTGTCGAAGAAGTTGTATGCCATACTGTCGTCAGCCCAGAACAGCGCCGGGTTGATGAAGTTGTCGAGCTTTTTGCCGCCGACCTTGAAGCTCTTCGACTTCGGGACCTCGACGAAATGTACTTCCTTTACGTCGCTGACCGAGGGGAGCGACTTTATCTCCTCCACTGCCTCGGGAGCGTCCGAGACTGTTATCTCCACGTCCTGTAATTCCGACAGCTCGAAGAAGTGGTCGATGCCGCCTGTGACGGCGATGATGTTATTGACGCTCGCTGCCGCGAACATCGAACACATTATCATGAACAGCAGTATGATGATGTTCATGGTCTTTTTTCTTTTCAGGTCTTTTTTAAGTATCCTTCGGAACATGACTTTTCCTCCTTGTTTCTCTGTGTCTATATCATAGCACGGAAATTCTTAAAAAGTCCTTAACTCGGTGCGGCGATATATCGCGGAAACGGCTGTTTACCGTGCCTCATTCTTTAAAATCCGGCGAAAATTCGGTTCAATTGTATGTAAAATTTCTATGAAAAATTGCCCCTGCCAGAATTGACAGGGGCTGATCTCATTTGTTTATCTTTCTCATCTCGTCGATGAGGGTCGCGACGTCCTGATGAATGTAGACCTCGGCGGTCGTGCTGAAGCTTGCGTGACCGATGATCTTCTGGAGGTTCTCCGGCTGGACTCCTGCCGCAGCTGAGAGCGATGCGAACGTGGCGTTGTAGAGATCAGGCTTGCCGGAGCGCGCAAAGTCGTCGAGAGCCTGCCGCGCCTCGTTTCTGGTGGCATAGCAGCCGATGTACTGACGTCCCTTGCCGTACTTGCTTGCCGGTGCGAGCGCGACCCACAGGCGCTTGTAGCGCTTGTCGCGGTGTATGGTGCCGGTGCCGTGCTCGCGCTTGTGGTACTTCGGCTTTGGCTTGATGATCTGCTTCTTGCCGCAGAAATTGCAGTAGAGAAAATCGTCGGGTATTTCCTTTTTACACTTCATGCATAGCATAAAAATGCACCTCCTTGACATTTTGAAAAGGGCGTGCTATAATTACATTGTTGCGATGTGTATTATGCACGTCCGTATCCCTCGTCGGTGTTCCAGCACCGGCGGGGGATTTTTTTATTTATAACTGTCCCCGCTCAGGACGTCCAGATGTCGTCTGTAGCGCTTTGGGATATTGATACCCACAAGATAGCCGATAGAATGCAGGAAGTCGGAAATGACCGCAAACCCGTCCTTGTAGAATGCTTCGATGCGCTTATCCTTGAATGGGATATTCTTGTAGTCAGGCGGACATACGAACGTCCAGTCTGCACCGCTGCGGTCGAGCACGATACGGAAAAACTTGTCGATGTCAGTATCCTTGAAGCCTGTTTTCATCAGCAGGATATGGTGCTCCACAGCTTCATCTATCTGGCTGATAATGGCTGTGCTTCCGTCAAAAGCAATAAGAACGAGCAGCGGTTCATCAGCTGCCATAGCCTTGATCACTGCCTCCGCTGACGGGTATTGTATTATATTCACTGGCTTTACCTCCTTACTTCACCAGGCTCATAAAGTACACAGCCCTGCCGAGTATCCGGATAGTATTGAATTCCTCGCCGACATAGACGAGGGGCGCGTGTGTCGGGTTTTCGGGGTTGAGTATGAGCTTGCCCTGTTCGGGGTAATAATAGACCCTTTTCAGGGTCGCTTCATTATCTATAATAACAGCGGCGATGTCGCCGTTCTCGACTATCGGCATTTCCTTGATAAAGACGATATCACCGTTAAAGATACGCGCGTTAATCATGCTGTCGCCCTTGGCGGTCAGGCAGAAATCTGCGTCGATGTCCATATCAGCCATGATATAGTGCGCCCTGTCCTCGTCCGCGAAGATAGGCTCTCCGCAGGCTATCTCGCCGAGCATGGGGAAGCGCTTCAGCTTTATGGGCTTGATGTTGTCGTATTTCTCAGTAAGATCCTCTACTGTTTCGTTCCCAAAAGATATGTCACGCATTGGCGGGACATCATACCCCATGAGCCACGCTTCATTTACATTTAAAGCAAGTCCAAGTATAGTCAGCTTTTGCTGTCCCGGTTCGACTTTGCCGTTGACGTACTGACTGAGGTCGTTCTTATTCAGTTTAGTATCATATTTCCGGCAAAACGGTTCTGCACTTTTTAAAATATCGACCTGTTTGATATTTCTCTCTGACATTATCTGTTTTAGCCGCTGAGATGTGGTGTGTTTTTTCAACGATCTCACCTCCTTGAAAGCATTATAACATATCTTGAACAAAAATTCAAGGGGTTAATGAAAAAAAGTTCAAAAAGTTTGAATTTGCCTATTGATAAATACAGGACGATATGATATACCGTAATCAGTTCAAGAATATTGAACAAATTTGCAAGTGTGGAGGTGATGTGCAGTGGCATACGATTACTCTAAACTTGACGGGCTGATAACGGAAAAATGCAAAACAAGAGCGGCGTTTGCTGAGGCGATAGGTCGGTCTGAACGCAGCATTTCCCTGAAAATGAATGGCAAGGTTGAGTGGAGCCAGAACGAGATCACAAGAGCGTGTGAGGTTCTGGGAATCAAGCCTGATGAGATATCGGCTTATTTTTAATCCGCAAGTTCAAATTAGTTGAACAAGCAAAAGATTGGAAAGGAGGAGACAATGCGCAAGCTCATATCCGTATACGTTATCATTTTAGCGCTCGCAGCAGCGGTGTTCGGTCTGTACTGCGCCCGCAAGGGCAAGCACGAGACCTTCCAGAGCTCGCTCATCTGCTGCGTGGGCTGTATCTCAGCCTATACAGCGCTGAACACCGACAGAAAGGAGTAGACTATGGCAAAAGTAATGGTAGTAATAGGCATAAAGGAAGCCGCAGCGGCGCTTACGATCGCAGCGGGAATAATGCTGCTTGCGGCACTCAGCAAGGCTCGCGAGCTGTACGACGACTATACCGAGTGGAGCACGCTCAGACGCCGGGCTAAGTACCGTGCGCCGGCTTACACCGACATGGAGCAGCGCTGGACGCAGCACCAGAACCGTGAGCAGCCATGGAAGGCGGTGGACAAGTGAAACGAGGTATATCTGTAGAGTTTGATTTCAAAGACGACGGCTACTGGGTCGAGAAAAAGCGCGGAGCACTTACTATCGAGGAGATAGCTCAGGCGATAAATGAGTATTCCGGCGAAGATAAGTATTTCTTCATGATAGATACGAGCGCGCCAGAAGGCTGGTGGGATAATTATGATCTGAACGGCGATTATCAGCCCAAAGGCGATTGCGTTAAGGTGTACAATTTTGACGCGATGAAAAGGCTCACCGGTGCAGTAGGATAGAAGTGAAGAAGAATGAAAGCCCTGATTCTTGAAGTACTCAACGTAAAAGAAAAAAGCTCCCCGAAGGGAGCAAGCGGAGAGCCTCCGCAGGCGTCTACGCAGGAGGTATCATCGTGACCGGTACATACGGCACGGTAGCCTTACCTGCATAAAGCCGAAATATTTTACCACCAACATAATACCACAGATAAGGAGAAAAGTCAATGATAAAAATAGAAGTCAACGGAAATGAAGTCCAAACACAGGCTACAGGCGGCAGGCTTGACGTCTCGGCTGAGTGTATCATAGCAGCAAAGAGGCTTATAGGTGCGTTTGCCAGAGCGACGGGCGTCCCCGAGAAGATCTCTGAGGTGTTCTTCCTTGCTGCTCTGAGATCAGCCCTTGAGAAGGAGGAGAAGGAGTAATGCCGGAGAAAACCCACTGGAAGAAGATGACGAACCCGAACTACATGGGCGACTATTCTATCCCCGAGGGCTGCGACCTCATCGCGACTATCGACTACGTCCGCAAGGAGAAGGTCACGGGCGTCGGCGGCAAGACCGAGGAGGAGGTCGTGTGCCACTTCTCGGACGGCAACAAGCCCCTAATACTCAACAAGACCAACATGAAGACTATCCAGAAGATATATCACACGCCGTATATCGAGGACTGGGCGGGTCGCAAGATACAGATTTTCTATGACCCAACTGTGAAGTTCGGGCGTGAGACGGTCGGCGGTCTGAGGATACGCGACTTCGTTCCGGCGCAGCAGAAGGTGTCGCTGGTATGTACCGACTGCGGCAGCACTATCGCTCCCGCATACGGTAAGACCGCAGAATGGCTGTCGATGTACACGCATAAGACATACGGCAAGGAGCTCTGCGCAGCGTGCGCCCAGAAGCTCAAGGACAAGCTCGACGCTCAGAAGGCGCCGGATCCGCTCGGAAATAAACAGGAGGGAATGATATAAATGAAGACCACGAAGATCAAGATACGCAACCTGTTCGGTATCACAGAGACAGAGCTTGACGGACGTTCTGTCGAGCTCACAGGCAACAACGGCGTCGGAAAGACATCAGTCATCGACGCACTTCGATATGCGCTCACGAACAAGTCCGACCGCAACCTCATAGTCAAGCAGGGCGAGAAAGAGGGCGAGATCCTAATCGAGACCGATACCGGGCTCAGTATCGACAGAAAGAAGCGCACGGAGCAGTCCGACTACAAGTCCGTCAAGGAAAACGGCAGGGAGATAATGGCGCCTGAGAACTTCCTCAAGCAGCTCTTCACTCCCTTGCAGCTCGATCCGGTCGCCTTCACGCTCATGGACGAGAAGTCAAAAAACCGCGCTATCCTCGACCTCATAGAGTTCGACTGGGATCTCAATTACATCAACGAGAAGTTCGGCGAGGTACCTTCCTGGGTGAACTACGAGCAGAATATCCTCGAGGTCCTCAGCGATATGCAGTCTGAGAACGGCGAGTGGTTCAAGGAACGACAGAACGTGAACCGCGACATCAGGAACAAGCAGGCATTCATCGAGGACATCGCGAAGGATATCCCTGACAACTATCAGGCTGAGAAATGGGAGGCATACGACCTCGGAGCTGCATACAAGAAGCTCGAGCAGATGAAGGAGCTCAACAGCCGTATCGAGCGTGCGAAGCTATTCCGCAGCAGCTACGACAGCAAGCTCAGAAAGCTGGAAGCAGACAAGATGATAGAGGTATCGTCGGCGGAGAAGGCTCTTTCCGCTGAGAGAGAGTCCCTGCTCGCAGAGATAGAGCGCATGAAAGCTCAGATCCAGGCGAACGAGGAGAAGCTGACCGGGCTGTCTGCCAAGCTCGAGGATAAGAAAGCGCTCGCCGAGAGCCATTTTAACGAAGCCAAGACCAAGCTCGACAGCGACATGAGCGTCGCGGACGAGTACATAGACAAGCAGCCTATGGACTGCACCGATCTCCAGACAGAAATAAGCAACGCCGAGGACATGAAGCGTCACTTGAACGAGTACGGACGCATGAAGGCAATGCAGGGCGAGCTCGAACAGCTCAAGCAGCGCTCCGATGAATTCACCCGTAAGATAGAGCTTGCACGCACTCTCCCGGGAGTTATGACCGGAACAGG
>JAFRXR010000090.1 GCA_017443395.1 Ruminococcus sp. | reverse complement strand
GTCAACTGCGTCCGCGACTGAGCTGTTCTGCCCGTAATACGGCGCGAGGGACTGCACGACCATTGCCGTGACGTCGATGTCCCCGACAGTCCCCCAGAGCGCCCAGCCGCCGTCGGAGAACTGCTGTGAGAGGAGGTAGTCCACCGCCTCCTGCGCCGTGACCGCGCCAGTGTAGCCGTTGCTGAGGATATGCAGACCGTACACCCAGCTCATTATGCCCTGTTCACCGACCGAATCTGCCAGCGAGCCCGTGATATAGCTGTCTGTGGAGCCGCACGCCGCGAGCGCGAGCGCATACTTCTGGCGGGAGGTCGCCGAGGGGACGTTATTGTTCGCAAGGTAGGTCTCGAGCGAGCTCTCGTAGGAGGAGAAATCGTACCAGCCGCCGCTCTGGCTCAGAGCGATGATGTAGAACTCCGAGGTCAGACCCGCACTGGCAGTGAGGTCGCCATCTATCCAGTCCTGTACTGACCCGGAGCCGGTCTCTGCGAGCTTATAGCTGATAATACCGTCGATGAAGCTCTGCGCCTCACCGACGGTATCTGCGTGTGATATGAGCGGCTGAGCGCTGAGGCACATTACCGCTGATATTAGGGCTATAAGCACGGGAAGGGGCTTAGTCCTCATTCTTCTTTCTTGCTAAAACGAGAGCAGCGATGCCTGCGAATGCAGCGATCCCGACTGCGGGGACGCTGTCGCCGGTCTTAGGAGAGGAGGTGCCTGTGGTAGTTGCTGCTGCGGAAGTCACCGCGGCTGTTGTTGTGGTGGTAGCTGCTGCGGCAGATGTAGTTGTGGAAGTCTCAGCGACCGTAGTAGTCGTTGATGTAGTCTCGCCTGCGACCTCAGCCTTGAGTGCCGGGGGAACGAGGATCTCAGAATCAGACTTAGCGCTGATGACGTGGCTGCCGGCTGTGAGCGGGAGGCTGACCTTGCCCTCGGCGTCGGTCTTGTACTCGGTAGCTTCACCGTCCACAGTGATGACTGCTCCCTCAACTGCGAGAGTAACGGGGTTCCAGCTTGCGTCGTAGCCTGCTGCGGAAAGTGTGAGCTCAACTGTGTCGCCGTCGTTGGCAGAGAGTGTGTTCTCGTTGAACCAGCAGTACTTGTCCGACCAGCCGGTGAGGTCTGTGTATACGAAAGCGTTGATGTAATCGCCGTCCTTGATAGTATCAGCGAGGGACATAGCGGCGGTGTTGTTTACATAGTAGCCGTAGCTGCCGCCGTTCTCGGAGCCCCAGAGCTTTGTCATGCCGAGACCGTACTGGCTCACCGAGCTGCCGTAGCCAGCCTCGGAGCCGCCCTCATAGAACTTATCGTGTGCGAGGATAAGTGCGTCGTTGATAGTGAGCGCACCGTCGGAATCAGCGTCGGTCACCTCGACCTGCTCCTGAACTACAGCGAGCTTGCCCTCTGCGTCGGCGATAGTCACATTGACCTTGAGCGCGTCGTCAGCGCTTACCGGAAGAGCTCCCATTGCTGCGAAAGCGAGAACTGCCGCTGCGGATACAGTGATGAATTTTTTCATACTTTTTTACCTCTTTCTTCGGTTTTATTCCGGAATTCTTTCCGCTTCTGCTTCTGCGCAGCACGCTTTTCAGCGCGCTTTGCGGCGCGGTCATCAGATCTCGGCGGCTTTATGCCTGCTGCCTCGAGGGCTCGTCCCCACGGACCGAAGAAGGCTTTGATCGCCATTACCTCGCGGTCTGTGAAGTCGGCACGCCTGGGGTAGCGGGCTTCACCTGCACTTTTCAGCTCCTCCTGCTTTTTTACGAGCAGAGCTGAACAATCCTCTGCTGTCAGCTTTTTCTCCATCATGACCTCCACGATACTGATGTACCCATTAAATCTTAAAGTTCAGACGCAGACAAAAATGTAATTTGTCAAGGCGCAAAAGTGAAGGAATAATTCGTATTGTAAACTTTTGCAACGCAGATAAATATCATTTTTGTCAAGTATCAGATCCAAGATATAGTTGGTACATCAATAAAAAACGCCTCTCCGGGTACGACCGGAAAGGCGCAGCTATCCCATAGGCATGGACTGTCCATGTGTCGCTGCGTCCTCCATATCCGAGGGCACTCGGCTCTTCGCTGTATCCGGTGAGTATCCCGACTTACTGGCTCACGCCAGATCACGGTAGTGATGGCTGCGACGGCTTTGCACCGAACTTCCCTCACCCGGACTGCGGTAATTATTCCTGTTGTACATTATATCACGTTGTTTGGGACGTGTCAAGCGTTTCCTGCGATGTCCACCACCACGAATTCCGACTGCGTGCCGGTCTTGAAGGGTATCGCCCAGCCGGAAATACCGGACGTTACGATGAAGGTCGTCCCGCCGCGCACCTCGCTGCCCTTGAAGCGGTCGTTCTGACCGGTCAGAACGCCTATCTGTCCCGCCGGGAAAAGCGGTCCGCCGTGGGTGTGTCCGGAGAGCACGAGGTCGGCTCCCGCGGCAGCCTCCGCGTCGTAGTCGTTGGGCTGGTGGTCGAGGACTATCGTGTACCGCGAGCTGTCGATCCCCTCCATGAGGGCGGACATCTCCGCACGTCCCTCCGTGTAGCCGTCCTGCCTGCCGATTATGCAGAACCGCTCCCCGATGAGCTGAACCTCGTCCTCGAGGATAGTGACCCCGTTCCTCGTGAGCTCAGAGCTTAGCTCGTCCGCGGTGAAATCACGGCTGTCGTAGTAGCCCTTGTCGTGGTTGCCGTAGACGAAATACACTCCGTAGGTCGTCTTCAGTCCGCCCAGAGCCTCGCACGCCCTCACCATGTCGGACCTTGTGGTGTCGTCGTCAACATAATCCCCGACGATGACCAGCATATCGGGGGCTGTATCCTGTATGCGGTCTATCTGCGCCTCGAAGCCTTCCCCGTCGAGCGTGATACCGAGGTGTGAATCGGCAATAACAGCGATACGCAGGCTCTCCCCGGCGGACAGCTTGTCCGAACGGATCGTGTGATCCGTTTCGCGGACGTCGTGGGCGAGCTGCCAGCCGACAGCGAGGTAGACCGCGGTGAAAAGTATCGCGCAGGCTCCCTCGATGTTGCGTGAGCGCGGCTTTTTCGCGAGCTTGCGCACAGCAAGTCCGATGAAGTCCGCGAGCAGCCAGAACACCATGAGGTGCAGCACAACGACGATGACCGTGTACCAGTTTATCACCGCGAAGCCCGCGAGCGCCGCAACGGGCAGCATTGACGCTCCCCACGCGAGGAGCCTGTGCTTTTCGCCGAGCCGCCTTATGAAGCTGAATCTGTGGAAGCCGGCGATGAGATATATCACACCGCCCGCAGCGAGCAGCATGAGCGTGAGAAAAAGTATTATCCAGAACATAGTCCCTCCTGTATCACTTGGGCAGGGCGAATGAGCTCCGGCGGTATTCGGTCGGAGTTAGCCCGGTCTGCTGTCTGAAAATGCGGCTGAAGTAATTCTGGTCGCCGAAGCCGCAGCTCCATGATATCTCCCCGACGGACGTGGTCGTCGTGCGCAGCAGGAGCTGAGCCTTTTCGAGGCGGAGCTCGGTGATGTAGCTGCTGGGAGTGGTCGAGAACGCCGAGCGGAACAGCCTGCTGAACTGCCGCTCGGAGTAGCCTGACATCTGCGCCAGATCCGCGACGGAGATGTCATCGCAGAAGTTGCGCTCGATGTAGGCTGTGGCGGCGGCGAGCTTCATGATGTCCGAGTGACCGCTGTCCGCTGAGGACTGATACAGCCGCGACAGCTCCGCGATGAGCCGCACGAACATCGCGTAAACGACGGTCTGCCAGCCCTCCTGATGTGCGTTGAATTCCTTTATCATGACATCGATATCGCTGCGCACCGAGAGGTATCTGTCGTGCTCAAGGCGCAGGCGGCTCATGAACCTCATCTGGCTCGCGTACTGCGGCTCGAGGACGAAAAGTGCCTGAAATCCGGCGGTTTTGCGGATATCGTAGATGTCCCGCAGCATGACCTCCGGCTTGAACATGATGTTGCAGATGCGGAAGTCCTTCGCGCCTATGTAGCCGTGAGCGGTGTTGCTGTCGATGACGAAGACGTCGCCCTCGGAGATGAGGTAGCGCTCCTCGCCGACGATATGCTCGGCGCTCCCGGCGAGGACGATGACGAGCTCAAAGAAGTCCGCATGGGTGTGCATATGGCATTCTTTTTCGTGGAAGCCGTAATGTATGTAGAAAGGGAAGTCCTCGCTCTCGGTGAATATCCGGAGCGGAAGTGCTAATGTCATAGTCTCGCCTCCATGTCCTAAAAATGCTAAAGATTGTCCTGATGCTTACTACAAAACAGCGATACACTGTGCTAAGATAATTATAACATACGACCGTTAAAATATCAATAACAGGAGGAAATATTTATGATGGGATTTCATAGGCGTGCCGCTGCGGCTCTTGTCTCCGCAGTAATGTGTGCGTCGGCAGCTGCTTCGGCGGCACCGGTATCAGCAGAGAACGCTCCCGCAGTGATAAGCGCGGACGCGGTCGAAACGATGGGAGGGATAACTATCAGCGCCGATAAGATAAGTGCTAACAATTACAAGAACACGAAGTTCAACAACCCCATTTCGTCCGAATTCTTCTGTGCGGACCCGACCGCAGTGGAGTACAACGGCAGGCTGTACCTCTACGGTACGAACGATCACGAGCAGTTCCTCAAGGCTGGTCCCGACAAGGACAACACCTATGAGCAGATCAAGTCGCTGCTCGTTTTCTCGACTGATGACATGGTGAACTGGGTCTATCACGGCGAGATAAACGTGGGTGAGGTCGCACCGTGGATAACGAATTCATGGGCGCCGTCGATATGCTCCCGCGTTGAGGACGACGGTCTCACGCACTTCTACCTCTACTTCTCAAATAATGGCTTGGGCACAGGCGTCATCACCTCTACTGACCCCGTGACCGGCTGGACCGACCCTCTCGGCAAGCCGCTCATTACGAGCTCCACTCCCGGACTCAGCAACTGTCCCAATCCGTTTGACCCCGGCGTGGTCATCGACGACAACGGTGTGGGCTGGCTGTCGTTCGGTGCGGGAATGGCTTCCGGCGGCACGGACTATATGCCAGGCTCGGCACGCATAGTCCAGCTCGGCGAGGACATGGTCTCCTTCGCGAGCGACTTTGCCGTGATACCCGCTCCCTATAACTTCGAGGCGAGCGAGCTGAACTACATCAACGGCACCTACGTCTACACCTACTGTTCCGACTGGAACGACCACAGTGAGAAGTGGGAGTACGACTGCCCCGTCCCGACCGGCTGCTCTATGGTGTACATGACAACCAAGACACCGCTCGACCCCGACAGCTGGGAGATGAGGGGTGAATGCTTCAAGAATCCGGGAGTATCGGGCTTCGATTACTCCAACAACCACACGCATATGCATAAATTCGGCGGGAAGTGGTATATGTTCTACCACACTCTCTCGCTGAAAAACGGCATGGGGATAACCGGCTCGTACAGGAGTATGTGCGTGGACGAGATAGAGGTGGACGAATCCACTGTCACTATCACTCCCGGCGGCGGCACGAAGAAGGGCGTCAGCAGCCTTGTGAGCGTTGATCCGTTCACGGTGAATCCCGCTGCGCAGGTCAACAACACCGCTGACACCGCCTACGGCCTCACTGACCGCCATGCCCCGACAGTTATCAGCAGCTCGGACGGCGCATGGGTGAGCGTAAAGGGAGTGGAGTTCACCGCCGATGAGGGCGGCTCTGAGCAGGCTCCGGCAGTAAGGGAGCTTACCGTGATCGACACGATCCGCTACGACATTACAGTCACCTCCGTGACCGGCGATACCACCCTCTCGATGAATCCCGCGGATAGCTCCGGCAGCGACAGGGTCGGCTCTACGGAGATATCCGGCACGGGCAAATACTCGGTCACCTGCGATATCGGCGGCTCGGACGGCATGATGAATATGGGGTATTTCACGGTCGATAACGACGAGCAGATAACCTTCCTCGTCGATTCAATAGTCGTCAACGGCATATACGTTTTCGATCTCGAATCCGAGCTCACCAACACCCGCGAGTGGGCGGACGGTCTGAAAAATATCTGGAACGGCTTCTCCGACGGCGATACGGTCTATGATTCCGACTACGCGGCGTTCGTTTACAGCAAGACCGCAGACGCTATCCAGCTGTTCGCAGAGCCTGTCCCGGAAGGAAATACCACCGGGAACGCTCCTCTGCTCGACAAGGACATTGCTTTCATTGCGAACGTGAAGGGCAGGGGAAGGGTCGAGGTGCGCCTTGACAGCCCGACTGGAGATGTTCTGTCCGCGGTGGACTTCGACACAGACGTCCTCACGGACGTTTACAGCAGCGATGTTGCGGCAGTCGGCGGCACGCACGACCTCTACTTTATCTTCTCCGACAAGGACATAGAGCTCGCTTCGTG
>JAFRXR010000089.1 GCA_017443395.1 Ruminococcus sp. | reverse complement strand
GGTCTCTGCTCCCGATGTGAGCGCCGGTGACAACAGCGGCGGAGAGGACCTCGCGGGCGCTTTCAAGCTCGTGGCGGGAGAGTATAAATTCGTGTGCATGAGCTCTGCCGGTATTCTTCCCGACGGCTTCGCTGCTGCCGATGTACACACCGTCAGCGAGTCCTTCAAGGCTGACCCGCTCAGCATTTCGGAGTCCGGCGTGCTCCACTTCAACGGTAAGGACTACCAGCTCACCGCTCAGAAGCTCTTCCACCATTCCGACGGCGAGTATATAATTTTCTCCGTGGATTCGGCAAGCGTCCACTTCGAGAACATCTCCGGCGACGGTATCGCGGAGCTCTCTAAAGCCGGTATCCCCAACGGGGAGCTCGCGTTCGTAGATCAGACCTATGAGGGTCCTGTTCTCGTCATCAATGAGTACGACGGCTCAGTGCAGGGCGATATGATAAGGGTCTGCCTATCCTTCGACGGGTATGATTCCTATGTGCTAAGGTATAATTTCCAGAAAAAGTCCTGACGTTAACTCCTGTGTAACCGTTTTCACACCAAAATGTATCATAACTGTATCCCGCGTGTTATTGCAATTTCACGCGGGATAAGCTATACTATAGTCACAGCAGGAGACAGAGAGCCTGCTTCACATACATTTGTAACTTCCGCTTTGGTGCCGGTCTATACCTCCCGGCACTTTAAAGAACACACACCTTTTAATGAGAAGACCGCCGTGGAAATATCCGCGGCGGTCTTCCTTTTATGTCAGAATGGAGCTGGCTCAGTTCGTGCTCTCAGCGCCGAAGGGCGGAGTGAGCGGGTATTTGTACGTAAGTCCGGAGTAGAGGTATTTCTGTATCGCGAGGGCGTCGCCGTTTGTGACTCCCGGGACGCCGTCTGCGTCTCCGACACGGCGAAGCAGTACCTCGTTCAGTCCGTAGCCGTCGGGGTCGGCGTTTGCGCGCATTATCCGTACGGCGTCCGCCATACTGACCGTGAAGTCAAGGTTGACGTCGCCGAGCGGGAAGCTCGGCATGGGCTCGTACAGTATGGTGATGAAGAATTCCTCCGCGCCTGCAACGTGTATGACGTTCTCGTCCGGGCACGACTTCGTGCAGAGCACAAGGCGTATGAAGCTCTCGAAGTCCTCGGCGGTCTCCGCGGGGACGCTGATGCGGTACTCGTTGCCGTAGCTGTAGTACCAGTCGTCAGGGTCGGTGTCCGGGGCGCTGAGGTGGGTGAAGTATCCTCTGTCGGCACTGAACGCCCAGTCCGCGGGGAAGCCGAAGTCCCCGGCGGTGAAGCCGTCCTTGATGTCGTGCTCGGTGCTGACGGTGTAGGTCAGATAATAGTTTCTGGTGCCGTCCAGACTGTAGTCCGCGAGGTCACCGCCGCCCCACTCGAAGTTTCCGAAATAGCGGGCGAACTTTTCGTAGTCGGTCATGGTCTCGTCGCCGAATGCGCTCGCGTCATAGGGCGTTCCGTCGTACTGACCTGCAAAGAACCCGGGGTACAGTGCGCGGACTTCGCCGTCGGTCATGGCGGAGAGGTCGTTATAGGTGTAGGACTGCTTTTTAAAATAGCCGGCGTCTATGTCCTGATAGAGCACCTTGCCGGTGGGGACGGGGTCGCGGTCCCCGGAGAAAACTATGCCGGTCTTTGTCTTTATCTCCGCGAGGTCCTTGTACATCATCTCGGGGGAAGCGTCGCTCCAGCTCGACCAGACAGTTCCCGTGAGGACGCCGGTCTCGTCGGGGGTCATGTTGAACCGCCAGATGAGGTCGGTGAAGCTGCTGAGATACTCGTTCAGCTCCGCGTAGGTAGTGCCGGCGGAGAGCGTGACGGAGAAGGTCTTTATCCAGAGCGGTACTTCATAGACGGGGCAGCGTTCGGGGGCGTAGTAATAGTCGAGGTCGCCGCAGTCCGTGTTGTCGGGGGTGTCGAGGGACTTGCAGTAAGCGTTCGCGGCGATCACCTCGCTGTAGGTGATGTCGGGGTCGGTGACGGTCAGCATACAGTAGGGGAGGACGTCCGCGACGGCTTCGCCGTTGCCGCTGACCTCCGGCTGGAGGTGTTCGAGCGTGACCGCTGCGCCCTCGCCGAATATGCTGCGGAGCTCTCCGGCTGCCGTGTCGCCGCTGTCGTTCCAGAAGTAGCCGCGGACGTAATACTTGTCATTTTCGGCTGCTGCAAGGTAGCCCTTGTCTGTGCGCTGCGCGTACCACGGCTCGTCGCTTTTTTCGCGGAAGAGGAGCGAGCCGTCGCCGAAAAGCCCGTAGTGGCTGAGCTGCTCCATATCCTCCGTAGAGAAGCTCTGGCTGTGCTTCGCGGTGTACTCGGGGTGTGCCGTCATCGGGGAGACGGTGAGAGTGAGTGCAGCCGCTGTGAGGGCTGCGGTGAGCTTGGTCTTAGTGCTCATGGTGTTACCTCCTTGTCCGTCGTTTTATTGCTGGCAGAGTGACCAGCACTGCCGCGGATACTGCCAGTGCGGCTGCCGGTGCGAAAGGTGGCTCATCTCCCGTATCGGGCGAAGCTCCGGTTGGCTGTGCAGATACCGCCTTCGGCTGCGCGGCAGTCGTCGTCACTGCTGCTGCGGAGGTCTGTGCCGCTGTGCGTGCGGCTGTTGTGGTGCCTGAGCCGGTGCCTGACGACGCTGCGGGAGGTGTTACCGCGCCGGGAGCCGTGGTCGGCTGGGCTGAGTGCTCGGCAGACTCTGCGGGCTGGGTCGTCTGCGGGGGAATGGAGGTGGTCTGCGGTGTGGACACCTCTCCCTCCGGCACCCACACAGTCTTCGAGATGCTGACCGCGTTCTGGTATCCGTCGGCGCCTGCCTTCGGTGAGTACCCCTGGGCATAGTGCGTGCAGGTCACCCTATAGTAGTGACCTCCCTCGACGTCTGCCGTGATGGAATCATCGGTGAAGATGCGGGCATTGAGCTTTATTGATGTGTCGCATTTTGATTCGAGGAGCCACGCTCTGCCGTCGTCGCTCTGGAAGACGGAGAGGTCCGCAAAGCCTATACGGTCGAGCTTGCGGAGGCCGTGGGTCTTGACCGTTATGAGCAGTCTGCCGGGCTCGGCGATGCACGCCACGGAGCCCTTTTCTATGAGGTCCGACGCGAGGACGCTGCGTCCGGCGTCCGCGGTCAGCCTGAGCGGCAGCACGGTCAGCTGCATGAGCATGACCGCCGCCGCAAGGAGGACTATAGTTATCTTCTTCATAGTGCCGTCAGCCCTCCGTTGCCGCGCTCTGCGGTCTGCCGCTCATGTACTTCTCGGCGCTCGTGAATGCACGCGCGAAGTTGTAGTACATCAGCTCGGGGTAGGGGTGAGAGCCGTTCTTGTAGATGACGGTCACTGTGTAGAGGTCGCTGCTGCCCTTCTGGTGGAATACGACCGTGCCGGTGCTGTCTTCAGTGAAGACGTAGGCGGGCGGGTCGTCGAAGGTCTCGTATTCCGTGTCCTCGTCGAATGGTATGATCTGGTTCGGGACGGGCGTTTTATAGAGCTCGGCGGTTATGTACAGCGTACACTCGCCGCTCTCGAAGGTGTAGTAGAGGTTGGTGGAGTCGGTGAGCTCCTCGCACTGGAAGTCGGTGAGCTCGGTGTCGATGAAGTATTTGTACCTGCGGTCGGCTGCAACGACGTCTGGATACACGCCGTAGGGCTCGGCGAGCTCAAGCATTTTGTCGGAGACGTAGGTGCCGTAGCCGTAGTCCGGGTGGTATACGGTCGTGGTGACAGTCACGGTGGGGACGGTCTGCGCGAGGGCGGTGGTAGTTATCTCTCCCTGGGGAGCGGTGGTAGTGGTAGTAGTCACGGGTTCCTCCGGATCGGAACTGGAGGTAGTGACGGTCGGGAAGGGATCGGCGTCGGAGAAGTCCTCCTGCGAGATGTCGATGACGAAGCCGCTGCCGTTCTGGACTATCCAGCGGTCGGCAAGGGTGCTGGGATCGGCAACGGTCTCATAGGAGCGTATGCACAGACCGACTACGAAGCACGCTGCGAGCGTCATCGCCCAGCGCGTGAAGCGTCTGAATGCGAAGCGTCTGCTCCGTGCGCGCACCTCCTCCGTGAGCACGGCGATGTTCTCGCTGTCACGCTGCGGGTCGTCGCCGGCAATAGTGCGCATGGCTTCGGTGAGTTCGGCTACGCGGGAGTAGTCGGGCTCGGGCTTTGTGAGCTCGGCGTCGAGCTCGCTGCGGAGCTCTTCGAGCATTTGTTTATCTGAAAGTTCACGGCTGCTGAGCAGTCTGATGATATCTTTTTTATCCATTTACATCACCCTCTGATATGTAATGTCGGAAAATGCCTCAGTTCTGACATTTCCGGAGAAACTTTGTATAACTGCACATATTCAACGTGCTGTTTTTGTGAGTATTTACCGTTTTTTCAGCTTCTGCTTTATCCTGTGGATACGCTGGTACATCGCGGCAAGCGTCATGCCGAGCTCCCGGGCGGCTTCGCGGCGCTCGCCGTAGCCGTGGGCGGCGTAGGTCTCAAGTATGCGGCGCTCCTCGTCCGTGAGGACGTCCAGCACGCTCTCCCGGGTGACGTCCGGCGGGTCGGCGGTGTCCGGTATCTCGGGGGCGTCGTCAAGGCTGATGCCGTCCGGCGGGGTCCTGCGGAGATAGTTCTTCATCACGTTGTCCGCTGTGCGGTAGAGCCACGCCCTGATGCTGTCGCTGTCAAGGTGTCCGCGCTTTGTGTGCAGCGCAAGGAAGGTATCCTGTGCACAGTCCTCTGCTGCCTGCTTCGAGAACGACAGCTTCGCAAAGCAGTAGTTGTATATCTCGCGGTAGTAATCGCGTATTATCCGCTCGCACTCCTCGTTCTCTATCACACGGCTCACCTCCTGCTCGTTTTTTTCAATGATATCACAGCCGCGCGGAATTGTCAATCGTCGGGGAGAAGTGTTTTTTTAATTCGGAATGAGGAATGAGGAATGCGGAATTATTGGGGTGCGGGTGGTTTGTGCGTGAAATGTGGGCGCACGGAATGCGCCCCTACACCTGAAACCTGATACCTGATACCTGTTCCGTATGCGATGTGCGGGTAAGGGCGTTGTTAAGAGTGAGCGCGCGAAGCAAGCGGCAACGTGTCCGGGTGCAGCGTCACGCTGCCGTTCAACATAAAATATTGAAATAATGCCGTTTGCTCTTGACTTTTTCCACGAGCTGTATTACAATAGAATCTGTGAACAAAAGCCCATACCCCTACAGGAGAGTGCAAAACAAATATGGAAAAAGTAAAGTCTTTCTTTAACGGACTTCAGAGATCTACGGTCATCACGCTCATCTCGTGCGTCTGCTTCGTGCTCATGACCCTCGTGATCCTGATGTTCTTCATGCTGTTCCCCATTACTCCCTCCGAGCGCGTCGCTGACCGCCTCGGCAGAGAAAGCGTCTTCCGCAGCAACGGTGAGAACAACGCTGTCGTCGCTGAGCCTGCGACCTCCGATGAGCAGCCTGTGGTCGCCTATGAGCAGACCGTTACTACTACCGTTCCGCGTCAGACTACTGCCCACACCAGCTACACTATCACGATCACATCCGGTTCAGGCTTCCTCTACAACGGCGTTATCCCGACCGGTGTCTACCCCTATGAGGAGATCACTACCACGGTCGCTGCTGAGCCCTATGAGGAGCCCACTGAGGTTCCTTCGCTCCTCGACCCCACTGATGACCCCTCCCTCATCGAGCCTACTGACGACCCGTCCCTCATCGAGCCGACCGACGATCCGTCCCTCATCGAGCCGACTGACCCGCCTGTCGTTACTCCCGATCCTCCGGTTGTCACTACTCCTCCCGTCGATGACCCGCCTGCCGGCGGTACTGAGG
>JAFRXR010000088.1 GCA_017443395.1 Ruminococcus sp. | reverse complement strand
CTGTTCGTAAGTTCCGCGGTGCTACATACAACTTCACCGTCAAGAACCCGAACCACGTTTGCAAGGGCGTTAAGTCCATGACACTCGACGGCAAGGCTGTCGAGGGCAATGTTATCCCCGTCTGCGACGGCGGTACACACGAGGTCGAGATTGTTCTCGGCTGAGGCAGTATGACTGAATAACAAAAATGAACCCCGGGCTCGTATGAGTCCGGGGTTTTTGTTGGTCTGCGGCGCGAAAAATCCTTGCATTTTTCTTCCTCATATGTTATAATGTAATGTGGATATTGCTCCGCACGGGCAATGATTTTCACGAAAGGCAGGCAAGACCATGGAATATAAATTCTCCGATAAGGTCAGCGGGCTCAAGGCGTCCGCTATCCGTGAGATACTCAAATTCACAGCCGACCCCGAGGTCATATCCTTCGCCGCCGGCAACCCCGCTCCCGAGGCTTTCCCCAAGGAGGAGATAGCTAAGCTCTCCGCGGAGCTTTTCCGCGACGACCCCATTCTCGCGCTCCAGTACAGCGTCACTGAGGGCTATACTCCCCTGCGTGAATTCCTCAAGGGCTGGATGAGCGAGAAGGGCTGCTTCCACCCCGAGTTCGACGACCTCATCGTCACGTCAGGCGGTCAGCAGGCAAACGAACTCTCCTGCAAGGTGCTCCTCAACGAGGGAGACACGCTCCTCTGTGAGTCGCCGAGCTTCATCGGCTCACTCAATGCTTTCCGCTCCTACAACGTCAACCTCGTCGGTATCGACATGGAGGAAGACGGCATTGACCTCGAAAAGCTCGAGAACGCTCTCAAGACTGAGAAGAACGTCAAGCTGCTCTACCTCATCCCCAACTTCCAGAACCCGACCGGCAGGACGATGTCCCTCGCAAAGCGCAAGGCTGTTTACGAGCTCGCGTGCCGCTATGATTTCATTATCCTTGAGGACGACCCCTACGGCGAGCTCCGCTTCGCAGGGACTAATGTCCCCACAATAAAGAGCCTCGACACTGAGGGCAGGGTCATCTATTCCAGCACCTTCTCGAAGCTCATCTCTTCGGGCTTCCGCACGGGCTTCTGCTCGGCTCCCGCACCCATAATCCAGAAGATAGTGGTCTGCAAGCAGGTGTCGGACGTTCACTCCAATATCTGGGCACAGGTAATCTCGCACCGCTTCATGACGACCGTTGACCGCGAGGCGCACTTCAACAAGCTCCGCGCGATATACCGCGAGAAGTGCGGGCTGATGTGCAGCTACATCGACAACGGCTTCTCCGATAAGATCACATACGTCAGACCCGAGGGCGGTCTCTTCATCTGGTGTACGCTCCCCGATTCCTGCGACATGAACGCTTTCTGCACCAAGGCTGTACAGGAGTACAAGGTAGCCGTTGTGCCGGGCAATTCGTTCAATATCAGAGAGGGCGACGTAAGCCACTCGTTCCGCCTGAACTACTCCACTCCCACAAACGCTCAGATCGAAAAGGGCATGGAGATACTCTCAAAAATGACTAAGGATATGCTTGACTGAGTCAGGCTCAAATAATACCCGAAAGGAATAACCGTTATGCCTAACAATATCACAAACAGATACAATGTTACACAGAAGTACCTCATGACGCGCGGACAGGCTCTGCACTTCCCTGCTGAGTACTTCAACGTTCCCCTCAAGAAGGACGACGTTTACGGCGTTGTCGTTGATATCCCCATGCCGCAGGAGATCCTCACCACTATGGTATGCTTCATCAACGGCGCTGCTAACCTCTATTTCAACAACGGCGGAGAGTACTCCGGCGCTGCCACGAAGTACATCACACTCGTGCAGGCTGCAAATACTCTCGTTGCAAATGCATCACAGCTCCTCCCCAAGGCTGAGAAGACCACAAAGTTCGACCTTCCCAAGAACAAGGCGAACAACCTCTTCCTCCTCACCAAGGGCGGTGTTTACAAGGTAGTCTTCGAGCCCGGCTATATCCCCGAGGATCAGCCTGAGAAGCGTGCGGTATACGTTCTTTACCAGCGCGTGCTCAGTGAGCTCAGAAACTGCCAGCTCAAGGAGAATGCCGGTCTCAGCAAGTAATGGCGAAGATAATCAAGACCCGCAAACAGGCGAACGGGCTGATACTGCTCGTGCTGACGCTCATCGGGCTGCTGATACTGCTGAAGTGCGTCAGGAGCTTCGAGAACGACTGGTACGACAGCGAATACCGCTACTATCAGAACCACTCCGCAGAGTACCACACCACTGACGCTGTGATAGTCGATCAGAAGGTCTACAACGGCTCGAATGACAGCTCCCTCACCCTCATCGACCTCTACTTCACCAATATCGTCGAGGTCACGTTCGAGAACGGGCAGAGCAAGCTCTTCCGCACCTCGCGCAGCATGGACGAGGAGATCGGGCAGAGGATAAGCGTTGCGTATGACGTGCGCTATGACACCGAATATGACACTATGATCGAGGCTGAGGAGGTAAACGCCTCGGAAGGGGCTTACCTTACGATACCGCGGACTATTTCCGTAAAGAACAGCTTCGTTTCGTCGATACTCATTGCCGTCATCGCTGCCCTCGGTATCTTCACGGCGGGGTATGTCTTCAGCTGCTATAAAAAGCCCGAGCCGTTCAGCTATTAATTCTAAGGAGAACCCACAATGGACGATAAAAAACTCATTTTCAGCGCTATACAGCCGACGGGTACCTTCACCCTCGGCAATTACATCGGTGCTGTACGCAACTGGAGCCCGCTCCAGGACGAATATAACTGCATTTACTGCGTTGCCGATATGCACGCGATAACCGTAAAGCAGGACCCCGCGACGCTCCGCAAGAACTCTCTTGCGGCTTACGCGCTGCTCATGGCGTGCGGTATCGACCCCGAGAAGTCGATACTCTTTATCCAGAGCCACGTTCACACTCACGCTGAGCTGAGCTGGGTGCTCGGCTGCAACGCGCAGTTCGGTGAGCTCTCGCGCATGACCCAGTTCAAGGACAAGAGCCAGCGCCATGCGGACGACGTCAACTCCGGTCTGTTCACCTATCCTGTGCTCATGGCTGCGGATATCCTCGCCTACAATGCGGATTTCGTGCCGGTAGGCGTTGACCAGAAGCAGCACCTCGAGCTCGCGAGAAATATCGCTCAGCGCTTCAATCAGCGCTACGGTGAGTTCTTCACGGTTCCCGAGCCGTACATCATGGAGGTCGGCGCGAAGGTAATGTCCCTTCAGGACCCCACAAAGAAGATGTCCAAGTCCGATGAGAACCCCAATGCGTGCATTCTCATACTCGACGACAAGGATACCATTATCCGCAAATTCAAGCGCGCCGTGACCGACAGTGACACTGAGATCTGCTACCGCGAGGGCAAGGACGGCATCAACAACCTGATGTCCATTTACTCCGTCGTGACCGGCAAGGACTATGCCGCTATCGAGGCGGAGTTCGCGGGCAAGGGCTACGGCGACTTCAAGCTCGCAGTCGGCGAGGCTGTTGCAGATCATCTCGCTCCGATACGCACGGAGTTCGATCGTGTTTCGCAGGACAAGGCGTACCTCAAGGAGCTCTACACTGCCGGTGCGGAGAAGGCGTTCCGCTATTCTTCGAGGATAGTATCGAAGGTGTTCCACAAGGTGGGATTCGTGGACGCGCGCTGAACAAGGCTATGTGCGCGCATTGATATGTCAATGTGCATAAAGACCGGTGTGCCGCTTTGTCAATTCAAACAAAGTCACGCGCAAAATGCCGATTTGGCTTGAAATCCGGCGGATAATACTGTATAATAATATCTGGCTTGTCTTAAAAGGAGCAAGAATAATGGTTGATTATCAGCAGAAGAGTCGCTACGATATAGGCGACCTGCTCGAAATAATGCGTCTCCTCCGCAGTGAGGGCGGCTGTCCGTGGGACAGGGAACAGACGCATAAGTCCATACGCAGCGATATGATCGAGGAAGCCTGCGAGGTCATTGAGGCTATCGACCTCGAGGATACTGAGCTTCTCCGCGAAGAGCTCGGCGATGTGCTTTTGCAGGTCGTGTTCCACTGCCGTATCGAGGAGGAGGCTCAGACCTTCAACTTCAGCGATGTATGCGACGAGGTCTGCAAAAAGCTCATCGTGCGCCACCCGCACGTCTTCGGAGATGTCCTCGCTGACACTACCGACGAGGTGCTGAAAAACTGGGACGCTATCAAAATGCAGACAAAGGGTCAGGAGACCTACACGGACACTCTGAACAGCGTGGCTAAGTCGCTCCCCGCTCTCATGAGGGCTCAGAAGGTCGGCAAACGCGCTATGCGCGCAGGCATGGACTTCCGCACCGCGGAGGACGCCATGGCGTGTATCGGCGCTGAAAAGGCTGAATTTGAGCGTGCTGTCGCTTCGGGCAGCACTGCGGATATCGAGGACGAGCTCGGGGATCTTCTGTTCTCCTGCGTGAATGCTGCGCGTCACCTCGGCATAGACGCTGAACAGGCACTGAAAAATTCCACTGAGAAATTCATCAGGCGTTTCGCGGTCACTGAGGAGCTCACCCGCGCAGAGGGCATCGACATGAAGGAGCTTCCCATTGAGGAGCTCGACACCTATTGGGGCAAGGCTAAGAAAATAATATTGGAGGAAATTGAAAATGACTAAGACTGAACTCATCAATTCTATCGCAGATAAGGCTAACTGCACTAAGAAGGACGCTGCTTCCGCACTCGAGGCTACTGTTGCTGCTATCCAGGAGGCTCTCGAGGGCGGCGAGAAGGTATCTATCACAGGCTTCGGTACATTTGAGGTACGCGAGAGAGGCGAGAAGACCTGCATCAACCCCAAGACCAAGGCTAAGATGGTGTGTCCTCCCTGCAAGGCTCCCGCTTTCAAGGCTGGCAGAGCTCTCAAGGAAGCTGTCAACAAGTAATGCAGATTTGAGTCGGCTTTTAGTCGGCTCTTTTTTGAATGGAGGGAGACTGTATGAGACTGGACAAATACCTCAAGGTCACAAGGCTTATCAAGCGCAGGACCGTCGCGAACGATGCCTGCGATGCGGAGAAGATCTCCGTGAACGGCAAGGTCGCGAGGGCGTCATACGACGTGAAGGTCGGGGACGTCATCGAGATAAACATGGGCGCAAGACCGCTTAAAGTGCGCGTTCTGAGCGTCACCGAGCACGCCACAAAAGAAAACGCCGCGGACAATTATGAGGTCATCGAATAAGTCGTTGACCTCTGCGGCGGCGTACAACATAAAAAGAGACCCCGAGGGGTCTCTTTTGCTTTACTTGGTATTGTGTATATCCCAGCGGAAGCTCGCGAGCTTGGAAGCCTTCGTGTTGTCGAGCATATTGTTGTTCTCGATCTTGGAAAGGTCAAGGTAGCGGTAATTGGTCTTTTCTTCCTTGTTTCCGCCGAAAAGTCCCTTGATCTTGGAGATCGCGCCCGAGGGAGACTTCTGCATAACGGGTCCGAGCCTGTGGTTCTCACGCATGAAGGTGATGATGTCCGCAGCGGTGGTCAGGAGCTTGTCGCTGACGTTGTATACGCCCGCATACGACATATCGTCTGCGTTCTTAGCGAAGCACAGGATAAAGTCAACGAGATTGTGGACACAGCACATCTGGAAGCCGTACTGACCCTTGCCGTAGACGAACTTTGAGCCGTCCTTGGGGTCGGTTATCTTTGCGACGAGGTTGTCGGTGAAGTTGAGCGTATACACCGGCGAATATCTCGCGATGCACACCATGACCTCCTTGTGGTGGGACATCTCCGAAACGAGTGCCTTCTCGGACGAATACTTCAGCGCAGCGTAGTTGGTGTTGGGCTTGAGGTCGTTGTCCTCGCGGATAGGCTCTCTGGTCTTGGGGAAGTCATACACCTGATCGGTGCTCAGAAGGATGACCTTCTTCACACCCTCCGTCATGGCATATCTGTAGATGAATTTATCGCACGCCTTCGCGTCGCTCATTTCCTTGTCGGTGACGATAGGACCGAGGTCGTTATCGACCGTGCAGGCTCCGTGGATCAGTATATCTATCTTGTTGTTCTCGAAGATCTCAGCGTAACCGTTCTTATCGTTGGGAGCCACCTGGATCCACGAGTAATTGAGCTTTCCCTCGTTGTAGTTGCCCTCGTTGATGTCAGCCGAGATGACTGCGTAGCCCTTTTTAAGAAGTCCGGAGCAAATGTGCTGACCGATAAGGCCGTTGCCGCCGGTAACAAGAACTGTCTCCATAAGTTCCCTCTCTCCTTCCTGTAAGAATACCTCCGCTCCCGCCGGACGGGCAGGAGCTTCGGCAATGTTCTCAACTGGAATATTATATCATATTCTGCGTATATTTGCAATACCTTTGCTTTATTGTTATACTACTGCAACAGTTTCTCAGACTGGTGGTTGAAAACTTTCATCAACCGGCTACAGGGTTATCGTTCACTGCCTTGACATAGCTCTCGACAGTGGAGTTGATGGAATCGAAGGTCTCGTTCCACGGTGTGCCCTTTCCGGCAAGTCTGAGACTTCCGTCAAGTATGTCAGTGCAGTCCTTGGATACGCCGGTGGTGAAGTCGAAGAACGGGTTCTCCTCAGCGAGGCGCTGCATCTCGTCCTTCATGTCCACCATTTCCTGAGTCCAGCCGTAGTCCTTGGTGAGAGCCTCGTCGGCAACCGAGCGGGCGTCCTCATTGAGGAGCACGAAGCGCTTGCAGTCGAGGTACTTGGCAACGCCCTCGGGGTTCTGTCCGCCGCTGATGAAGGCTACTGCGTCCATGCCGACGGGGATATAGTATTCGTCAGCCTCGGGGTCGCGCGGCATAGGTACGAAGAATACGTCCTCGCCGTAGGTCTTCTGCCATATCTCAGGCTTTGCGTAGAGCTCGTAAAGTCCGACGGGGTAGAACAGTGTCTTGCCCTCGCCGATATACTCGGGGTGCTCCTTCCACTCGCCTGTCTCTATCATGAGGAAGGCGTGCTCGTTGTAGAGGTCGTACATCCAGTTCTGGACTCTTTCCATTGCCGGATCAGCAAGGTGGCTGACGAGCTTGCCGTCCTCGACGCCTATCGGAGGCACTCCGATGGTGTTCATAAGTCCGAACTCGTACCACCAGCCGTCTACGCCATAGTGGTTGTTATCGAAATCAACGAAGCTGGTTATCATGTCCTCGAAGGTGTTCCAGTTCCATTCGCCGTCAGCGTAGAGCTGAGCGGGATCCTCGAGTCCTGCTTCCTGAACGGTCTTCCGGTTGTAGAGCACCGCACAGCGGTCGCCGGTAACGTCGGAGACAGCAAGGTAATGACTGCCGTTCCATACAAGGCTGTCGTTGACATCCTTGACGTCCTCCCAGAGCGGGGAGTCGAGGTCGATGTAATCGTCATAGGGAGCGAACATTCCGCTCACTGCGCCCTTGGGGAATGCGTCGAGGTCGCCGGCGGGGAAGAAATCCGCGCCCTCGCCTGCGGTTATGCTCGATGCGAGCTTCTCATAGCGGTTAGCCCATGTACACTGGATATACTCGATGTTTCCGCCGTAGATCTGCTGGAAGAGGTAGAGATCAGCCGGGGTGGACTTACCGGAAGCGTCGGGGTTGATGTCCCAGAACGAGAACCACTTGATGGTCTTGTTGGAGAGCTCACCGGTGAGCTGTATGCCGCTTCCGTCGGTCGCAGCGCCCATAACAGCGCCGTTCACGTCGAGCTCGCCGTCAGCATTGGTGGTGACGCCTGCCGCCTCGAGCAGGGCGTTTGCTCTCTCCTCGTCGAGGGTGGTGCCTTCAAAGGATTCCTCGCCGGAGGAGTTCGTATCGCCGCAGGCTGTCACTGAAAATGCAGAGGTGAGCATAAGCAGTACAGCAAGCATTGCCTTGACTTTCTTCATAGTTTTAACTCCTTTATAACGTCATTGACATATCGTCACAGTTACACATTTTCTTTATTATAACATTTTATAACAATGGCTGTCAATATCCATTTTTAATATAAATCAAGCCGTTTTTTTGTTATTTTGCTGATAAATAATCGTTAGTTTTGTACAAATGATGAACATTTTTTATATTTTTTGTGCATTGCCGCCGGTGCAGGTCCTGCCTGACGCCGAGAACGCACATCTCCCCTTCATCGAGCAGCCTGCGCAGCCCCTCTCGCGTTTCCTGACAGGCTCGTCAGAGATCCCGATAAGCGCTGTCACCGACTTCGACGGTATCAGCAGCGATTCTGCGGTCGCGGTGAGTCCGATACGGCGCTGTGCGTTCAGTGCTGCAAGGAAGTCCGCCTGTAGGTCTATCGGAAGGTCGCCGTAGCCGGGACTGAACCTCCACGTCCTGAACGGGGCGCGTATCTCGGCGAATATCTCCTCCTCGGCGCGGTCGCAGACCTGCTCTATCGCAGCACTGCACACGCAGTCCACTGCCAGCGCCTGCGCCATGTCGCGCACTCCCGCCTGCCGTATCAGCTTATCTGCCTCCGCGGAGAGCGTCGCTGCAAGCAGCACTGCCCGCGTACAGCCCTGAAGATGCTCCCGTATGGCATTCCCTGTGAGGAGACGCTCCATGCAGCCCAGCTTTACGCCTTCCGGGGTGATTGTCACATCGGTCTCGCGGTGGACATACTTCGGGGAAACGGTCTCACAGACGAGCTTCTCCGCACGCTCCACGAGCCCGCGGACTGCGTCGTCCGGCTCGCCGCGCACACCCATATACCGCGCCGCGAGAGCTCTGTCTACGCCGCTGAGCTTCATCACTTGGCGAGTATCCCCGAGACCGCCTCGCTTATCCGGCGGGCGACGTAGGGGTTGTTCATGGTGTAGAGGTGTATGCCGTCAACGCCGCTCGCCGCGAGGTCTACTATCTGATCGACCGCATAGGCTATGCCGGCGTCGCGGAGAGCTTCGGGGTCGTGCTCGAATCTCTGCATGATACGCACGAATTTCCTCGGGAGGCTCGCACCGCAGGTGGTGACCATGCGCTCGATCTGCCTCTTGTTGACTACCGGCATGATACCCGCCTCTATCGGGACGTTTATCCCTGCGAGAGTCGCTTTTTCGCGGAAATCGTAGAAGCTGTCGTTGTCGAAGAAGAGCTGCGTGATGAGGTGGTCGGCGCCGGCGTCTACCTTCTTTTTCAGGTTCAGTATGTCCTCGACGAGCGAGGGTGCGTCGGGGTGCACCTCGGGGTAGCACGCGCCGGCGATGTCAAAGTCGCCCCTGCTGCGGATATAGGAGACGAGATCGCTCGCGTGCTCGAAATCCTTTACCGGCGGGATATCCGGGTTTATGTCGCCGCGGAGGGCGAGTATGTTCTCAATGCCGCGCTTCTGTGCCTCTGCGAGGGTGGAGTCTATCTCCGCGCGGGTGAAGTTTATGCAGGGAAGGTGCAGCATGGGTATCACGCCGCTGTCCTTGATGCGTGAGGCTATCTCGCAGGCGTATGCGCTGTTCCCGCTGTCGCCCGCGCCGAAGGTCACGCTGATGAAGTCGGGCTTGAGGTCGCGGAGCTCGT
>JAFRXR010000087.1 GCA_017443395.1 Ruminococcus sp. | reverse complement strand
TTGTAGTGATCCCTATACTACACTACAATAATAACACATTTCCCGACGATTTTCAAGATATCCGCACGAAATTTCATCTTCCTAACATAATTGTAAGCGCCCTGTAATAATTCTTACAGAGCGCTCTGGCTGCATATATCATGCCAGCTGCAATCGCCGCAGACCTCGGTGAGGAGACCTTTCTGCACTATTCTGGCGTAAGCGGCTGCGTAGAGTTCGCTCCAGCGGACGGTCATGCCGGGGGAGAGTCCGCAGAGCTCCGAGACGCGGCGGTCGTAGCGGGAGACTTTTTCGCTGCCCGTACACGTTCCCGAGATGCTGTTAGGGCAGCCGGCGCATATCATGTCGGCGCCGTCTGTCACGGTGAGGAGCGGGTCTTCGGTCATCAGATGAGCTATCACTGCCGTCATATTGCAGCAGAAGCCGTCGCTGTAGCCGAGCCCCCGGAAGAACCTCACGCACAGGGCGTGGTGAGGGCGGAGCTCAGGCTTTAGCATATCTCTTCACCCGCGCGGAGATGATGAATGCGGCCGCCATTTTCAGCAGGTCGAACGGTATGAATGGCGTTACGCACCATTTCAGTGCTTGTGCGAGGGTGACGTCGGCGGTCTTTGCGTAAATATGTATGAACCATGCAGTGCCGAATGCGTAGCAGAGTGCGAGACCTATGATGAGCGCCGTTATCTGCACCCACAGCCTCTCGCCAAGGAGGGCCGCTGCTCCCCAGTAGATGAGTCCGATGAGGATAAATCCCAGCATATAGCCGCCCGTCGTGCCGGTGATGATCCCGATACCACCAGTGAATCCCGCAAAAACAGGCACTCCGACCGCTCCGATGAGTAGGTACACGAGCACCGCGAACGTCCCGCACCTGCCGCCGAGGACGAGCAGGGTGAGGAATATAGCGAAGGTCTGTAGGGTGAAGGGGACCTCCGTCGGGACGGATATCCACGAGCAGACTGCGATGAGTACTGCGAACAGCGAGGTCAGGACGAGCTCGCGGGTGGTGAAAAATGGTTTGTTTTTGCTTGCTGCTTCTGTCATTTTGCTTCCTCCGTTTCATTGCTGAGATACATTATACCACCTTTGCAGCCGTTTGTCAACCTGTTTTAGAGAAATGGTTGACGGAAAAATTTTCAGTTGGTGTTGAAATATGTCTGCGGACATGATATAATAAGTGTGTATTTTTATTCTGAAAGGTAAAAGATATATGAAAAATGGATTCGTCGATGACCGCGGCGACCTCTTCCGCGTGCCTGCCAAGCGCATAAACGCTGACAGCCGCACGGGTCTGACCAGTCAGCAGGTCGAGCAGCGCAGACGTGATGGCTATGACAATAAGCCCGTGGATTCGCCCTCCAAGACTGTAGGGGAGATCTTCAAGGGCAACCTCTGCACATATTTCAATTTCCTGTTTCTCATAATCTCGGTGCTGCTCATCGTCACGGGCTCCTACCGCGACCTCACCTTCATGCCGATAATCATTGCGAATGCGTGTATCGGTATCGTGCAGGAGCTGCGCTCCAAGCGTACCCTCGATAAGCTAACCATGCTCAACGCGCCCGTCACTCACGTTATCCGCGACGGCGCGGAGCTCAAGGTCCACTCGGACAAGCTCGTGCTCGACGATATCGTCGTTTTCCGCGCGGGAAGCCAGATCAGCGCCGACGCTATAGTCATTGACGGCAGCGTTTCGGTCAACGAGTCCCTCCTCACAGGTGAGTCCGACGAGATAGCCAAAAAGCCCGGTGATATGCTCATGTCGGGCAGCTTCATCGTGTCGGGCTCGTGCCGCGCAAGGCTCGAGAAGGTCGGCAGGGATTCCTACATCTCCCAGCTCACGCTTCAGGCGAAAAAGTCCAAGAAGGGCGAGCAGTCAGAGATGATACGCTCACTCAACAAGATAGTAAAGATCGCCGGAATAATCATCATACCGATCGGCGGGACGCTCTTCTATCAGCGGTATATCGTCGCGCATGACACTATCAAGGCGAGCGTGCAGTCGATGGTCGCTTCGATAATCGGCATGATACCCGAGGGACTGTTCCTCATCGCCAGCACGACCCTCGCGGTCAGCGCTATGAGACTCGCGTTCAGCAAGGTGCTCGTCCACGACATGAAATGTATCGAGACCCTCGCCCGCGTAAATGTCCTCTGCGTGGACAAGACCGGTACTATCACCGAGAACCGTATGCACGTCCATGAGGTGATACCTGCGGACCCGGCTTATCCTGTGGAGTCGCTGAATACTCTCCTCAGCGATTTCGCGTCCGCGCAGTCCGCCGACAACCAGACTATGGAGGCAATGAAGAACCGCTTCAAGGCACCGTCAGGTATGCCTGCCGTCGCGAGCACCGGATTTTCGTCGGAGTTCAAGTACAGCAGCGTGACCCTCGCGAGCGGCTCGTATGTCCTCGGCGCGCCGGATTTCATACTCACTGACCCCTCCGAGGAGCACAGGAACCTCATCGAGTCCAACAGCCGCAAGGGCTACCGTGTGCTCGCTTTCGGGCGCTGCAGCGGACGTCCTGACGGCAAGGCACTCACGGGGAAGCTCACCCCGCTGTGCTTCATAATCCTGTCCAATCCGATACGCGAGAACGCTCCCGAGACCTTCCGGTATTTCGCGGAGCAGGGCGTCGAGATAAAGGTCATCTCGGGTGACAACCCCGTTACTGTTTCTGAGGTCGCGAGGCGCGCCGGCATACGCAATGCCGAGCACTACGTCGATGCTTCGACCCTCACCACTGAATCCGCGATAAATGAGGCTGTGCTGCGATACACCGTTTTCGGACGCGTTACGCCTGACCAGAAGCGGATGTTCGTGCGTGCGCTCAAAAAGGCGGGCAAGACCGTCGCGATGACCGGTGACGGCGTCAATGACGTGCTCGCGCTCAAGGACGCGGACTGCTCCGTGGCTATGGCTTCGGGAAGCGACGCTGCCGCGCAGGTCGCACAGCTCGTGCTGCTCGAGTCCGACTTCTCGAAGATGCCGGACGTCGTCCTCGAGGGACGCAAGGTCGTCAACAACCTCGAGCGCTCGGGAAGCCTGTTCCTCGTGAAGAACATCTTCTCGCTGCTCATCTCGATAATGTCTATCTACTTCGGCATAGCGTATCCGCTGCTGCCGTCGCAGGTATCGCTCATAAGCCTGTTCACTATCGGCGTGCCGGCGCTGTTCCTGTCGCAGATGCCCAACAAGGACATCATCAACGGAAGATTCATCACGAATATCCTGCTGAAGGCGCTCCCTGCCGGCATTACCGACACTATCATCGTCGCAGCGATGGTGTACTTCGGCAACATCTTCAACGTTGACGCCTCGGATATCGCGACAGCTTCGACCATTCTCCTCGGTATCGTCGGACTTATGATCGTCTGGGAGATCAGCAAGCCGATGGACGTCTACAAGATGTGGCTGTGGCTGTTCTGCGCCGTGGGACTGGCGTTCTGTATGCTGTTCGTGAGCGAGTTCTTCGACATCTCGACAATGTCGCCGAGATGTATCCTCCTGTGCATAAACTTCTCCATTATCGCTGAGCCGTTCATGCGTTACCTGACGCTCGGCATGAAGAAGCTGCAGCACCTGTTCACCAAGCTCACCAAGTAAGCTCTCAGCGGGCACTGTTCACTGGAACGGTGCCCTTGTTTTTTGTGCATACAGTCAGTTTTTTCGTGACAAATACCAGTCACGCGAGTGCGTTTTTGTATGTTAATAACAAAAAAAATATGGGAAAATCAACAAAATGCTGTCTTGAAAACACACACGAAGTGTGTTATAATGTATAAAGTAGGTAATACTCTGATAACTGGGCAGCTGCTTCGAGCCAGCCCGGAAGGGAAATACGATGAATAGGATAACTGAGATCGCTGTGATCGTCGCAGGTATCGACGAGGAATACCAGAACAGTATCATCGAGGGTATAGTCGCGTGTGCGAGAAAGCATGACGTGAATGTATCCTGCTTTGCTGCGTTCGGCGGAGTTATCTCCAATAATAAGTACGACCTCGGCGAGTACAATATATACAACCTCATCAACTACGAAAAGCTCGACGGCGTTATCCTGCTGACCAACACGATCAGCGACCCCGTCGAGAAGGAAAAGATAATCCAGTCCGTAAGGAAGTCCAGGCTGCCGTCGGTCGTGCTCGACTGCGATGACTACCCGGAGTTCTATAACGTGAGCATCGACAACACCAACGCTATGCGCGGGATCGTCAAGCACGTCATAGAGGTCCACGGCGCTAAGCGTATCAACTATATTTCCGGACCGCTCGCAAATCCCGAGGCTACCGACAGATATCACGCTTTCCTCGATGTCATGCACGAGCACGGGCTCCCGGTCGAGGAGGAGCGCGTACACTTCGGAGAGTTCAGAGCTGTTGACGGCAAGCTCGCTATACAGGCGTTCATGAAGTCCGGGCTCACGGCTCCCGAGGCTATCATCTGCGCGAACGACGCTATGGCGCTCGCTGCTGTCGAGGAGCTCTCGAATTATGGCTACAGCGTACCGGGCGATATCATCGTCACCGGCTTTGACAATACATACAACGCGCGTCACCACTATCCCGCCCTCACGACGGTATCACGTCCGCTCGACGAGGCTGGCTTCAAGGCGTGCGAGATGCTCGTCAATATCATCGCGGGCAAGGACTACGACAAGGAGACCCGCCTTGAGGCTTCCCCTGTCTTCACCGCGAGCTGCGGCTGCGCCGACAGCTGTGAGGATGACGCTGTCATCTACCGCAGGGATATGTACAGGATAATCAATGAGTGCCGCAGGGATATCTCCCTCCTCAACCGCATGACTACAGGTCTCGCGGAGTCTGAGACAGTAGAGGATAACCTCGAAGCGATAATCCGCTATATCCGCGAGCTGAACTGCGAGAGGTTCTGCGTCTGCCTGTGCATGAACTGGGACGGCTCCTTCAAGGACAGCTGGCATACGGATTCCGCGGATGAGATGACTGTCAACGGCTACACCGAGAAGATGAACGCTCCTATTATCCTCAGCAGGGACGGCTGCAAGTCGGTCGATATCTTCGATACCGCTGACATGAACCCCATGCCCTACGAGCACGGCGGCAACATCAGCTACTATCTGCCGCTGCACTACCGTGAGCGCTGCCTCGGCTACTACATCTTCACCAACACCGAGTTCCCGATAAAGAGCCTCATCTGCCATTCGATCATGCTCAATATCTCCAACTCGATCGAGAATATCCGCAAGCTGCTCAGCCTGAACAGCATGATCCATGAGCTCGACAACCTCTATGTCAACGATCAGCTCTGCAACATCTACAACCGCAACGGCTTCATCAGGGCTGCTGACGCTATCTTCAATCAGTGCAGAGAGACCGGCGAGAAGCTGCTCATCTCCTTCATCGACATGGACGGTCTCAAGATGATAAACGACAACTACGGTCATAAGGAGGGCGACTTCGCGCTCCAGAGGCTTGCTGCGGTCATCAGCGACTGCTGCCGCAGGGGCTGGATATGCGCACGCTTCGGCGGCGATGAGTTCCTGATACTGGGTACTGCGTCCGGCGAGAAGGACGTTTTCGCACTGGAGACGACGTTCCGCAAGCAGCTCGAGAGCATGAACCGCGTCATTTTCAAGCCGTATGACCTCGACGCGAGTATCGGTACCATAATCACCGATGTTTCGCCCGATGTGACGCTCTTCAAGCTCATCACGCAGGCTGACTCGATAATGTACGAGAAGAAGAAAAAGAAAAAGACCTCGCGCTATCTGCGCAAGGCTTGATGACAGAAAAACTGCCGCACAGGGGAACTGTGCGGCTTTTTTACTTCTTTCTGAAGAAGGGGAAGCCCTTCTTCTCTATCTCCTCGGATTCCGCGGAGATGAACTTATATCCGGCTGCCTCGACGGTCTCCCTGAGCTTTTCGCTGTCGGGAGCTGTGTCCGATACGATGACTGCCTGCTTGTCCTCGTGCGAGGCTGTGACTTCCCTGACCTTGAATGCCTTTTTGAACGCTTCGGTCATGTGCCTCTCGCAGTTCTGGCACATCATGCCCTCTATCTTAACTGTTGTCCTTGTCATTTTGCGCCTCCTTGCCCATACCTCTGCGGGTCGGAGCCTTCATTTTCCTGAGACCGCCGAGAGATACAGCCACCCCCAGAAATGCGGAAACGGCTATCCAGAAATCATTGCTGTAAGCGAGATCGCTCATCAAAAATGCCTCCATTCGGACGTTAAAAGTCCTAACTATACTTAGATTTTATACCCTTGTTATCTTCTTGTCAATTACAAAACAATTAAAATTCGGTAATAATCTGATAAATCAGCGATATACTCAGTTATATACAAATAGTCAATAGTTATTTGTGCAATACTTACAGTAGAAATGTGTGAAAAAGGACTGTCCGGAGGGTGTTCCGGGCAGTCCGTTTCAGCTTGTATTACGCAGATATCAGCCGTGACGGTTGCATTTTTCTGCGCTATATGTTATAATGTCCGTATACGGAAGATCACTTGGAGATGAGCTCGAGAGTATCTCTTGCGATGAGCAGCTCCTCATTGGTGGGCACGATCCAAACCTCGACCTTGGAGTCGGGAGTGGAGATCTTTGTGAGCTTGCCTCTGATGGATCTGTTGAGCTCCTTGTCGATCTTGATGCCGAAGAAGTCCATATCTGTGCAGGCGCCCTCGCGGACCTCCCATGAGTTCTCGCCGATACCGCCTGTGAAGAGGACAGCGTCAAGACCGTTCATTGCAGCTGCATAGGAGCCGATGTACTTTCTGATCTCGTAGATGAGCATATCGGATACGAGTTGAGCTCTGTCGTTGCCTTCGTTTGCGGCAGCCTGTACGTCGCGGTTATCCGAGCCTACGCCGGATACGCCGAGGAAGCCGGACTTCTTGTTCATGTACTCACTCATTTGTGCGGGTGTGAAGCCGTGCTTGTCAGCTACGAATGTTACTGCGGACGGGTCAACTGCGCCTGTTCTTGTGCCCATTACGACGCCGTCAAGGGGAGTGAAGCCCATTGATGTATCGACGGACTTTCCGCCGTCAACTGCTGTGATGGAGGAGCCGTTGCCGAGGTGGCAGGACACGATCTTGAGGTCCTTGACGTCCTTGCCCATTGCATCAGCAAGAGCCTTGGATACGAAGCGGTGAGATGTGCCGTGGAAGCCGTACTTTCTTACGTGGAGCTTCTCGTAGTCCTCGTAGGGGAGACCGAACATGAAAGCCTTGGGCGGCATGGTCTGGTGGAAGGCGGTGTCGAATACGACTACCTGCGGAACATTTGCAGGTATAACGCTCTTGCAGGCTCTCAGAGCGAGCGCGTGAGCGTGGTTATGTACGGGAGCGAGCTCGCGGAGCTCGTCGATCTTGTCGATTACCTCGTCTGTAACGAGAACGGACTTGTCGAAAACGTCAGCGCCCTGTACGATACGGTGACCTACAGCGGAGATCTCGTCCATGCTGTCGATGACCTTTGCGTCGCCTGTGGTGAGCGCTTCAACGAGCTTCATGAATGCTTCGGTATGAGTCGGGAAAGAGCAGTCAGCCTCGAAGCCCTTGCCGGAGCTTGTCTTGTGGGAGATGTGACCGTCGATACCGATCCTGTCGCAGTTGCCCTTTGCGAGAACGCTCTCATCGTCCATATTGATGAGCTGGTACTTGAGCGAAGAGCTGCCTGCATTTACAACTAAGATTAACATAATGTGCAGATTCCTTTCCAAATATTATTTGCACATATAATTATATTACCATTCGGATAAAATTGCAAGTGTTTTTTGCAAAATTTATCGCAGACGCCCTGCGGCTGCGGTCAAATATAAATAAACAAACAGAAGAAAAGAGGTCATAAACATGAAAATAAGCGGGATAATCTGTGAGTACAATCCCTTCCACAACGGACACCTTTACCATATCCGCGAGACTAAAAAGAACGGCGCGACTCATATCGTTGCCGTGATGAGCGGTAATTTCGTGCAGCGCGGCGACGTTGCCGTTATGGATAAGCTCGAGCGTGCGAAGCTCGCGGTTCGCTCCGGTGCGGACCTTGTCATCGAGCTGCCTGTGCAGTACTGCCTGTCCTCAGCGGAGAATTTTGCGACGGGAGCTGTCTATCTGCTCGAGTCGCTCGGTGCTGTCGAGGAGATATCGTTCGGAAGCGAGTGCGGCGACATCGAGAAGCTCGAAAAGGCACTCACGACCGTTGAGCTGACTGCTATGGCTCATGCGGACGAGATACGCTCAATTATGGAAAAGGGCTATACATACCCCCGTGCGCTCAATTCGGTCATCAACGGCACAGACCCCGAGACTGCCGAGATACTCGCGGAGCCGAACAACCTCCTCGCGATAGAGTATCTGCGTGCGATGAAGAAGTTCACCTCGCGCATGAGCCCGTTCACCGTGAAGCGCGTGGGTATCTCCCATGACGCCGACGAAGCAGAAAAGGGCTTCGCGAGCGCGTCCTTTATCCGTGACCGTATCGCGGGTCAGCACAGTGCTGCCTCGATAAGCGGCTACACCACCCCCGACTGGGCTGCGGCTATCTCCACGGCTATCGCGAGAGGGGAAACTGCTTCCCTCAGCCGTCTTGAGCGCGTGCTGCTGTACAAGCTCCGCACGACCACTGCTGACGAGATAGCGCAGGTCTGCGATGTCGGTCAGGGTCTCGAGCACAGGATATTCGGGGCGCGTATGGCGGGGTCGCTCGATGAACTGTTCTTCACCGTCAAGACCAAACGCTACACTATGGCGCGTATCAGGCGCATAATGCTCTCGCTGCTCATCGGTATCCACAAGGACGATATGAAGAACCTCCCGCCGTATGGACGTATCCTTGCTTTCAACGAGAAGGGACGCGAGATACTCGCGCAGGCTAAGAACACCGCGACTCTGCCCTTTGCGGCGTCGCTGGCGAAGCTCTCGCAGAACGACGCTGTCTCCCGCAGGTTCGCGGAGCTCGAATCGCGCGCATCCGACCTCTACGGTCTCGCGCTGGAGACAGTCACCTCGGCGCAGAAGGAC
>JAFRXR010000086.1 GCA_017443395.1 Ruminococcus sp. | reverse complement strand
CACGTTGTACCACTGCCTGGGCATTTCACTTTCTTCGAGGTAGATCTTGTAAGGGATTTTTTCTGTGGACATAAATAGGATCCTCCTTTTCGCAGGGGACAGCGCCGCCCGCAAATAATTGTTGCTTTATAATTGATATTATGTTATAATAAAAATGTGTTCACTTACTCCGCATTATCGGGACGGTACTTCGCACGGGTGCGTGCGATGCTCTCCTCGCTGCGCTTGATGAGGTTCAGCAGTGACGACGAGTACTGTGCATAGTCCTTCTGGAGCGTCGCGGTCGTGACGTAAAGCGTATCGAAATTGTCGATACAGTCGTTGCCGTCGAGGGCGATACCGCTCGACGCCGCCTTGATGTTGGCTTCGCTCATGGATACGATAGCATTGGCGCTGTCGTTCGCGATGACCTTGGGTATGCGGAACAGCTTCTGGTCGTTGTGCGGGTTCGCGTTATAGACTATGCGGAACAGCTTGTACACCGACAGCATGAGGTACGCAGAGACCTCCTTGATGAGGGTGATGCTGTTCGCCTTCTGCGCAAGCGAAAACAGCAGGCTTATCGAGTTGTTGATGATACGCCTGTTGAAGTTGATTATCTCAGGCGAGGGCATCTTGAGGCTGTTGTTGCCGTCGTCGTCGGGGATATCCTCGATAGTTATGGTCTTGCCCTCGGGCTCGGGGGTGCGTCCAAGGAGATAGTCACACGATACATTGTAATAGTCCGCTATCTTGACGAGGAAATTGAGACCGCACTCACGGATCCCCTTCTCATAGTGAGAGAGCAGTGCCTGCGAGATACCGAGGTCTGTAGCGGCTTTTTTCTGACTGATATGGCGTTCTTTTCTTTGCAGGGTAATGATCCTTGCGAAATCCGAGTTCATAGAGTTTTCCTCCATACTGTAAAAGTAGCGCTAAACACTACAGAGTGTATACTTTTATTATAATACAAATCGTATAATTTGTAAATATGATGAAATATGGAAGAATCTCGATTTTTAAACCTCTTTTTTGTAGGATTTACTAAATGTTCAAAAATCAAACCCGTTTTTTGTGCACAATTACAATGAAAGGCTGATGTAATGAAAGGCTACAGACTTAGCATTATCCGCCACGGAATGACCGAGGCGAACGACCGAGGCGTTTACATAGGCTCCACCGACCTTCCCCTCTCCCCGAAGGGCGCGGCAGACCTCGCCTCCAAGCTCGACGAGTTCGTCTACCCGAACGTCCACAGGGTCTATTCCTCGCCGCTCCGGCGCTGCACCGAGACCGCAGAGCTGCTCTTTCCCTACACCCAGATGTGTACCGTGGACGACCTCCGCGAGCTCGATATGGGCAAGTTCGACGGGAAATCGGTGGACGAGCTCATAGACCGCGAGGACTACAAGCAGTGGCTGCGCGGCGGCAAGGAGAGCCGTCCGCCCAACGGAGAGAGCCTCGAGGAGCTCACCGCGCGCACCTACAAGGCGCTCCACGAGATACTCACCGACATGATGAACGACGGCATCACCCACGCCGCGGTCATCACCCACGCCGGACTGATATCCAATATGCTGGCGTGCTTCGGTCTGCCGAAGTATCAGGCTTCGCAGATAACCGCAGAGCCCGGCGGCGGCTTCGATGTCATCACCACTGCCCAGATGTGGATGAATTCGCAGGCATTCGAGATAATCGGCTACTGCCCGTATGACCGAATCGCGGACGAGGGCGGGCTGGACGAGCTGTGATTCGACTCGGCGACAAGGGGACGCCCTGCGGAGCTCCTTTGGAATCCCATTGCTGAATAGTGTCCTATGGTATAATATGCGCTTTTTTCCATATACTACCCCTGACAGGAGGCGGTATTTTGAGGATTCGCGAACTGACCGGCTACACGCGCACTCTCCTGCGCGGACGCCGCGCCCGGACAATGATGATATGCACTCTCCCGCTCGGCGCGGAGCTTCTTTTCCGCTCTGCCGAGGCGGCTGTGTACAGTCTGCTGCTGTACTTCGGCGAAATGCCGCCCATTGCCCTGTTTTCCGGCAGGAGCGCGGTGCAGATGTCCGTGGCGGCGGTCTGTGCACTGCTCCGCCTGCTGACCGTTTCCCCGCTGCTCTGCGCGGCTGCGGACAGGCTCTGCGGGCTATGCTCAGGGCACCGGACAGTGCCGGTCTCACGTCTGCTCCTCGACAGACGCTTCTTCCGCAGGAGCATAGCCGCAGCGCTGTGGACACGGGCGATATCACTCGCGGCACTTGTCCCCGCTGTATTCTTCGGGATATCTGCGTGGTCGCTGATGAGCAGCGGCGCAGGTCCGGCGGGGAGCCTTGTTGCAGTGCATTCGGCAGTCCTGACAGCTGTATCGCTGCTGGCGTGGATATCGGTGCGGATAAGCCTTGCTGCTGTGCCGTTCGTCATGGCGATATACCCCAAAAAAAGCGTATTCTACGCCGTCCGGAGGTCGTTCAGGCTGATGTCCGGACGCAAGCGCGTGGTGCTCCGCCTGTGCGGGAGATATGTCCCGCTCATGGCAGCGATAGTGACCATACCCGCGCTGCTGACCTCGCTGATGACTGCTTTCGCGCTCAGCGTGGAGATCTTCGTCATGGAGGACGAGTACCGTGAGAGAGATAATACTGACCGTGCCCCAGGGGAAAACGCTTCCCCTCGCGGAATTCCTCAGACGTGAGGGCGTTTCGCGGCGTCTGCTGACCAAGCTGAAGAGGCAGGAGGGCGGCATTACCCGTGCGGGGGAGACTGTGCGCACCATAGACCTCGTCTGCCCGGGGGACGTGATAGTCCTGCGCCCGGACGACGTTAAGCTGCTCGAACCCAATCCGGAGCTGAACGTCCCTGTGATCTTCGAGAGCGAGGGCGTGGCGGTGTTCGACAAGCCGCCGCATATGCCCGTACACCCGTCGATGAAGCACCGCACCGACACCCTCGGGAACTGGTTCGCACACCTCTTCCCCGACCTCACCTTCCGACCCGTGAACCGCCTTGACCGCGACACCTCCGGTCTGTGCATGACCGCAAAGGACGCGCGCTCGGCGGCAATGCTGCAGGGCGCGTGGGAGAAGACCTACATAGCCGCGGTCCACGGCATTATTGATGAGTCCGGCACTATCGACGCACCGATAGCGCGCGAGCGGGAGTCGGTGATAGTGCGCTGCGTGAGGGCGGACGGTCAGCCTGCGGTCACACATTATGAAAGGATAGCGGTCTGCGGGGACTATTCCCTCGCGGAGGTGACTCCCGAGACCGGGCGCACACACCAGATACGGGTGCATTTCGCGCACATCGGGCACCCGCTCGCCGGAGACGATCTCTACGGCGGATCGCGGACGGACATCAGCCGTCAGGCGCTGCACTGCGCGGAGATACGCTTCACCGACCCCACGACCGGAGAGCGTGTGGAGCTGAGGTCAGCGCTGCCTGAGGATATGAGGAGATTGTTCGGACTGTGAGCGAGGGCGTTGTGTAGAGTTGAAGGGGAGCATTCCGTGCGCCCGCGGTCAACTGTTAGTATCCGGGTCGATGTAGGCATCGACCCCTACACCCCGATAATGGGATTCCAAAGGGACGCAAATAAGCGCGCATTTTTTGTGCATAGTCACGAAATTGCGTGAAAACTGCCCGTATACAGGGGCGCGGCGGTTGTATTTTTTGCTGTAGCTGATATAATATTACAGTGTAACCGATTTGTAATCAATGAAAGAAAGGCGGTGAGAACATGGGCTTTTTCGGCAGACTAACGGGACTTTTCGCGCGGGCTGGACTGTGTACGGTCAAGCTGTTCGCGGCAGTGCTGCTCGGGATACTGCGTGCGGCAGGCCTCATAGCGTCCGAGCTGTGGAGCATAGTACGCGGCATAGGGCGCGTCATTGCATGGCTGTTCCGCGACTTCACCGAATCGCTCCGGAAGAGGATGAAGCTCTCCAAGGAGCAGCAGAAGGAGGTCCGCAGGGCTAAAAAAGAGGGCGGCAGGGAGTACGCCAAGGCGCTGACCATGTTCATCGGGTCGTACCTCTTCGGCGAGGGCGGCGTGTTCTACACCGCGTTCAACTATATCCTGCCGATCGTCTCGGCGGCGTTCCTTGTGGGCGTTGTCCGCTACGGGTCGGGACTTGAATACGGCATAAGCGTGACCTGCAACGGCAGGGAGGTAGGCATAATCAGCGCGGAGGCTGACTTCGAGGAGGCTGAGCGCGAGGTGCAGCAGCGTATCGCATACGGCGAAAACGACGAGGTCGTCGACCTTTCCGCTTCATTCTCGCTGAAGATAATCTCCGACAGCGACCGCATTATGACCTCCGAGCAGCTCGCTAACGAGCTCCTTGCGGCTTCCGACGAGGAACTCACTCAGGCTTACGGCATCTACATCGACGGACGCTTCGTCGGTGCTGTCCGGGACAAGACCCCCGTCGAGGACGCTCTCGCGGAGCACCTGCTGAACTACGACGCAGGCGGTACGGTGCGCAACGTATCGTACAAGAACCAGATAAAGTACACTGACGGCGTGTATCTGCTCGGCAGCGTCATGACCGAGCAGGAGGCTATCGACATGATGACCTCCTCCACAAGCTCGCGCGGGATATATGTCGCGCAGTCCGGGGACACAGTCGCGGGGATATGCCAGAAGTACAACATGAAGCTCGAGGAGTACTCCTTCCTGAACCCCCTCGCGGGAAGCACCGTCGAGGCGGGACAGGTGGTGTTCGTGCTCGAGACCGAGAGCTTCCTCCCGATACAGTATATCCGCGAAATGGAGACGCTCTCCTTCATCGACTACGAGACCATTGAGGTCGAGACGAGCGCCCTGAACGTTGGCGTGCGTTCGATACTCGTCAAGGGTGAGCAGGGCGAGCGTGTGAGCGATATCGAGGTCACCTACGTTGACGGGATCGAGCGCTCACGAACTGTGGTGCACTCTGAGGTCACCAAGCAGCCGGTGGTCGAGCAGATAGGCATAGGCACCTATGCCGCCAAGCCTGACGATCCTGCGACGTGCTACTTCGGTATGCCGCTGACCGGTTCGGGCGAATTCAGCTGGCCGCTTAACGGAGGCTACGTCAGCGATACGTTCATCAGCAACCGCAACCACAAGGGAATGGATCTCGCGGCTCCTGCCGGCACGGACATCTATGCTGCCGCGGACGGACAGGTGGTATCTGCGGGCTGGAATTCCGGCGGCTACGGATACTTTGTAATGATAGACCACCTCAACGGCTACCAGACAGTCTACGCGCACATGAGCGCGGTATATGCGGTCGAGGGACAGACAGTCTCCCGCGGACAGCTCATCGGAGCGGTCGGCAATACGGGAAATTCCTTCGGCGACCACTGCCACCTTGAGGTTCGCTACATGGGCGTGTGCCTTGACCCGGCGTCGTTCATAAACACCGAGGATTACGGCGACGATGATGAAGACCAATAAAAATATCCCCCGGCTCAGCCGGGGGATATTTTTATTTACGCAACAAGTCCCGAACGCTCGATGCCCTCGGTGAAATACTTTTGCAGGAAGGTATACATCACCAGTATCGGCGCTATCGAAAGCAGACAGCCGGCTTCCTTCCAGACTATCTCCTCGCGCGGACTGATCTGCACTGTCGGGTCATTGAACAGGCGTATCTTCAGCTCGCTGTCGAGATTCGTCAGCATGAGTGCCACCGTCTTGGTATTCGTGAAGAACGTCGTGCTGACATAGTAATCGTTCCAGTACCATACCACCGAGAACAGGAAGACCGTCAGGAACGATGACGCCGCATTCGGCACCATTACCCTGATGAACGTCTTGAACGGTCCGCAGCCGTCGATGTAGGCGGCGTCCTCGAGCTCACGCGGGAGCCCCTTGAAGAACTGGCGGAATATCAGTATCATAAGTCCCGAGCGTATGCCGTTCGCGGTCAGCGCGGGGAGATACATGGTCAGCATATTGTCGATGAGGTTCACGGTGAACAGTCCCCTGATACCGAAGTACCTGAACTGAACGTACAGCGGCAGGGATATCACCTGCGTGGGGACGAGTATCATCATGATGACGATACCGAAGAGCAGATTCTTGCCCTTGAATTTGAATCGTGCAAAGCCGTAGCCGGTTATCGCGCAGGATATTACCTGCACCAGCGAGCAGCCGATGTTCAGCACCAGCGTCGTGCGGAGAGTCTTCCAGAAGTCCATAGCCTGTATGGTCTCCTTGATGATGCTGAGCGTGTAATGACGCGGTATCCACATTACTGTGGGGTCGTTCATGTCGCTCCTCTCGCGGAAGGTGCAGCTCACCATGTAGATGAGCGGGTACATGATGACGAAGCCGAGACCGAAGAGTATCACGAAGCGGAAGAACGGCCATACCTTCTCCGCTATGGATTTCCTGCGCAGGTAGGCTAATTCCTCCCGCGACATCGTCTCCATGCGTATCCTCTTTGCTTCCTTTTTGCTCATGCCGCTGCCTATCTCGTGCTCAGCCTTTACCACAGCCTCGCCCGCAGCGTTTATGGAGGTGTTTTCTGACATATTCCCGCACCTCCTTAGTCCACCTCATAGTAAATAAACTTATTTACTATGGCGGTGACGAGTCCTATTGCCGCAAGAACGATGATGAAGTAGATCCACGCCATTGCGGACGCCTCTCCGAACTTCCAGTCGTTCTTCATGTCGAGAATGCGGTTCATTACGCTGTTCATCGGGCTCGTGAAGGAGTCGATGACAGTGAATATAAGGTTCGCGAGTATGAACGGGCTCACATACGGGAAGGTGATCTTCCAGAAGTACTCCCAAGCGGTCGCACCCTCCATCTGGACGGCTTCCCTCGCGGACGGCGGGATATTCTGCAATGCTGCAAGGAAGAGGAGTATCTGTATTCCCGAGCTCCACACGATGCCGAAGATGTTGTCGGCGACTGTGGAGATGACTGTTCCCATGTTGTCGCTCAGACCGTATATGCCGAGGAAGTTCATCAGCTCGCCGATGAGGTCAGTCGAGAACATCGTCGAGAACTGCGCAGCACCGGTGTTTCCGGTCGAGCTCATATCGCCGTTGATTATCCTGTAGACGGGTCCCGTGGCGATGATGACGGGGAGGAAGAATATCGCTCGCGCGAGTACTCTGCCCTTGAACTTCTGGTTGAGTATGACCGCTATGAACAGCGAGAATATCAGTACGAGCGGGGTCTTCCAGAGGGTCTCGAGGAGCATATCCCCGAGGTAATCGGTGTAGTTGGGGTCTACCGTGAGGACGTCGGAGTACTTCTGCAAACCCACCCACTTGGTATCGAGCGAGCCGGGATTTACCTGAACGTCGCAGAACGAGTAGTACAGCGAGGTCACAAGCGGTATCAGGAAGAACAGGAGCGTTCCCACCATCCACAGCGCGATGAAGCCGTAGCCGTAGAGCGCCTTGCGCTTCTCATAGGGGAGCTTGCTGTGCTTCGGCTCCTTTGCGGGAGCTGCGGCAGCCGGTACAGGCTCCTCGGAAGGGGTATCCCCTGCCTTTAAGGGAGGGAGCTCTGTGCCTATCTCAGCCTTCATCTGCGCAGCCTTTTCCTTGGCTGCTTCTATTTCGGGGTCTGGTCTTTTCTTAGCCATCAGAATCTTATCCCTCCTTCTTCCGCTATTTTATCGAGCTCATAGACGTTCCCGCCCCACTCGATAGTTCTCTCATCAAGGTCTACCCTCACGACTGTGCCGTCGGAGTAGGTCGTGGTGATGAGACTGCCGTCGTTACCGGTATCGTAGCCGGTTATCGTGCAGTCGCTGACGCTCTTCAGCATGGGTGCGAGCAGAGCGTACTCCGCAGCTGCGGTGTCGGTCCAGTGCTCGTAGTTCGCATAGAAGAGAGTGTCGTACTCAGTGTCCTTGAGGGTGCTGGTCTCCTCGTAGATCATGTCGTAGTAGAGGTTGCTGCCGGTCGCTGCCGCCATGAGGAGCAGCGTGCCGGAATCCGCGTCGCCGTTCACCGCAGTCGTGGAGTACGGGATAATGCCGTGCATGACTATCTGGTAGAACGGTATGTCCTCGTCGAAGATGTCGAAGCGGCTCGACGAGAGCGGCACGTTGGTGATATGGCTGACATACGGCAGTGCGTAGGCGTTTGCGCTGTCCGCAAGTATGCCGCCGGAAAGGCTGCTGTTTATCGACTCATAGCCGCTGGTCAGGAGATCCATGGCAGCGGCGCGGGAGATGTCCTTCTTGCCGTAGTCGCCGTAGAGCGAGGTGGTGAGGTCTGCGAGCGAGACACCGCTCAGACCTGCCTTGGAGTAGTTCTTGCCGATGTCGCCCATGACGTCCGTGAAATAGCTCGGCGAGAGCAGCGACATATTCTTCTTGAAGCCGTCAGGAATCCCGTATGCGCGGTCGTAGCTGACTATGCGCGAATACGAGCCCGATACTCTCACAGCCGTGCTCGTGAACGAGAAATAGCCGTTGCCGGAGTAGAAATCGCGGTTATCGGAGGTCGGGTAGAACTCATAGCCGTTCGAGGACATGAAGTCCCTGAGCTCATTGAAGTCGCCCTTGCCGCCGAGTGTCCACGAGGGCTTGGCGTCGGTATCGACCTTGTTCTTGATGCCGTCGTTCGTCCAGTTGTTGTAGGAAACGACCATGTCGTCCACGCCGCCGTTCTTGAGGTCGGTGAGTATCTTTTCAGCCTCGCCGTACTTGGTTATCGCCTGCTTGAGCGTAACCGGTATGCCGAGGATAGGCTTTTTCTTCTGTGCGCCGCCGTAGAGGTCAACGTACATCGGGGCGCTGTCAGCCGGTGCCTTGACGGTCACTCCCTCCTCATCGAGGAGGTACTGTCTGTAGCGCTCTGCGATGTCAACGTAGTCGGCGCCCTCTTTTTCGATAGGATAGTAGCGCAGCTCGATGTCGTCGGACTTTATCCTGCCGCTCTCGAAGACCGTGAGCTCCTCGCGGGTGTTTCCGGACATATAGAACGTATCTGTGCCGCGCAGGATAAATGTGAAGTTGCAGAGGTTGTAGCTGCTGTTGGACTGCTTCGAGACCTTAGCCGAGAGCACTGCATTGGAGTCGCCCTTTGAAGCCACGACGAGCATTGCGTTGTCGTCCTTGACTATGCCGTAGCACGGCAGATAGAGCTGCTCCGTGACCGCGCCCTTTGTCGTGGGGACGACAGTTACGTCCGAGCCGTAGACCCTCTGCGCGTAGGCGTTGGTATTCATCGTGCGGTTGTTGTTGAACCTCACGAGCGCGCCACTGCCGTCCGGGATAACGAAGTACCCCTCCTCGGTATCGGACGCTGCACCGAAGCCGCCGAGCAGCGTGAGCTCCGTCGCGACGTTCGAGGAATTGGTCTCCTCTATCTCCGAGACCTTAAGGCTCGCCTTGAGGTGGTCGCCCTCAATGGTGTATTCCACCGGAAACTTGAAGCCCGCCTTCTGGTAGTTGTAGACTATGCGTATGCCGTTGGTTATGTCGGAGACTGTGGTCACGCAGTCGTCGGTGCCGGAGCGCAGGACGTTGTTATTGGAGCGGCTCGCAGGGACACCGTATCTGAGCACGCTCGAGGAGCGGAGCTCGTTAACGAGGAGGTCGGTCGCGACGGTATCCTGCGTCGCACCGAGAGGTGCAGACCACCAGATGTAGCCGGTCTCCTTGTTCTCGAGACCGAAGATAGCATTGCGGTCGTCCACGAGCATACGGAGGTCGCTGTCCTCGGCGCCGTATCTGAACGCGCCGTAGTAGTGCTTCCTGTCCGTGGAGAGCCATGCGAATTCGCCGTTGTCCGCCTTGTAAACAGCATAGCCGTCCTCGTCGGCGGAGTAGGTGAAGCTATTGTCGAGCTTTTTATTGTCGCTCGTCATGAGGTCAAGAGTCTCGCCGTCATCGGTGAGGAAGGCGTTCTCGCAGTCGAGCGAGGAGATGAGCTCCCGCACCTTGATGACCTTGGTGTAGTTCTCATCGACGGTGACGATGTAGCGTCCCGCATTGCTGACGTACAGCATACCCTCGTCGGACTTGCTGCCGCTCTTGAACTGAGCCACAGGGGCTCCCGTCGCAGAGTTCACCGCGACCAGCTCACCGAGCTTGCCGACGTCGTCGATCTCGTCCGCCAGAGCCTTCTGCTCGTCGGTGTAATCGGACTTTTTAGCCGGCTTGCCGCCGTTTGCGTCCCATATCTCGTCGTCGATGTCCTTGCTCTTGTAGTAGATGTCGAGCCCGGCTTCCGTGCCGACCTTCTTCAGGTACTTCTCAGCGAGTGCGACGTCGAAATCAGCCTTTTCGTCGGCTTCCTTACGCTTTGCACGCTCTCCCGTGCCCTCCTCGGAGCCGTCCTCTGCGGTCCCGTCGGAGGAGACCTCCTCCGCAGTAACTGCGGTGTCGTCGTCGGCGTGGATATTCCCGGTCACGGTCATTGCCGATACGGCGAGCAGACACAGGAGCGTCCGTTTGATCTTGTTCTTCATAGTGATCACCGCCGTTCATCAGACCCTGACACGGTAGGATATCTCCGTGTAGATCGTGGAAATGAAGATGTATACCTGCTGAATGAGCGACATGAACAGCACCAGCAGGAAGAGCATGATGAACATTGCCGCTATCGTGAGGATTATCGCGAAGACTGTCTTGCCGAACGAGTACTGGTGCACCGACTTTATCGCCGAGAACAGCAGTATCGCCGTCCAGCCCGTGCCGATTATGCGCACCGCCTGTATGAATACAGCCTCGTCCTGCACAAGTATGTGCGAGAGGAGCAGACATATGAATATCTGCACGATGTAGGGTATCAGCGCGTAGGCACTGTATATGCAGATGTTTTTCATCGTGCCCTCGCCGTCGAGGAGGGTGCACACCGCCCAGTTGCCGACTACCCATGCCGCGAACACCACTATGCTCTTGACGATGTAGGGTATGATGTTGAAGGTCTTGTCGTATGCCACTCCGAACTGGAAGCCGTAGACTCTGCCGTCCGCAACGGCTGCGATGAAGAGCAGCAGCACGATCCCGAAGGCTATTTTAAGCGAGCCGGACTTCTTCCAGCGCATATCCTCAAATCCCTCGACGGGGTGCATCACAGCGTGCTTGACCCACTGCTTCTGCGTGAGATCCATCATAAGGCTACTCCTCCTCCTTTCCGCTGACCTCGTTCTCTGCTGCGGGAGCTGCCGCCGCAGTCTCTGCCGCGGGCTTCCGCTTTTTCAACCGCTTTTTCAGGACTATGATACCTATTATCAGCACCGCGAGCCCTGCCGCTATATACCCGAAATTGGCTTTCAGAAATTCCATTCTGTAGCCCTCGAACGCCTTGTTGTAGATCCTCGGGGCGTCCGCGAGCTTCGCGTACTTCATCGAGCCCTTGTAGTCGCCGCGGTTGTACAGCGCGGACGCTACGCCGATGTATGCGCGGCGGTAGTTTCCGTCACGCTTGAGCACCTCATACCACGGCTCGAGCGCTTCGTCGTAGTAGCCGGCGTTGAACTTATCCGTCGCGTCGTGGACTATCTCCCCGAAGGAGGTCTCCACGAAGACTGTTACGGTGTTCTTCTGCGAGTCGAGGACGTAGAGGTCATCGCCGAGCGACTCAACAGCCGACACCTGACTGAAGCCTCCCACCTGACGGGCGATCGTTCCGGTTATGAACAGCAGATTGCAGTCCTTGTCATACTGGAAGACGCGCCCCGTAGTATAATCGAGGCAGTTGATGTTGCCGTCGTCGGCGATGTCGATGTCGCAGATAGCGGGCTGGAGCACCTTGTTCTGTGAGGTGTCGTACATGGGGGTGTAGTCGCCGAAAGCAAGCTCCTTGCTGGCGAAGATGTTCTTTCCGGCAGCGTTGAGCTTCTTGACCGTATCCGTGGTCTGGGTCGAGGAGGACGTGCAGGTGAAGATGAAGTCGCCGTCGATGTCAAAGCTGGTGATACCGGTGGGGACATTCCTTGCGCGGCGCGCCTTTTTCTCCTCGGACATAAAGAGGTTCTTGATGTAGTTGCCGACTATCTCAGCCGTCGGCTCGACGCGGTTCGCGCCGTAGAAGCCCGTGAACTCACCGCTTGCGTCGAACATCGCCGCACCTGTGGTGATGTTCCTCAGCACGACGTAGACATTGCCCGCCTTGTCCGCGATGACGCGCTGCGGCAGGAAGGTGCCGTTGTAGAGGTCGGATTCTGGACGGGTTATCTCCATGACGACGTTCGCGTCGGTATCGCAGACGAGCACGCGCGAGTTCTCGCTGTCGGCGATGTAGATGTTGCCGGTCTCCGCGGAGACGAACACTCCCATGGGCTTATTGAGGGTAGTCACCGAGCCGTCGGGCATGGTGAAGCGGTCGTAGACCTTCACTATGCTGCTGAGGTCGGAATCTGCGGCGACTATGCGGTTATTGCCGCTGTCACAGATGTAGAAGATATCGTTGTGGTCGCAGAAGATGTCGCTCGGAGCGCTCATCGCGCCCACGCCGAGGTCGTATCCCGACACCACTCGGTCTGCGATATATCCCGCCTGAGAGGGTATCGCCTCGCCCCAGCGGTCGTAGTTGTACACGTCGTAGGGCTCGCCTGCTCTTGCCGCGAACGATACTATCCCGCCTCCGAGGAGCACACACGATGCGAACAGCGTCAAAAGCGTTTTATTTCTTTTTTTCACTTATCTCACCCTTTCTGTGCTTATCAGTCCTTGATGCCCGAGTGAGCCATGGTCTCGATGACCTGTCTCTGTGCGAGCATGAAGATGACTATCGGAGGAACGAGCGTGAATACAGATACCGCCATTGCGACGCCGGCTCGTGCAAGACCTGCCGAGGCTGCCTGTGCAGCGACCGTGGTGAGGGTCTTGTACTGCTCCTGGAACACGACCGTTCCGGACTGTATGTTCCATGCCGCCTGGAAGGCGAAGATGATGAGCGTCATCAGGGCGGGCTTCTGGTTGGGCATGACTATCTGCCAGCATATCCTGAACAGTCCCGCGCCGTCCACCTTTGCGGCTTCGATCATGGCGTCGGGCACCTGACCTATGGACTGCCTCATGAGGAAGAGTCCCATAGGCGAGGCTATGGAGGGAAGTATCAGCGCCCAGTAGGTGTCGATCATGTGCAGCTTCGCCATGACGATGTACTGCATGATGTAGATGACGTTGCTCTGGT
>JAFRXR010000085.1 GCA_017443395.1 Ruminococcus sp. | reverse complement strand
CATCCGAAGAAAAGTCGCTGCGCCGCTCTATTCGCTGCAGCGCGGACTCGGCGCTTGTGAGACATACGGCGAGATGATTCAGGCGCTGTTTGATTTCATTTCTGCAGCCGGTCGGAGTGATGAGATAGCTGCCAGAGCGGCTGACTTTGAAAAAGCGGGGGATATGCAGCAGTACGGCGTATATTCGTCCCTGTGGGATACGATAGTCACTGCAATGGAGCAATTTTATGACGTCCTCGGAGCTGAGCCCGCAACTGTGGAGGAGTTCGCATGTCACTGGGAACTCATGCTGTCACAGTACGATATAGGCGCCATCCCTCCAGTGGTGGACGCGGTGAGCTGCGGCGGTATTACTCGGATGCTGAGCCGAGATATCAAGTGCATCATAGTTGTCGGCGCGACGGACGACGCGCTGCCTCATATGACTTCCGCTGCCGGCGCACTGTCGGAGTATGAAAGAGAAGAGCTGATACGGCTCGATCTGCCGCTGCCTTCATCGCGCAGAAAGCGTATGGCGGACGACATTTATGCGGTCTATGCATCGCTGGTCCAGGCGTCTGACAGGATCGTTATGACGTTCAGCGACTCTTCCGCTTCGGGTACTCAGCAGCGGCCGTCAATATATTTTACTCGCATATCGGAGTTGTTCGGCATCACTCCGCAGCGCATTGACCGGCGAGACTGCAAGGTATTTTCGAAGTCCACGGTCGTTGAGCTCGCGTCCTCCGCATTTTCCGAGACGTCTGACCCGGCGGCGATCGCAGCAAGACGGTTTGCAGAGCAGAGCGGGGAACTGTCAGGCATGCTTGAAGCGGCTGTGCGCGCTTCAATGCTGAAGAGAGGTACGATGACGCCCAAAACCGCCAGGAGGCTGTACGGAGGCAAGGTGGCCCTTACCGCGTCCAAGGTGGAGAAGTACTACTCCTGCCGCTTTTCATATTTCATGCGTTATGGTCTGAAGGCGGAGCCAAGAACGAAGGCCGCTCTCGATGCTCCTGTGATAGGTACATACATGCACTATATCCTTGAAAATGTGACGCGTGAAGTAGGTCAGATAGGCGGGTTTGCCCGGGTGTCCGACGATGATGTGCGAGAGCTTGCTGCGGAGTACACCGCAAAGTATGCCTCAAATGTTCTGCTCGGCTTTGAGGGCAAGCCCGGCAGGTTTAAATACCTGTTCAGACGTCTGGCGGAGGATGCGGAGCTCGTCGTGCTGCAGATGGCACAGGAGCTGAGGTCGTCGGACTTCTCGCCGCTTGACTTTGAGCTCAGCTTTGCCGCTGACGGCGACGTGATCCCTCCCGAGATCACGGACGGCGACGTAACTGTTCAGATCAACGGCGTTGTGGACAGAGTTGACGGATGGGTACATAATGATAAGCTCTATCTGCGTGTTGTGGACTACAAGACCGGCAGAAAGGCGTTCTCGCTGTCGGACGTGTGGTACGGAATGGGCCTCCAGATGCTTATCTACCTGTTTGCGCTGCAGGAAAAGGGGCCTGCCAGATACGGCAAGGAGATAGTACCTGCAGGTGTGTTGTACGCCCCCGCCAGGGAGGCGTATATCCCGGCGTCT
>JAFRXR010000084.1 GCA_017443395.1 Ruminococcus sp. | reverse complement strand
GCTCTGCCCTCAAACTCCCGCTAAAGGGAATAGATTCCCTTTAGAATCCCATTATGAAAAAATCCCATGCCGTATTCCATTGGACGTTTAAAGGGAACACGGCATGGGATTTTTTACAGTGGGTTTCCAAAGGGTGACTCCCCACAGTGTGGGGAGATGTCGCGGAGCGACAGAAGGGAACGGCTCGGCAGAGACCGTACCCTTTGGCAGGGGCTTGGGGACAGCGTCCCCATTTTTAATGCGTCGCAGACACTACTATCGTCCGGGGGAGAGAGTAAGTGGTATACAGGAGGGTGCGATGAAGAGATTCTGGGAAAGCGGTGCGAGGTGTACGGCGGCAGCGGTGGTACTGGGGCTGGTGTGCACGGCGGTATGTGCGGGAGCGTTCGCGGGGGCGGCGTTCTTTCTGATCGGGAACACGGACAATGCGGGGACTTATGCGATGATATCGCTCGGCGCGGGGAGTTTCTGCGGCGGATGGGTGCTGGGGAAGTTCACGCGGCGGAGAGGACTGCCCGGAGGGGCGATGTGCGGAGCGGCGATATATCTGGTGCTGCTCGGGATATCGCTGGTATGCGGGGGCTTTGCGGGGATAGGAAAGCTCCTCCTGACGTGCGTTTGCGGCGCGGCAGGAGGAGTTTACGGGGTCAATTCAAAGCGCCCGGGCGGGCTGATGAAGTAGGGTCAGAAGTCGCCGGAGGTATCCTCCGCGAGCACGAATTCGATGTCGAAGTAGGAGACCTCGCCGTCGCTGTCGAAGCGGGCGCAGGTGGCGGGGACGACGTCTCCGGGACCGTAATTCGAGGAAATTGCGTCGTAGAGCTCCTGATAGTTGCCGACCTGCTTGCCGTTGATAGCGGTGATAAAGTCGCCGACCCTGAGCTCGGTGTCCGCGATGTCGAATTCCTCGTCGATGCTGGTTATGTAGAGTCCCCTGAAGTCCTTGGGAAGCTCCTTTATGCCCAGCTCAGCGGCGATAGCCATGCGCTTGCTCTCGGTCTCGGTGTCGAGATACTTCACTCCGATACGGAAACGCCCTGAAATATAGCCGTTGCTGATGAGCTCCTCGATTATGGGGAGGGCGTCGTTTATGGATATCGCGAAGCCAATGCCCTCGATGTCGGAGCTGATGTATTTCGACGATGTTATGCCAATGACCTGACCGTACATATTCACGAGCGCGCCGCCGGAGTTTCCGGGACTGAGCTCGGCGTTGGTCTGGATACAGTTCATCTCGAAGCCGGTGGCGTCACTGCGTATCTTGCGGTTCACGGCGGAGACGATACCGTTCGTGACTGTACCCGAGAAGCGGGCGGGGTTGCCTATCGCGATGACCTCCTCGCCGACCACCGCTTCGTCGGAATTGCCGAGAATAGCGGGGGTGAGATTCGCGCCGGTCACGCTTATGACAGCGATATCGGTCTTGGCGTCGCGCCCGACTATCTTTGCGTCGTAGCGCTCGCCGTCATCGGTAGCGATGACGTGATACCCGCTGGAGCTCAGTACATGGGCATTCGTGAGGATATAGCCGTCCTCGGTGAGGACTATCCCCGAGCCGGTCCCGAGGAGGTCCTTGTGGGAGGCGTCGGAATAGGTGTATATCTCGACTATCGAAGGCTTCACGGCTGCTGCTGCGCCCTCGACGGTGTATCTGCCGTTCTCGTCCACCCAGTTGGAGATATCGTTCGCACCCTCGGGCTTGGAGTTCTGGTACAGCACGACGTTCTTTGTGCGGGTCTGCATGACTGAGCGCGAGCTCATCGCGAGGTCGCGTATCAAGCCGTATACCGCGAACGCTCCGCACATGAGTATCAGCAGTGCGAGCATTGCCGTTGCAGTGCGCTCGCTCCTTGTCAGGCGGCGCTTCTCTTCCTTTGCTGCGGCAGCGGCGTCCGCCTCACGCTGGGCGCGCTCGAACTCCTCGAAGCCGATCGGCTCGTACATGAATTCGTCGTAGACCGGCTGTCTTGCCTCGGGCGGCTTTTCGTGCTTGGGGACGTAATCTCCCCCTGTATCCGGGGCTGACGTCCCCGTAAAGGGAGAGCCCGTCAGATCGTTGTTTCTTTCGTCCATAGCTTATCCTTTCGACTGTTCGTCTCTCTTGTCCGGTATCTGTATGAGGAACTCCGTATACTCGCCGTACACGCTCTTCACGACGATGTGTCCGTCGTGGAGGTGGACTATCTTGCGCGATATCGACAGTCCCAGCCCCAGACCCGTGGTGTCCTTGCCGCGGGAGGAATCGGTCTTGTAGAATCTGTCGAATACCTGCTGTATCTCGTCGTTTTTTAGTCCCTCGCCGGTATTCTTTATGCCGATGACATACCAGCCGTCGTCGTGCTCGAAGCGGAACGACAGCGTGCCGTTCACGTTCACGAACTTCACTGCGTTCTCGACGAGGTTGTATATCACCTGCTGCATAAGGTCAGCGTCAACGACTGCGGAGATACGTCCGCTGTCAAGCCCGACTACGTCGAGGTTCTTCTCCTCGATGCGCTTCTCGAACATGAGCACGGTCTGTATCACGAGGTCGGTGAGGTTGGTCTCGGTGAAATTGGGGCGCATAGTGCCCGACTCGAAGCGGGTCATGTTCAGCATGGAGCTGATGAGTATGCGCAGGCGCTTTATCTCCTGTGAGATGAGCACGAGGTACTCATTCTGGCGCACCTTGGGGATAGTGCCGTCGAGTATGCCGTCCACGAAGCCGCCGATAGTGGTCATGGGGGTGCGAAGCTCGTGGGAGACATTCGCGACGAAGGTCTTGCTGCGCTCGTCGCTCTTCGCGACATTCTCCGCGATAGTGTTGACGTACTCGGCGATGTCCTTGTTCGCGTCGGGAGCGCTGGCGTCTATCTTCTCCGAGAAATCGCCCTTCGCGTACTTCTCCGCTACCTTCTGGAAGTGCTCCTCATATCTGATGAGCCGCTTGATGCGCCTCATCATGGCGAAGCCGCCTATCATCAGCAGCAGCGCTGCCGCTGCGATATACGCTATCATGACCGTTGTGGTGAAGCTGCCTATGCTGTCGGTCCTGCCGTAGATCACGACGTAGATGTCCTGCTTTTCCTGCTGCCAGTCGGTGATAGTGAAGTCCGTGCCGTAGATGATGTACGGCTCGCTCTTGGAGAGGCTGCTCGAATCGAGGGAGAGATATTCGCCGTCCTCATCAACGGCTTTCCTTATGGTGTCCGACAGCGGTCTGGGCTCCCTGCCCTCGCCCGCGCCGGAGTGTATGCACGTTCCGTCCTCGCCGTAGACGTATACCTTCAGCTTGTTGGTGCGCATGAAGTTGCGGTGGATACGCTTTACGTCGTCGGACTCAAGGCTGCCGGTGACGCTGTATTCGTCCTCGACGCAGCTGATGAACAGTCCGCCCATGCTCTTGATATCCTTGTACAGCGAGCGCTTGTATATCTCCGAGCTCATGCTCACGACTGCGACGCCGAGGAAGACCACAACAGTCAGCATCAGCAGCAGGGAGAACATGAAAAGCCGGTAATACGAGCTTTTTCCTTTAAGCAACGGGTCCCACCTCCGGTGTATCAAAACAGGGGACACAATGCGCCCCCTGAAGATTTCTATTCCCGAGGGATCATTCCTCTTCCTCGGCTTCAAATTTGTACCCAACGCCCCAGACGGTCTTGAGAGCCCACTTGTCGGAAATGCCCTCGAGCTTCTCGCGCAGGCGCTTGATATGAACGTCGATAGTACGCGAATCGCCGTAATACTCGAATCCCCATACCTCATCGAGCAGCTGATCGCGGGTGTACACTCTGTTCGGATTGGACGCAAGGTAGAAGAGCAGCTCGAGCTCCTTGGGAGGAGTGTCGATAGACTTGCCGTTGACCTTGAGCTCATAGCGGGTCATATTGACCGAGAGCTTGTCGTAGTGTACTTCCTTTATCTCAGGCTCAGCGTTGCTGACTCCGACGCGCCTTGTAACGGCGTTGATACGCGCGATGACCTCCTTGGCGTCGAAGGGCTTGACGATATAGTCGTCCGCACCGAGCTCAAGACCGATGACCTTGTCGATGGTCTCGCCCTTGGCGGTTATCATGATTATCGGGACATTTGACTTCTTGCGTATCTCACGGCAGACCTGCCAGCCGTCGATACCGGGGAGCATTATATCGAGCAGGACCATGTCCGGCTTGAGTGCGTTGAACTTAACAACAGCCTCCTCGCCGTCGTGCGAAAGAATAACGCCGTAGCCGTCTTTTTCGAGATAGAGACGGAGAAGATCGCAGATATTCTTATCGTCATCAACTATAAGCACCTTGAGGCTTTTTTCCTGTGGCATTTCGATTACCCCTCTTTCATATCCTGCCGCCGGGCTGCCGGGTACAGAATGATCTTGATTTATGTATATTATACCTCAACTTTATTAATTTGTCAATTAGTTTGCAAAAAAATCTTCATGCCGGGGTATTTCCCCGCGATTTGCACAAAAGCCTGTCGGTTATTTTGGGCAAAGCGCTTCCCGCCGCCTTGTACATTCCTCACAGAAACTATTGACAAATCCCGGAAATCATGTTAAAATCAAGGTATAAAAATTTTGCCGAAAGGTGTTGAATTATCATGGGAAAATTCGTTATCAAATCCACTAAGACAGGCTACACTTTCAGCCTCAAAGCCGGAAACGGCGAGGTCATCGCTACAGGCGGCGAGGTATATAACTCCCTCGCGAGCGTCAAGGGCGGTATCGAGAGCGTTGCCAAGAACGCCCCCATTGCTAACCTCGAGGATCAGACCGTCGAGGGCTTCGAGCAGCAGACTCACCCCAAGTTCGAGATCTACAAGGACAAGGCAGGCGAGTTCAGGTTCCGCCTCAAGGCAAGAAACGGCGAGATAATCGCTGCCTCCGAGGGCTATGTCAAGAAGGACAGCTGCAAGAACGGCATTGAGAGCGTCCGCAAGAATGCTCCCGACGCTCCTGTGGAAGAGCCAGAGGAATAAAACTACAAACAAAAAGGACGCAGGTTGTATAGCCTCCCTTAACGGAAAAATGGATTACCGAGCCTGAAATCATGGGCTCGGTAATTTTTTGCCACGTTCCGCCAGAGGGGGCTCCCCTCCTGCGTCCTTATTTTTATTCCTCTGTGCCCGGGTTTTCGGTCCTGGTTATGTTCGCACGGTTTGCCTCTGCCGGGTCTGGGGCGCCTGCCGCGTACTTCGGGTCGTACTTGAAAATGAGATCGCGTATCTTCTCGTCGCGGGTAAGTCCGTAGAGTATCTTCATCGAGGTGACAGCGTTCTGGTAGTCCTTTTCGATGAGGTAGTTCGCGGCGAGCTCCGAGGCGGTATGCACTACCTCGTCGTTGGGGCCGAAGGGTATCTCGTACTTGTCCATGACCTCACGTATCTGCTCAACTGTGGGACGCACTATCGGCGAGCCCTTGAGATCCGCAAGGTGCTGCATCTCACGCGGTATCGCGGGATTCGGCGCGAACATGACGCTCGCTGTGTAGAATGCTGCGGCGTCCTCGTACTCATGGAATTCCGTGAGGATATATCCCATGTCGTCATAAGCCCTCGCTATCGCCATCGGCGACGAAGCCACGCTGAGTATGTCCTGAACGGTCTCGATCATGCGCTTCTTGTTGTGGAGGAGCTTATAGACCTCCGCGAGCTCGAACTTAGGTCCGACGTCGAGCGGGTTGTACTCCATAGCCTTTTTCAGCACGGGGATAGCGTCGAGCGGCGAGCCTGTTTCGGTGAGTATATAGCCATATGTAGCGATATAGGTCGCGAAGTCGAACGGGGTGCGGCTGAGCTTCTTCTCCGTCTTGTAGCGGAGCTGGTAGAGGTTATCCTCAAAGGGGTTCCTCAGCGATACGAAGCGCTCGCGGTCGTTCTCCTTGTATTCGACCGTTATTTTTTTGTAGAGCCTTTCGGCAAGCGGCTTTGCAGCGACGGAGTCGTGCTCGTGCAGGTGCTTATCTATTTCGGCATATACCTCGTCAAGGCGCTTTCCGTCGACGTGCGTCAGGCGGACTATCTCCTCGCGGCGCTCTGCCGGCATGAGCTCCAGCATGAGCTGGCTCACTGCCTCGACACCGTCGTAATTGCGCTCTCTCGCGAACTGTTCAGCCTCTGCGCGCAGGAACCTCTCGTTCTCGGCGGAGTCCTCCGTGAGCCTGCCTCTGAGCTGCGATATTATCTCGTTTACCGGCATTTAAATCCCTCGTTTATCAGAAGCCTCTCTTAGCGAGATCCTTCTTGAATTTTGCGTCTATCTTGTCCTGCTTCTTCTTGGCCTTGAGCTCAGCCTTGGTCATAAATCTCTCGTCCTGCTCAACGGCAGTCTTCTTGACTGCGGAGGAGGAGCTGGATCTTGCGGGAGCCTTGTACTCAGAGACCTGAACGTCCTTCTGAGCAGCAGCCTGCTGTCTCTTAGCCTTTACGCTGTTGTCGCCCATCTGGGAGAGAACGTCCTCGATAGAGTCAAAGAGCGGAGCGTTCTTCTGGAGGCCCTGTGTGTCGAGGAGGCTCTTGTCGGAGTAGGACTTAGCGTTCGAGATAGCTGTGATGAATGCCTGTGAGGTAGCCTTGGGGTGCGGGTTCACAGCGATCTTGGATACGTTTGCTGTAGGAGCCTTGTAGCCGGCGGGATTCTGGATAGGAGCTGCCTGAGCCTGCACGGGAGCCGTCTGCACGGGAGCGGGCTGAACGGGCTGGACCGGAGCTGCCTGCGGGACAGGATTTGCCTGAGCTGCGGGAGCCTGAGGCGGTGCAGCGGGTATGCCCTGACCCTGGATGGGCGCGAATATCGGCTGACCGTTGGCATCTCTGCCGGCCATCTTCATCTGAACATAGTTGTAGATAGGCTGACCGTTCGCATCGTAGCCAGCGAACTGCGGGACCATGATTATCTGAGGCTGCTCCTCGGAAACGGGTGCTGCCTGAACGGGTGCGGGATTCTTGATCTCGTCTGCAAATACGGGGGTGCTGTATCTGTACTTGTTCATGTTGTTCTCATCGCCTTCGATAGATTCTGCCTCCGGGGCAGTTGCGGGAGCTGCGGGCTGCTGGTATACAGGCTGAACGGGTGCCACAGGCTGCTGGTATACAGGCTGTACAGGTGCCGCAGGCTGCTGGTATACAGGCTGAACAGGGGTCACAGGCTGCTGATATACCGGCTGCTGAGGGATATTCTGGTTGAAGCCGCTGTTGTAGCTGCTCATGTCGGGAACGACGATGTCCTCGATATTGTCCGTGAGCACAGGAGCCTTCGGAGGCTCGGGGACAGCTGCTGCCTCGGGAACAGAGGGTATCTCGGCAGGAGCGGGGATATCCTCGAGCTGCGGAGGAACAAGATCCTCGATCACGGGAGGAGCGATGTCCTCGATAACGGGCTCAGCGGGTGTCTCCGGCACCTTTATCTCATCGAGCACAGGAGGAGCGATCTCCTCGATAACAGGCTCAGCAGGTGCCTCGGGGGTCTTTATCTCATCGAGCACGGGAGGAGCGATCCCCTCGATAACAGGAGGAACGATGTCCTCGATCACCGGCTCGGCAGGAGCGGACTGAACAGGCGCGGTCTGCTCGGGCTCCTCAGCGGGAGCTTCGGGCTCAGATGCACCGAATATCTGGCTTGCAACGAGATCCCACTCGGGCATACTGTCGAGGGATCCCTCCTGAGCGGGCTGTTCCGGCTCGGGGTCTGCTTCCTTGACAGCATCGGGGTCGATGTCGATGACCTCCTCGTCGGTATATGTCTGAGTCGGCTCGGGAGCGGGCGAAACTGCCGGACCGCTGCTGACGGAGAACATTTTCATTATATCGTCGATGTCATTGATTACATCCTTGGGCTCAGCGGCAGGCTCGGGAACAGGCTCGGGAGCTGCTGCGGGAGCCGTCTGCTGTATATTCTGGTTGAAGCCGCTGTTATAGCTGCTCATATCGGGCACTACGATGTCTTCGATGTTGTCGGTGAGCACAGGTGCTTCCTGAACGGGCACAGCGGGCTCCGGTGTACCGTAAACGTCGGGGTCTGCCGCTTCCTCCGTGGGAGCGGGGACTGCGAACTGTGCGAGGAAGTCGTCCTGTGCCGGAGCAGCAGCGGGAGTCTCCTCCTGCTGGGGAACATTTATAGCGAACTGCGCGAGGAAGTCGTCCTGTACTCCGGAGGGAGACGGCGCAGGTGCGGGTGCGGGCTCGGGAACGGGCTCAGGCTCGGGATCGGACTGCGGAACGTTGATCGCGAACTGCGCGAGGTCGTCGGTCATCGCAGCGCTTGCGGGAGTCAGCGGTCTGGGCGGCTCGGGAGCAGCTGCCGGCTCGGGAGCGGGTGCCGGAGCGGGAGCCTCCTGAGCAGCGGGCTTGGGCTCGGGCTTTTCGGTCTTTTCCTCGGGAGCCCTTGTTATCTTGGCAACGGTATTTCCGAGCGGGACGATGCTCTCGTCCTCGATGCCCTTCTTGGCACGCATACGCTCTTCCTTGATGATCTTAGCCATTTCCTTCTTATCGGCTTTGATGAGCTTCTTGGCGAGGGCAGCCTTGCACTTCTCACAGGTGATCTCCTTGAGGTCGGTCATCGTATCGCCTCTGTGGTACCTGGTCACATTCTCAGGCTTGATAAGGCTGATGCCGCAGCCTGTCTTCTTGTCGTTATCGGTTCCGTGGACCTCATCGTTCATGGTGGAAGTTACGAGTCTGATATCCATAGTGTTCTCCGTTACCGCATGGCAGCGAGCCTGCGGTTTTCCGCTTTACGGCAGCGGACAGCCGATTTACCGGCGGCACAGACCTGAAGGGAGCTTTATGCGCGGTCCGATGACTAAGCTCTGCAAAGACCTGACCGCAGCGCGCCTGTGCGTATTTTTACACAAATACATTATAGCTTATCGGCACAAAAAAAGCAAGAGGTTCTGAGAAATTGTAGAGGAAAATTATACCATTTTTAATAATTTTGGAGAAAATAACAAATCGTTATTGATTTTTTTGTCAAATTCTTCCATTCATGTTAAAAACAAATTGAGACAATAGCCTATTTTTAGTGGCAAAACCACAGGATAGGTGTGTTTGACGCCGCTCAGCCGCCTGACACTTTTTTGGCAATGTCCGCCGGCACCAGAATATAAAGAATTTGTAAAATAATGAAAAAACCCAAAATTTCTCTTGCATTATTTGCCGGTTTGGTGTATTATTAATTATGTATTACTATTTCTGTTAGGAGGAGTTGTGTGAAGCTCGTTTCTGTTGTTGTCCCCTGCTACAATGAGCAGGAGGTCCTCCCCATGTTCTACGACGAGATAACCAAGGTAACAGACCAGATGAAAGCCGATTTCCCGGAGCTTTCCTTCGAGTACCTCTTCGTGAACGACGGCTCTAAGGACAATACCCTGAATATCCTGCGCTCCCTTTCACTCAAGGACGAGCGCGTCAGATACATCTCTTTTTCGCGAAATTTCGGCAAGGAGTCCGGTATGTACGCCGGTCTGCGCAACGCTAAGGGCGACTTCGTCGTCGTCATGGACGCCGACCTCCAGCACCCGCCAGCCTTCCTGCCCGAGATGTACTCCTACGTCCGCAACGGCGAGTACGACTGCGCCACCACGCGCCGCGTCAGCCGCAAGGGCGAATCCAAGGTGCGTTCGTGGTTCGCAAGGAAGTTCTACAAGATCATGAACAAGATCTCCCAGACCGAGATCGTGGACGGTGCCCAGGACTTCCGTTTCATGTCCCGCCAGATGGTGGACGCGATACTCGATATGACCGAGTACAACCGCTTCTCCAAGGGCATTTTCAGCTGGGTTGGATTCAACACACGCTACATCGAATACGAGAACGTGGAGCGTCCAGCCGGCACGACCTCGTGGTCGTTCTGGGGACTGGTCAAGTACTCACTCGAGGGGATCATGGCTTTCTCGACGGCTCCCCTCGCGATAGCCTCAATGCTCGGCGTCATAAGCTGCATCATAGCCTTCGTGCTCATGATAATAACCGTCGTAAAGACCCTCGTGTTCGGCGAGGAGGTCGCGGGCTATCCCACGACGATATGCGTGATATTCCTGCTGAGCGGTCTCCAGCTCTTCTGCACGGGTATCCTCGGACAGTACCTCTCCAAGACCTACCTTGAGACCAAGAACCGTCCGATATATATCGCCAAGGAGACCGAGGAGACCTACCGGCAGCGCCAGAAGGAGAACAGCGCCGGCGGTGAGCAGAAGCAGGAGGCACGCTGATTGAGTAAGCACACAAGACTCGTCGTGACGATACTCTTCGCGGTCATGATCGTGCTCGCGGTCGCGATAACGCGGTTCTACGTCGGAACGCGCGGTAGCTCCTCCGGAAAGAAGGAGCAGGGCTCGATAGAGCGCTACCTCTCCGCTCCTGACGGAGACGGCAGCCGCATTTTCGAGGACAAGAACGGTCTGTGCGGCATTGCGGACAGCTCCGGCAGGGTGACTGCCGCTCCCGAATGGGTGGAGCTCAGCTTCGCCGGGAGCGGGAAATGTATCGCGTCTCGGCGCGTGGGAGGACGTATCCTCACGGGCTGTATCGACTACGAGGGCAACGCTGTGGTGCCGTTCATCTACAGCAGCATCGAGAAGTATTCGCCCGCCGGTCAGACCTTCTTCATCGCACGCTCCGATACAGACGGCTCGTGCGTCGTATACAGCGATGACTTCGACCCGCTCCTCGGGGGCGCGTGGGACGGCGCAGAGCTTTCCGGCACTGAGCTGACCCTCACTGACGGCAGCGACGAGTTTACATACACCTGCACGGAGGACGGCTGCGTCCTCACGGGAGCTTCGGTCTCAGGTGAGACCCTCGGCTGCGCCTTCACGCTCAGCGTTGACGACGAACAGCTCCTCGCGGGACTTTCCCCCGCAAAGCTCAAAAAGATAGTTTCAGTCACGGGCATATGGCTCGATTTCGCATACACCGGCAGCGACGCCTTCTACACGGCGGTGCAGCCGAGCAACTGGGTGAACTTCACATCACTCTTCCCCAAGGAGGAGAGGATAACCTCGCGGAAGCTCCTGAGCCTGACGGGCGCTAAGCTCACGGCGCTCGCTCCGGACGGCGGCGTCCCGCGGTATGAGTTCACGCTCTCGACGGACACCCAGATAGATTACACTGACGCCGGCAGGGACAAGACCATGCGCGGCGCATATACGGCAGCAGCGGTGTTCCGCGGAAGCTACGACAGCAGCTTCGAGGCGGTGACAGGCGCCTTCGACGCAGATGTCCCCGCGTATCCGGAGGTCCCCGCTCAGCCTGAAAACAAGGAGGAAATACAATGATGAACAAACTTCGCATAACCGCCCTGCTCGCGGCAATGCTCATGGCATTCAGCACATACGGCTGCGGCGACACTGACGAGGGCGACGATACCGACGGCACCGGAAAGTCATCGTCCGCTTCCGATGAGGACGACGGCGACGAGGACGACGAGGAGGAAGAGACCACCAAGCGTACCCGCAAAAAGCGCTCCGAGGACGAGGAGACCACCGAGGAGGAGACCGAGGAGGAAACTGAGGAGACCACCGAGGAAGAGACCGAGCCCGAAACCGAAGCGACTACTGAAGCACCGGCTGTTTCCGCTTCCGGGGAATTCGTCATGGTGCCCGGCGTCGAGCTGAGAATGACCCTTGACGAGATAAAGACTGCTCTCGGGGACAAGGCGGCTGAGCTCGAATACCTCTATGACGGCTACGACTGCGAGTGCTATGCCTTCCCCGTGGACGGCGCGCTCGGCGTGGACATCAAGGGCAACTGCTTCTTCGATATAAACCGCGATTCCGGCAAGCTCCAGACCTACGGCTATCACTTCGGCGAGACCGGAGATATGGCGGATCCCGATTATACCTACAGCGAGGCTGAGCTGAAAGCCGGCTACGACACGCTCATCACACAGCTCATAGCCAGCTACGGCGGTGCAGTCAGCGACGAGGGTCAATACGAGGGCATAAAGAAATGGTACGAAGAGGTCCTGCCGGACGGCGACGAAATATGGGCTGTCTACGGCATTGATATGTGGGGCGAGGGAAGCGGTATCAACGAGATAACCGTTTCGATGTCCATTCCATTTGAGGAAAGAGGAGAATGACAGATATGGCAAAAAAGGTTGCAGTTATCATGGGAAGCGACAGTGACTTCCCGGTAGTCAAGTCGGCTCTGACAGAGCTGAAAAAGTACGGCGTGGAGTTCGAGTGCAGAGTAATGAGCGCTCACAGGACCCCCGCTGAGGCGGCTGAGTTCGCGTCGAACGCAAAGGCGAACGGCTTCGGAGCGATCATCTGCGCGGCTGGTATGGCGGCGCACCTCGCGGGAGTTGTCGCGGGACACACTACCCTCCCCGTCATCGGCATACCGATGAAGTCCAAGGCTCTTGAGGGCGTGGACGCTCTGCTCGCTACGGTCATGATGCCTCCCGGAGTCCCGGTGGCGACAGTCGGTATCGACGGTGCGAAGAACGCGGCAGTGCTCGCGGTGCAGATACTCGCGGTCAGCGACGATGCTCTCGCTGAGAGGCTCGCTGCTGAGAAGAAGGCTATGGCTGACGGCGTCATCGCCAAGGACAAGGCTCTTCAGGAGCAGATAGCCGCTCTGTGACAAAAGAGGAAGGGCCATGTTCGACAAAAAGGAAAAGAAGCGCGGGCGCTTCATCGTCACCCACGAGCAGAGGCTCGAAAAAACGCTCGGCTTGGGTGCATTGCAGATACTGGTCGATACCGAGACCGGCGTGAACTACATAAACACGGTCGGCGAGGGATATTCGGGTCTGACTCCGCTCCTCAGCCCCGACGGCAGCGTTGTCGTTACACCTGTCGGCGACTGTTACACAGAGGAATGAGCAAACAATTTCCGCAATGAAGCGGGATTGCATATAAAACACATATAACGATTCTCAAGGAGGAATTTTAAAATGGCAAACATCGAAAAGAAGGAACAGCTCTATGAGGGCAAGGCTAAGAAGGTCTTCGCAACTAACGACCCTGATCTCGTTATCGTTGACTACAAGGACGACGCTACTGCGTTCAACGGCGAAAAGAAGGGCACTATCGCAGGCAAGGGCGTCATCAACAACAAGATGACCAACTTCATGTTCAAGATGCTCGAGAAGGAGGGCGTTCCTACACATCTCGTAGAGGAGATAAGCGACCGCGAGACTATCGTCAAGAAGGTCTCCATCGTTCCGCTCGAGGTCATCATCAGAAACGTTGCTGCCGGCAGCTTCTCCAAGAGAATGGGCGTTGAAGAGGGCAAGCAGCTCCTCTGCCCGATACTCGAGTTCTCCTACAAGAACGACGACCTCGGTGATCCCTTCATCAACGACTACTACGCTCTCGCCCTCGGTATCGCTACCAAGGAGGAGCTCGACACTATCGCCAAGTATGCATTCAAGGTGAATGAGTTCATGGTGAAGTTCTTCAAGGGTCTCAACATCGACCTCATCGACTTCAAGATCGAGTTCGGAAAGACCTCTGACGGCACAATTATCCTCGCTGACGAGATCTCGCCCGACACCTGCCGCTTCTGGGATTCCACAACTCACGAGAAGCTCGACAAGGACCGCTTCCGCCGTGATATGGGCGGCGTTGAAGAGGCTTATCAGGAAATCATGAAGAGACTTATGGGAGAATAATATGGGTGGATTTTTCGGTGCAGCGTCCAAAAACGACTGCGTTACTGACGTCTTTTTCGGCACAGACTATCACTCTCACCTCGGCACCCGCAGAGGCGGCATGACTGCCTACTCCGAGGACCTCGGCTTCCAGAGAGGTATCCACAGCATCGAGAACTCGCCGTTCCGCACCAAGTTCGAGAACGACGTTGTGAATATGCGCGGCAGGCTCTGTATCGGCTGTATCAGCGATACAGACCCCCAGCCTATCCTCGTGCGCTCACGCCTCGGACTTTACGCTGTCTGTTCGGTAGGCATTATCCGCAACGCCGACGCGCTCGTGAACGAGCTCCTCGAGAGCGGCTGCCCCAACTTCGAGGCAATGAGCAGCGGCAATATCAACTCCGGCGACCTCATCGGCGCGCTCATCGCGCAAAAGAACTCCTTCGTGGAGGGTATCCGCTACGCTCAGGATAAGATCGACGGCACTATGTCGCTCATCATACTCACCAAGAACAGCATCATCGCTGCCCGCGACAAATACGGACGCCTGCCAATCATCATCGGCAAGCGCAGCGACGGCTTCTGCCTTTCAACGGAGTCCTTCGCGTTCCAGAAGCTCGGCTATTCGGTACACCGCGAGCTCGAGGCGGGCGAGATAACCGAGATCACCTCCGACGGCTGCAATATCCTCAGCCCCGGCGATCCCTCCAAGATGAAGATATGCACTTTCCTGTGGACCTACTACGGCTACCCCAACGCCGTTTACGAGGGTGTCACCGTCGAGACCATGCGTACCCGCAACGGCGAGATACTCGCCGAGAACGACATCAAGGCGGGACGTCTCCCCGACGTTGACTACGTCTGCGGTGTTCCGGATTCCGG
>JAFRXR010000083.1 GCA_017443395.1 Ruminococcus sp. | reverse complement strand
GTTACCAGCCAGAACCACGGCTATGCGGTCATCGGCGACAGCCTTGACCCGTCCGTCGGTCATGTGTCCCATATAAACGCAAACGACAAGACCTGCGAGGGTATCCGCTATACCGCGGTGAACGCCCGCACGGTGCAGTTCCACCCGGAGGCTCACGGAGGCCCGCTCGATACGGCGTACCTGTTCGATGAGTTCGTGGAGACTATGGGAAAGGAGCGTGACTGATATGCCGCTGAGAAAGGATATAAAAAAGGTGCTCGTCATCGGCTCCGGACCTATCGTCATCGGACAGGCTGCGGAGTTCGACTACGCCGGAACACAGGCTTGTCGAGCACTTAGGCAGGAGGGTCTGGAGGTAATTCTTGTGAACTCCAACCCCGCGACCATAATGACCGATAAGGCTATGGCGGACAAGGTCTACATCGAGCCGCTCACGCTCGACGTAGTGAAGCGCATAATCGAAATGGAGAAGCCGGACAGCCTTCTGTCCACACTCGGCGGACAGACCGGACTCACCCTCTCCATGCAGCTCGCGGAGGAGGGCTTCCTCGAGTCGCACAACGTAAAGCTCCTCGGCGCCGATCCGCTGACTATCCACAAGGCGGAGGACAGACAGGCTTTCAAGGACACAATGGAAAAGATAGGTGAGCCGTGCATACCCTCTAAGGTCGTTGAGACGGTCGAGGACGCAATGGACTTCGCGAAGGTCATCGGCTACCCCGTTATCGTGCGTCCGGCGTTCACGCTCGGCGGTACGGGCGGCGGTATCGCACAGACTGAGGCTGAGCTCCACGAGATAGCGACCAACGGTCTGCGTCTCTCTCCGATAACCCAGATACTCGTCGAGAAGTGTATCAGCGGCTGGAAGGAGATAGAGTTCGAGGTCATTCGTGACGCCAAGGGCAACGTCATCACGGTCTGCTCAATGGAGAACTTCGACCCCGTAGGCGTTCACACCGGCGACAGCATCGTTATCGCGCCCGCTGTTACGCTCTCCGACCGCGAGTACCAGATGCTGCGTACTGCGGCTATCAACATCATAAAGGAGCTGAAGGTCGAAGGCGGCTGCAACTGCCAGTTCGCGCTGCACCCGACGAGCTTCGAGTACGCCGTTATCGAGGTAAACCCGCGTGTATCGCGCTCCTCGGCGCTCGCTTCAAAGGCTACAGGCTACCCGATAGCCAAGACCGCCGCGAAGATAGCTATCGGCTACACCCTCGACGAGATCGTCAATCAGGTCACCGGCAAGACCTATGCGTGCTTCGAGCCGGCACTGGACTACGTCGTAATAAAGTTCCCGAAATGGGCATTCGATAAATTCGTATACGCAAAGCGAACCCTCGGTACGCAGATGAAGGCGACCGGCGAGGTCATGGCTATCGGCACGAGCTTCGAGCAGGCGATGATGAAGGCGGTCCGCTCAATAGAGCTCGGAATGGACTCCATGAACCTCAAGAAGCTGAAAAAGCTCACTGACGAGGAGATCCGCGCGAAGCTCCATGACGTTGACGATGAGCGCTCGTTCGTGGTATTCGAGGCGCTCAAGCGCGGTATCACTCCAGAGGAGATACACGATATCACCATGATCGACAACTGGTTCCTCTATAAGCTGCTCAACCTCGCGGAGCTCGAAAAATGGCTCGCGGAGGGAGAACTCACCGAGGAGAAGTACGACATCGCCAAGCAGTACGGCTACCTCGACAGCACTATCGAGCGTATGTCCGGACAGAAGTGTTCCAAGCACAAGAGCGCCGTATTCAAGATGGTCGATACCTGCGCGGGCGAGTTCAAGGCGGAGACACCGTACTTCTACTCCACCTTCGACGAGGAGAACGAGGCAAAGCAGTTTATCGAGCGCACCGACACGGGCAAGAAGAAGGTCATCGTGTTTGGCTCCGGTCCTATCCGTATCGGTCAGGGCATCGAGTTCGACTACTGCTCGGTACACTGCGTGTGGACACTGAAGCAGCTCGGTTACGAGGCTGTCATCTGCAACAACAACCCCGAGACCGTCTCCACTGACTTCGATACCGGCGACCGCCTCTACTTCGACCCGCTCACCAAGGAGGACGTCGAGGCTATAATCTAGACCGAGCAGCCCTACGGCGTAGTGGTACAGTTCGGCGGACAGACCGCTATCAAGCTCACCCGCCACCTCTCCGACATGGGCGTGCGTATCCTCGGAACATCGGCTGATATGATAGACGCCGCCGAGGACAGGGAGCGCTTCGACGAGATACTCGAAAAGTGCGGCATACCGCGTCCTCAGGGACATACAGTCATGAACACCGAGGAGGCTCTGAAGGCAGCCAACGACCTCGGCTATCCCGTGCTGCTGAGACCGTCCTACGTTCTCGGCGGTCAGAACATGATAATCGCCCACTCCGACGCCGATGTCAAGGAGTACATGGGCATAATCATGAGCCACAACATCGAGAACCCCGTCCTCATCGACAAGTACATGATGGGAACTGAGGTCGAGGTCGACGCTATCTGCGACGGCGAGGACTTCCTTATCCCCGGTATCATGGAGCACATCGAGCGCGCGGGCGTGCATTCCGGCGACTCCATCTCCATTTACCCCGCACAGCACCTCTCCGACCGCATCAAGCGCATAATCGTTGAGTACACCCGAAAGCTCTCCAAGGAGCTGAACGTTATCGGACTGGTTAATATCCAGTACGTCGTATACAACCACGAGGTCTATGTCATCGAGGTCAACCCCCGTTCGTCGAGAACTGTGCCCTACATCAGCAAGGTCACGGGAATACCGATGGTGGACATCGCGACGAAGATTATGTTCGGCGCTAAGCTCAGGGACATGGGCTATGAGAGCGGACTTTACCCCGCAGGCGACTACGTTGCTGTCAAGGTGCCGGTATTCAGCTTCGAGAAGCTGACGGACGTTGACACCATGCTCGGACCTGAGATGAAGTCCACGGGCGAGTGTCTCGGTATCGGACGAAACCTCGAGGACGCGCTCCTCAAGGGACTTATCGCGGCAGGCTTTGACCTCAAGCGAGAGGGCGGAGTGCTCATCTCCGTGCGCGACACCGACAAGCAGGAGATACTTCCTATCGCGGACAAGTTCGAGCGCATGGGCTTCGAGCTTTACGCGACCTCCGGCACGCAGAGCGTGCTCCACAGGAACATGATCGCGGCAAACCTCGTGCGGAAGATATCCGACGGCGAGCCGAACGTTGTGACACTCCTCGAGAGCGGCAAGATACACTACGTCATCTCGACCTCCGCGAAGGGACGTCTCCCTGAGCGCGACAGCGTAAAGATGAGACGTAAGTCGATAGAGCGCTCGATATGCAGCCTTACAGCGATAGACACCGCACGCTCGCTCGTGAAGGTGCTCGAATCCGGCAGGACGATAAACGACGTCGAGCTGGTGGATATAACTAAGATCTGATAAAAAGCCCGCTTTGAGCGGGCTTTTTCAGCAATGGGATCCCAAAGGGACGACTGCCCCTTGCTTCGGCGCCGGACTATCTTCCATGTGACCGCTGAGGTCGCACGAAAACGTAATATCTGTCTGCTCTTTTTATGAAAATTTCCACCAAACCATTGACAATCGGCGCGGAATGGACTATAATAACAGTGTACGGCATTGACGGGATCGACCGTTATCGGCACGGCGCAGAGAGGGAGCGGCAGGTGAGAGCTCCTGCGTGCGGAGCGGGTGCTGCCCCTGAGCCTCTCCGGGAAACCGGAGCGTGTTCCGCGTTAAGGAGAATGAGGAAAGGACAGCGCGTCCTTTTGAATTTGGGTGGTACCACGAGAGCCTTCGTCCCATTTGGCGGCGGAGGTGTTTTTTGTTTTATACGCCCGCAGCAAACAATTTTTATTATCAAAGGAGATATATCTATGCAGTGGACAGGTCTTAACGACTTACGCGAAAAGTACCTTTCGTTCTTCGAGAGCAAGAACCACACGAGAATGGCGAGCGCTTCGCTCGTGCCGCAGGGCGACAAGAGCCTGCTTCTCATTAATTCGGGCATGGCGCCCCTGAAGAAGTTCTTCCTCGGACAGGCTACTCCCCCCAATAAGAGAGTGACTACCTGCCAGAAATGTATACGTACTCCCGACATCGAGAGCGTCGGCAAGACCGCGCGTCACGGTACTTACTTCGAGATGCTGGGCAATTTCTCGTTC